>CAIXBQ010000020.1 GCA_903917705.1 uncultured Verrucomicrobia subdivision 3 bacterium | reverse complement strand
GTGGGCGTCAAATATCAGACCTTTGCGACTTGGGTGCAAAGACGCCAGCGCCAGTTGGGTGCGGCGGCCAAGGTGCCGGTGCCCACCACCGAGAGTGTGAAGTGGTTGGAGGCGGTGCTGGCGTCAGCGCCACCAGCGGTGGCCGGGGCGATCCTGGTATTACAGTTGCCCGGCGGGGTGCACCTGGAAGTGGCTGATGAAAAACAGGCGGTGCTGGCGGCGAGCTTGGTGCGGGCGTTGACCAAGCTATGCTAAGTTTTTCCGGCAGCTTGAAGGTGTTCGTGGCGGTGGAGGCTTGCGACATGCGCCGCGGCTTCAACGGCCTGCACGCGCTGGTGACGGAGAGATTGGGGGAAGACCTCAAGCAAGGGGCTCTGTTCGTGTTCACCAATCGGCGGCATACGCGGATCAAAATCATCTGCTGGGACGGAACTGGGATCTGGGTGCTGACAAAACGTTTGGAAGCCGGAACTTTTTCCTGGCCGAAAAATCTCGAACCGCAGACCACCAAGCTGAGTTTGACTCCCCAGGCGCTGGCGATGCTCACCGATGGCGTCGATTTGCGGGGCGCAAAATTGCGTCCGTGGTATGAGCGTGAGACGTAAAATTTTCACCCTAAAATTGTTCCAAAAAGTTTGAACTTTTTCGTGGTGGTTACGTCTGATTTTGCAACTCACGATGGACGCCACGCTCGCCAATCAAATCACCTCGTTAGACGAGGCGCGCGCCCTCATCACACAACTGCGAACCGATTTTCAACAGTCGCTCACGACCCTGCAGGCCGAGAACAAACTGCTCCGCCAAAAACTCGAACTCTTCCTCAAGCGTTACTTCGGCGGGACCAAGAACGAAAGTCTCGACCCCAAACAACTCGAATTGTTGTTGGCCGGTCTGGCGGCGCTAACCGCGCCGACTCCGGTGGTGGCAAAGCCAACGCCGGCACGGGCCACGCTCGCCGCGCGTCCGGTGCGCCAGCCGTTGCCCGCGCACCTGGAGACCGAGCGCGTGGTGCTCGAACCGGTGGAAGTGCAGCAACAGCCCGCCGGCTGGCGCAAGCTCGGTGAGGAAGTCACCGAGGAGCTGGACTGGAAGCCGGCGAAGTTCATCAAGCGCCTCTACATCCGGCCCAAGTATGCCAACGCCGAACGCATCGTCATCGCGCCGCTGCCCGCCCGTTTGATCGAGAAGGGGCTGCCCGGCGCGGGTCTGCTCACGCAGGTGATCGTCGGCAAGTATGAGGATCATCTGCCCCTCTACCGGCAGGAACGGATTTACCGCGAGCGCCACGGCGTGAACCTCTCCCGCCAGACGCTGTGCGGCTGGGTGGAAGCGGCCGCCGATTGGTTGTCGCCGATTTACCGCGAGATGAAAGCCGCTTTGGTCGCCCGGGATTATTTGCAGGCCGACGAAACGCCGATCCGTTACTTGGATCCGGATGTGAAAGGCAAAAGCCAGTCCGGCTGGTTGTGGACTTACAGCCAGCCGCAGGGCGACGTGGTGTTCGAGTGGCAAGTGAGCCGCTCGCGGGAGGGGCCACGCGAGTTCCTAAAAAGTTTTCGCGGAAAACTCCAAACCGATGGCTATGGCGTCTACGAATCTTTGGCGCGGGAGCGGGGCACAGAACTGATCTTGATCGGTTGCTGGGCGCACGCGCGTCGGGGTCTGCATGAAGCCTTGGGCGAAGGTCGGTCGGCGGCGTGGCTCGTGGGCCAGATCGGCCGGCTCTATGCCGTGGAAAAACAGCTGCGCGAGCAGCACGCCGGACCGCAACTCCGGGCGGCCGTGCGCGCGTGGCAAAGTCGCCCCATCCTGGAGCGACTCCGCCGGGCCTTGGAAATCGTGCGGCGAAGGGTGCTGCCCAAAAGTCTGCTCGGCCAGGCCATTGATTATACGCTCGCCCGCTGGGCCGCCTTGATCCGCTACGTGGACGACGGCCGGCTGGCCATCGACAACAATGCCTGTGAAAACTCGATTCGTCCCACCGCAATCGGAAAGAAAAACTTTTTGTTCGTCGGGCATCCCGAGGCCGGGCAGCGCAGTGCAGTGATCTACTCCGTGCTGGGCAGTTGTCGCCGTCACGGCATCAATCCGGCCGAATATCTCCAGGATGTTTTTGAACGGTTGCCCAAAGCGAAGACGTCCGAAGTGCCCACCCTCACGCCGGCGGCTTGGGCCAAGGCCAAACGCACACGGCGGTCCGCCTGAATCACACCCCCGGCCAAGGTCAGATCATCGCGAGCTCCCACGCACGCATCATATACGCGAGAGCATAAATCTCTCGCCACTACGCTCCGTCGTAAGCGTCCGCTGGAGCACCACTATGCGATAAGATCATAGACGTCGTAGTCTATGCGGTATGACAACTACGAAAGCTACGAATCCGGGCAATGAACTCACGATTTTAAAGCAGGATGGACGGGGGCGTGTGCGGACGTC
>CAIXBQ010000019.1 GCA_903917705.1 uncultured Verrucomicrobia subdivision 3 bacterium | reverse complement strand
GGGTTATACTCTCTGCCTATGAAAAAACCAAATAAAAGGACACCGTCGGTCGTTTCCACCCCCACCACTGCCCCGGCGCCTGCCGGCGGCTGCACCCTCGGCCTCGATCTCGGCGATCGCAGCCATTACGTCTGTGTCCTGTTAAGGGGTCATTAAGGGGTCAGTCCCTCTTTTTTTAACTTTCATTCAGGGCTCGACGGAGTCTTGCCCCACCACATGGCCGTCCGCAAGGACCGGCTCGCGGGGACGCTCGCCCCACCTCTTGGCCCGTCCGGCACGGACTGGCCGTCGGCAAGGACTCCCCCGGATTGGGTATTGCCCGAAGGGAACCAACCTTCCAAGCTCTGTGCTACCAAACCGGTTAACAACATCATGCGTATCTCTTGTTTGAAATCCTTGCAATCCGTCGTCATCGCCGCGTGGCTGGCGCTGGCGCTTTCCAGCCTGGCCGCGGTGGAGTTTCCGGGGCCGGTGCCGGGGCCGGCGGCGGCGGCGCAGTCGGGCGGGGTCTATTCGCTGGAGAATGCGGTCATCGCCGGCTCGTGGCAGGCCGCGGACGGCCAGCTCCGGCCGCTGGGCTGGCAGAACAAGCTGACGGGCGCGGCGTTCGACCAGTCGGGGGCGGAATTGTTCCGGCTGGCGCTGGCGCCGGCGGCCGCGGCCAGGCACGGCGTGGCGGTGGCGGTGCGACTGGAACCGGCCCGGGTGGTGGCGCTGGCTTCACGCGACGGTTTCACGTGGTCGGAGCTGGCGTGGTTCCCGCGCGCGGACTTTGCCGGCGAGCCGAAGCTGGTGCGCCTGGGCAAGATGAACTTGCTGGCGCAGGCGAAAAACCATTCGGACCTTGGCGCGGCGGGCAAATGCGTCATCTCGGAATTCAATCTGAACCCGAGCCATGCGGGGGCGGAGTTTGAGATGAATGTGGGGGCGAATCAGTCGTCCACCGAGGACTTTCCTTTTCCCGCGGGCACGAACTGGGTCTCGTGCCGGATCGACAAGGGCACGGATCAGGGGATGTCGTGGGGGCCGGCGCTGGCGCTGGTGTGGGAGGAGGGCAAAAAGTTCCTGCTGGTGGGGGTGCGCGAAGGCAAGCCGGTGTTCAATGTCACGACGGCGGCGGGGGAACAGATTGTGGACGAGAAGCTGGGGGATTTTCCGGCGCTGGACCTCCCGGCGTCGGCGTTCCGGCTGGAAGGTGCGCCGCGGCGGGTGCGATTGGCGCCGGCGCCGGGCGGGGTGCGGGTGGCGGACCGGATTGGCGGCGCGGCGCTGGAGGCGGACCTGGTGTCGACGCGCGGGGTGCGGGCGCATTGGCGGGCGGAGCTGCGGGACGGCTCGAGTTATATCCGCCAGACGGTGGAGTTTTCGGCGCCGGACAAAACGGTGCCGCTGTTTGGCGTGGAGCTGGCGGATGTGCGGGTGGCGGGGGCCAGGACGATCGGCTCGGTGCCGGGCTGCCCGGTGGCGGGCGGGGGGATGTTTTTCGGCGTGGAGATGCCGGGCGCGCAGAATGCGCTGGACGGCGCGGGGGCGCGCATCGGCCTGGCCTGCAAGCTGGAGCTGACGCCGGCGCAGGGTTATGGGTTCGGCGCGGTGGCGGGGGTGGCGCCGGAGGGACAGTTGCGCCGAGCTTTCCTTTATTACATCGAGCGCGAGCGCGCGCGGCCGTCGAGCCCGTTTCTCCATTACAATTGCTGGTATGACCTCGGCTTCTCGGTGGATTCAAAGAAGATGCTTGATGTGGTGAACCGTTTCACGGATGAGCTGGTGAAGAAGCGCGGCGTGCCGGTGAAATCGTATCTGGTGGACGACGGCTGGGATACGCCCGGCCGCGGGCTCTGGGCGGAGAACACCAACAAGTTCCCCGGCGGCTATGCGGCGCTCAAGGAGAAGATGGAAAAGCTCGGCGCGCATCTGTCCATCTGGATATCGCCGCTGGGCGGCTACGGCGGCAACGAGGAGCGCACGGCCACGGCGCAAAAGATGGGCCTCATCCCGGCGGGCGCCCATCTGGACCTGGCTTATCCCGGCTACAAGCAATGGTTTCAGGACCGCTGCCTCCAGCTCATGCGCGAGGACGGGGTGAATGCGTTCAAGTGGGACAAGGCCGGCGAGGGGGTCAGCCCGCATTTCATGGCGCTGCTGGACGTGGCGCGGAATCTGCGGAAGCAAAATCCCGATGTCTTCATCAATGTCACCGTGGGCACGTGGCCGTCGCCGTTCTGGCTGAATCATGTGGACTCCACCTGGCGCAACGGCAGCGGCGACATGGGCTGGTCCGGCAAGGGCCTGGTGGCGACGAACAAGTATGACCGCGAAAAGTGGCTCACGTTCCGCGATGGTTACTGCCGCCAGATGTTCGTGCAGAAGTCGCCGCTCTATCCGCTCAATTCCATCATGGCGCACGGCATCGTTCACGGCCGCCAGTTCCAGGGCGGCGACGTGGGCCGGAACAATCCGCCCGACCTGAAGAACGAGGCACGCTCGTATTTCGCCAACGGGTCGTCGCTGCAGGAGTTGTATCTGACGCCGTCCCTGATGACCGCCAGCGCGTGGGATCAAGTGGCCGAGGCCGCCAAGTGGGGGCAGGCGAATGCGGATGTGCTGGTGGATTCGCACTGGGTCGGCGGCGATCCGCTGAAGCTGCAAGCCTACGGTTACGCCGCGTGGAATCCGCACAAGGGCGCGCTGATGCTCCGCAATCCGGATGACCAGCCGCAGACGATCATGGTGGAGGCGGGGACGGTGTTTGAGCTGCCGGCCGGCGCGGCGAAAGATTACGCGCTCAAATCGCCTTACCAGGACCAGCGGGTGCAAACGCTTTCGCTGTCGGCCGGTCATCCGCAAGGCATCACTCTGGCGCCGTTCGAGGTGCTGGTCTTCGATGCGCGGCCGGCGGGCAAATAGCGGCGGAGTAAATAACTGAAACTAAACCATCGGGCGGTTCGTCAAGGAAACCACCCACAGGTTTCGGGACAGCTCCGAATGAATATCAAAACCACCGTTCTCACTTTGCTGGTCGCCGTGTCGGCCGGCCAATTATTGGCGCAGTCTGCCAGTGTTACCGCCGCCGGCCTGGCAAAGCTAGACGACTTGGGGCTGGATGCCTGCAATACTGTCTTCACCACGCCTTCGCAGGATGAAACGGGGTCCATCCCGCTGGGCAATGGCAATGTCGGCGTCAATCTGTGGGTGGAGGAAGACGGCGACCTTTTGTTCTATGTCGCCCGCAATGACGCCATCTCCGAGATTGACACGCTGTTGAAGTGCGGCCGGGTGCGCGTGCATCTTTCGCCCAATCCGTTCCGCAAGGGGATGCCCTACCGGCAGGAGTTGAAACTGCGCCAGGGCCGCTGCGAAATCATCGCCGGTCCGAAGGGGAAAGAAGTCCGCCTCACCGCCTTCGTGGATGCCGGCGCGCCGGACATCCGCCTCCGCGTGCAGGCCGACCAGCCGACGGCGGCGATGGTCGCCTACTACGACTGGCGGACGGACCGGCGCGACTTTCACAACACCATCGGCAACGCTTGCTATCCCCTGCGCGGTGCGCCCGAGGATGTGCCGGTCTGGACCAGCGCCGACCATTGGGACAATCGCGACCCGGCCGCCGTCATTTCCTATCACCGCAATGAATACTCCCCGGCGGACACCATCCTTAAATGGCAGCACATGGAGAAGTATGCCGATTTGGTGAAGGCGGTGGATCCCATCCGCGACAACACCTTCGGCGTCAAGATCAGCGGTCGCGGCATTGAGCTGGGCCGGCAGGGCGATCAGCAGTTGCGGTCCAAGCAATCCGCCCGCGATTTCGAGGTCGTCGTCACGACGCACCGGGCGCAGACACCGGACGCCGGGACGTGGATCAAGGAACTGGAGACCGCTGCCAGCGCCGCGCCCGCTTTCGAGGCGGCGCAGTTACGGACGGAAAAGTATTGGGCGGATTACTGGGATCGCTCGTTCGTCACCGTATCCGATCCCGTCGTCACGCAGGCGTATGTTCTGTCCAAATTTCTGCTCGCCTGCCAGATGCGCTCCTCCATGCTGGCGAATTTCTGCGGCGGCATCTTCCGGATGCATCCGAACTACGCCGCCTATGCGCTCGACTACCGCGACCTGGCCGCCACGGCCGACGACCAGTTCTACGGCAATTCCTACTGGTGGCAGAACAACCGCCTGCTCTACCAGCCGCAACTGGCGCAAGGTTCGGCGGACTTCTTCCGGTCGCTGCTGGTTTTCATGAACAAGCTGGCGCCGGTGATGGCCGCGCGCGCGGAAAACTATTACGGCGCCCGGGGGATTTATTTCGAGGAATGTTTCTCGCGGCTCGGCCTGCCGGTCATGGGCGATTTCGGCTGGGGCGCCAAGGAATACAGCGAGCCGTATTGCCGGTGGACCTGGCAGCACAGCCTGGAAGCCGCCAACCTGATGCTCGATGATTACGCCTACACGCAGGACGAGGCGTTTCTGCGCCAGACGGGCCTGCCTTACGTCTTCGGCGCCCTGCGCTTTTTCGAGACGCGGTTCAAGCGCGATGCGCAGGGCAAAATCCGCATCTTCCCCACCCATGCGCTGGAAACTTACTGGGATGACGTGGTGAACGACACGCCGACCGTGGCCGGTCTGAACTATGTCGTCGATCGCCTCGAACAACTTCCGTCCAACCTGCTGGCCGATGAACAAAAGCGCGACCTCGCGCGAATCAAGGCCGTCCTGCCGCCGATTCCCATGTGTGATTACAAGGGCAGGCACATGCCCGACAATGCCGGGGTCTATCAGAAGATGAATGAGGATCGCGGGCTTAAGGCGCGCGCCAACTATGAGGCGCCGGACCTCTACACCGTGTTCCCTTTCCGCATCTATAGCCTCGACAAAAAGACGCCGGACATTCAGGAGGCCGTCAATGCGCTGGACGTGATGCCCAACATCGAGCACTGCTGTTGGAATCAGTTTGGCATCTTCTCCGCCCGCCTCGGCCAGGCCGAGAACGCGAAGAAGGATGTGCTGGGACGGATTCGCGGCCAGCGGCTCTTCCGGCAGGACCGGGATGGGCGCGAGCCGTTCCGCTTTCCCGGTTTCTGTGGTTCGCCGCACGATTCGCCGCCCGACTATGACGGCATGGGGAACATGATGACGACCCTTCAGGAAATGCTCCTGCAAAATGGGGAGCATGGCGAAATCATGCTGCTCCAGGCCTGGCCGCGCGATTGGAACGCCGCGTTCAAGCTGCACGCCTTTGCCAACACGACCGTCGAGGGCGAGGTCAAGGACGGTAAACTCATCAAGCTCAGCGTCACGCCGGAATCGCGCCGCAAGGACGTCGTCATCAGCAAGGAGTTCGAGCTTTAACCCGAGTGAATTTGAAAAACGGAATCGATCCCAGACCATCGCCGCAAATAAATATACAAACATGAATAAAACCCTCCGCCGCCTAAAATCCATGCTGCCCGTTCTCGCCACCGCTCTGTTACCGCTGGCGGCGCGGGCGAGTTATTATGATCTGGTGCCCGAGTCCAAGTCGGATTTGGAATGCGTCACCTACGATGCGCGGTATCCGTATTGGACGCGGTCAATCTACATCGCCACCTATCCGCATCACAGCCGGTCCCGGGAGGGGTGGGGCTGCGAATATTACGGCGGCGTGCAGCTGAATTCGTCCGGCCCGAACACGCACCTTTTGTGGTCCACCTGGGGCGTGACCGGCAAGGGCGCGCCGGTGAGCGGCATTGATTTCGTTTATGCCGGGCCGCACATGGGCTGGCATCGGTCCACTTGGGAGGGATCTTCCGGCGGGGTATCCGGCATGTGGCCGGCCGATGAATTCAAGGTGAAACAATGGTATCGGTTCGTCCACCGCATCTGGACGCCGACGGATCATGCGGCGCATTTGGGCTACGCCGGGGTTTGGATGAAGAGCCTGGAAACCGGGGAATGGTATCATATGGCCACCTTCAAGTTTCCGGCGGAACTGACCGGGTTCAACAACATGGGCGGGTTCATGGAATGGTTCGGCGGCAATGCCCCGGAGAAAGCCGCCGCGGAATTTCGCAATATCTACACCTTCAACAATGGCCAGTGGACTTCCCGGACAAACTTCACCGCGCAGAACGCGGGCGGAAATGGCATCACGCTTGTGCCCGGCGAAAATGGCAACGGCGTGCTTATGGAGACCACGTCGAACCCGATTGACCCCGCCACCGGCAAACGCAAGTCGGTGCCGGTGGTGCATCAGAACTTCGCGGTCCACCAGCCCGCGCAGCCTGATTTCTTTGAAGCCGCGAAGATTGAAAATCCCTCCGCCGAGTGGCTGGGCAATCAACTCGTCGTGCGCTGGAGCGTGGATTCCAAGTCCACGCCCCAACTGGGTTATGACCTTGAAGTATTCGACGGGGACAATCGGATCGCCGCGTATTCCTGGAACGACCCCGAGGCGCGCGAGTGCGCCTTCGCGCTGCCCGCGCCGCCCGCCGGCCAGGTCAATGTCCGGCTCGTCCTCCGCGACATCTATAATCAGAAGTCACCGGAAGCCCGGTTCACGGCGGCGCCTGCCGGACCTTTGGCGCCCGCCGAAATCAGCGGGCTGGTTTCCGGTCTCTCCTATCGCTATTACGAAACCGCCCGGCCGGAAACCTGGTCGGCGTTGCCATATTTCTCCTCGCTCAAGCCCCTGCGCACCGGCGTCACCGCCACGCCCGACATCACCCCGCGCCTGCACCGCAACGGCTACGCCTTCGCCTTCGACGGATATTTGCGCATCCCGGCGACCGGTCTTTATACGTTCAATCTTGTCGCTGCCAGCGGCGCCAAATTCATTCTGGACGGCAAGGTGGTCGTTGATGCCGACGGCGACCGGTCCATCGCCCGGTATCCGGGCACGGTTGCGCTCAAGGCGGGCGTGCATCCACTGCGCGTCTCGTTTTATCACGGAAAGGGCCGGGGTAATCAGGCGGACGATTTCCTGCAGATGACATGGTCGGGCCCGGGCTTTGCCACCACTACCGTGCCGGCTTCCGCCTTCGCGCACCCGGCGATCGGGAGTGAACCGGTTCTGACGGCTGAAGCGCGTCTCACCGATGGCATCCGGCTGGAACTCTCCAGCCGCATGGCTGGTTTTGCGGGCAAGATCAAGCGCGTGGAATATTACGCGGTCAACGACCACTTCGATTATTTCACGCAACAGGGCGCGCAATCGGAAAACTACTTTCTGGCCGGCACGGAGCAGCCGGAGAAAACCTTGTCGGCCCCCGTCTGGGGCGGTGAAACCAGGACGGTCTTCGCCCGCGCCATTCTGGAGGGGGATCGCACGGTGGATAGCGCGCCAGTCGTCGTCCATGCCACGCCGGCGCCCGTCACGGATGCCAACGGCATGAAGCTCACTGAACTGGAACATCACCTTTATCCGATCAACCGCGCCGTGGCGGATGGCACCGTCACCCTGGTGGGTGATTCCGTGGGACTCCTGACCCGTCCGCATCAGGGCGATGTCACGGTCATCGCGCATTTGTCCGCTATCACGCCGGACCGGGCGCTGGCCGACGGCACGCGCCTCGATTCGGCGGGCAATTGGTATTCCGGAATCATCCTGCGCAATAATGTTGAGCCCCGGCCGGGCGCACCGCTCGGCGGCCGGGAAATCCCCTTCATCGCCCTCATGGGTTCCGCCGATGGCGCGACGCGCCATTGCGACAGCACCATGATCGACGGCGCCGGCAACCAGCCTTCGGGTGATGTCGGCTCCGATTCAAAATGGTTCAAGCTCACGCGCAAAGGACAGGAACTCACGGCCTTTATCTCGAGGGATGGCAAGAGCTGGCGGCAGGTGACCACCATCGCGCAGCCGAAGATGAACGGGGAGATCGAGGTCGGATTTGTCCACTATGCGCTACCCAGCGCCACGCCGTGCATCCATTGGGCGCAATTTGACCACCTCTCGATCACGGATCAGGCCGAATGACCCATCGCCACCGCTACCTTTGAAAATACGCGCGATCCTCTTTCTTGCCCTGTTCGCCGCCGGCAGGTTTGCCCACACCGCAGTTTTTGTTGCGGAATCCGGGCCGGGCCCAAGCCCGTCGTGTTTTTCGACGGGGAAAGTCTTTATTGTTTCGTCCAGCCATCAGGACACGGGCTGGATGGACACGCCGGGGGCGTGCCGGAATTTCCGCATCGAACACAACATCATGCCGGCGCTTGAGATGATGCGGAAGGATCCCGACTACACGTTCTGCATGGAGTGTACGTTGCATGTGATGGAATTTCTGGAGGCGCACCCGGAACTGCGCGGCGAGATGATCCAGCGGATGAAGGAGCACCGGCTCGAGTGGGGCGCGACATACAACCAGCCGTATGAATCGTGGATGTCGGGCGAAGAGCTGATCCGCGAGACGTATTATGGGCGGCGGTGGATCTTGAAGAATCTGCCGGGCTGTGATGTGAAGGTGGCGTTCAATCCCGATCCGCCGGGGCGGTCATTGCAGATGCAGCAGATTTTGTCGAAGGCGGGAATCCCGTACATGTTCATCAGCCGCTACCACGAGGGGCTGTACCGCTGGCTGAGCCCCGACGGGACGGGCGTGCTGCTGTATACGCCGGGGCATTACGGTAACCATCTCGCGTATCTCAACGGTGATCCGACGCGATGCTCGCGCAACATTCACGCCAAGCTGGACAAGGAGTCCTCGTACTATGAGCAGCGCCAGATTCCGCCGGCGTATTGCCTGGTCAATTCGATGGATTTTTCAAAGCCGGTGAATTTCAGCCCGTTGATTCATTTCTGGAACACGCAGACGATCGCGGCGGCTGGCGGCGCATATCCGGAGATGAGCTATTCTTCAATTCGCGGGTTCTTTGAGACGATAGACAAGCCGGTCGCGAAGTTCGACAAGCTGATGGGCGAGCGGCCCGATGTCTGGGTGTACATCACCGGTCCGACGCACCACGAATTGTCATCCGCCAAGCGCGAGGCCGCGCGCCTGCTTCCGGCGGCGGAGACGTTCACCACCTTCGCTGACATGCTCAGTGGCAGTTTTGGCGACTGGCCGTCGAGGGCGCTTGATCAAGCGTGGAAGGATGAAATCTACATCGACCATGGCATCGGTGGAAAAAACGGACATATCACCGACGAGGTCTTTTTCAGCAAGGTCAAGAATGCGCGCGACACCGGGCGCGCTCTGCTCGACCAGGCGCTCGGCAAAATTTCTGCGCAGGTGAAAACAGATTCGGCGAAGGGAATTCCTGTCACCGTGTTCAACGATCTTTCGTGGGCGCGCTCGGATGTCGTCGAAATGGACCTGCCGGAAAGCGTCACCGGCCCGATCGCGGTCGTGGATGCTGCCGGAAACGAAATCGAACATCAAAAAACGTGGGCGGACTCGCCGGATGAGATTAACGTCGCTGCCGCAACGGCGGGCTCGGCGGCAACAGCCGATTCGGTGTTCAGCCCTGAATACGCCGCCGACAAGGCGATTGATGGGCGATGGAACGTCTGCGATCCGAATCCTGAAACCGGCAGCTCTGCCAAGTGGAATTCCGGCAACTCCCCGGGCCCGCACTGGTTGACGATTGACTTCGGACAGCCGCGCTCCATTCACAAAGTCACCATCCGGCACGAAGGCGTCATGGGAGTGTATGGCGGCGAAACGAAATTCAACACCGCCGCCTTCCAGATTCAATCCGCCGATGCGGCAACCGGACCGTGGGCCGAACTCGTTGCGCCGGTGACCAACAAAGAAGATTCGCTGACTGTCCACAAATTCGAGCCGAAGTCATTCCGTTTTCTACGGCTGTTCATCACCAAAGGCGCACCGGGCGATTCATACGCCCGGATTTACGAAGTTCAGGCGTTTGAGAAATGCCCGCCGAAACCGAAGCTGATGTTCCTCGCCCGCGATGTTCCGCCGCTCGGCTACAAAACATTCTATGTCACACATCCCGGAGCACCGGCCCAAGCGGACGAAGCTGGCCCGGCGGAACCCATGGCCTTTGCATCGGGGAAGACCAATGATGCGTGCGAGAACGATTATTACCGCGTCGTGCTCATACCCGGCGGCATCGAACAAATCTTTGATAAACAACAAAATCGCCAGCTGCTCAAATCGGACCGGTTCCTTGGTGGCGAGGTGTTCACGATGAATTCCTACTCGCCTCAAATGCCGGACGCGGGAGAAGCCGGAGCGGTGGTTCAGCCGGTGATGGATGCGAGCTTTGACCGCGTGGCGGCCCATAAGCCGGAATGGAAGTTGGTCGAGAAAGGTCGGCTTCGCATGGTTTGGCAGCTGGAACAGCCGCTCGCCGATACGACGGTCCGCCAGCGCGTCATCTTGTGGAACTGCATCAAGCGGCTCGATTGCCAGGTGGATTTGCAGGGATTCAACGGCCGGCTCTGGCGCGAATTTCGCATGGCGCTGCCGCTGGCGATGGAGAAACCGAAACTCGCCTATGAAGTTCCGATGGGGGTTGTCGAAATTGGCAAAGACGAGCTTCCCACTTCCGGTGGCCTCGCTTACGGCGGCCTGAATTATTTTCAGCAATGTCGCGACATCCGCCCGCGCGAAGTTCAGGATTTCGTGGATGCCAGCGACGAGCATGGCGGCCTGACGATGAGTTCCAGCGTCTCGGTTTTCGACTGGGTCGATCCGACAACCAATGCGCAAACTGGAACCGTGCTCCAGCCCGTCCTGCTCGCTTCCCGCAAAAGCTGCAACGGTCAAGGCGTCTGGTATCCGCAAGCGGGTGATCACACCTTCAGTTTCTCGTTGACCACCCACGAGGGCGGCTGGCGCAATGGCCGCAAGCCCGGCATCGCTGCAAATCATCCGCTTCAGGTCGTCGTCAATACGCAGCCTGCCGCCGGCGCATTCCTGCCGCCGTTCATGAGCTTTGCCTCCGTTTCCGCAAACAACGTCATCATTTCCACCATCAAGAAATGCGAGGACGACGATTCCGTCATTCTTCGCGCCTATGACATCGATGGCAAAGACAGCACGGCCGCCGTGAAGCTGTTCCAACCGGCTAAGTCCGCCGCGCACACCAGTCTCATTGAAGAGGACGGCAAGCCGTTGATGGTGAAAAACGGCATGGCCGCACTTTCTGTCGGCCATCATGCCATCGAGACGATTAAGCTAAAAATAGAGAATGACCGGCAAACTCACTGATTGACCCTTGACCCGGAAGACATGATTTGAAAATCATTTTTCACCGCGAACAACCAAAACCAAACCATGAAAACAAAAACCTATTCAATCCTGCTCGCCAGCGTGTTGCTGTGCGGCTTTAACGCCTCGGCCCAGCATCTCTGGTGGAATCTCGCGGGGCAGGGCGACGGCACCTGTCTCTACGGCGAAATCACCGTGCTGGCCACGCAGCCGACGACTTATTATTGCGGCGCCAACTGGCATCCGGGCGAGCCGGCGGGCGGCTACTGCGGCATCCAGCACAACGACCCGCAGGAGCGGCGCACCATCTTCTCCATCTGGGACACGTCGCCGACGCAGCATCCGAAGACGACCGAAGCCGGGCCGCACACCGAGTTCGGCCGGTTCGGCGGCGAAGGGGAGGGCGGTCATACGCACATGATCTGGAATTGGAAGACCAACGAGACCTTCCAATTCTTCGTTCACAAACAGCCCGGCGCGGTAACCAACACCACCGATGCGCGGTATTATATTTTTGACCGCGCCGCGAAGAAATGGCTGCACCTGGCGACCATCAACTGTCCCAACGGCGGCCAGCGCAGCGTTGAAACGCTCGGCGGCGGCGTGAACTCGTTCCTGGAAAACTTTTCCGGACAGAATCCCTCCGCGGCCCGGCTTTGTTTGTACCGGCTCTGGCTCGGGCCGGATGTGGACCATTTGAAATGCCTGACCGGGGCGGTCGGCGACGGCACCTGGGGACAACTGCACGACACTTATTTCCTCGCCTCGGGCGGCCCCGACCAGCTTGGCGCGGTGTTTACCAGCCTGGAATCGCGATACGGCAAGCCTGCCTATGGCGGCGGCGGCATAACCTTGAAACCGCTCACCGAAAAATCCCTGCCCGGCAGTCTGCTCAAGCAACTGAAACATCTGCCGCGCGCCGCCGCCGTCAAAGACAACGGCCAGCATTGACGCCCCGCGCTACACTGCGGTCAGACAATCATCAATCCCATGAAATCTAACTCACTCCGTTTCGTCGCCGGCCTGGCTTTGCTTCTGGCCGCGCCGGCAATATTCCCTGTGCGCGCCCAAACCGCCGCCGCGCCGGTCGCCGGCGTTTCGGACGCGCGCGTCCAGGCGCTGAAGGATCTGCGGTTCGGCATGTTCGTCTGCTGGAGCTTCAGCACCTTCTCCGGCAAGGAATGGACGCCGGGCGTGACCAATATCGACCTCTTCGCCGCGAAGGATTGCGACACCGACCAGTGGGCCCGGACCGCCAAGGAGGCCGGCATGGGCTACATCCTTTTCCTCACCAAGCATCACGACGGCTTTTGCCTGTGGGACACGAAAACCACCGACCGCAAGGTCACAAAAGCGCCGCTCGGCCGCGACGTGCTCGCCGAGCTCCGGAAATCTTGCGACAAATACGGCATCAAACTCGCGCTCTATCATTCCGAGGGGGAATGGGCCTGGCCCGGCGGCGTCGCGGGAAAAGGCCATGCCGCCGGTGAGGGCAAAAATCCGGAGATGAAAAAAGCCCAGCTCAAGGAATTGCTCACGCAATACGGCCCCATTGAATACATCTGGTTCGACCATGCCGTCGGCGACGGCGGCCTGAGCCACGCGGACACGGTGGCTTTTTGCAAATCGCTCCAGCCCGATTGTTTTGTCGGCTTCAACAACGGCGAACAGGACGCCGCCGACATCCGGCTCGGCGAAATGGGGCGCCCCGGACCGCTGGCGGACCACAGCGCCGCCGGCCCGCACATGAACAAGGCCGCCGGAAAAAACTATCGCCTCGCGGAATTCACCTATCCCATCCTGCCCGCGCATCAGGGCGGCGCCATGTGGTTCTATTCGCTGCCCCGGCACGACAGCCTTTGCCTGAGCGCGGAAAAGATTTACGCCGACTATCTCGGCGCCGCGAAGTTCGGCAATATCTTCTCCCTCGATGTCGGTCCCGATTACAGCGGAAAACTTCGCGCCATCGACGTAAAAACCCTCCGGCAGGTCGGCCGGTATATTCGCGGCGAGCAGCGACCCCCGCAGTCGCCCGTCTCGCAGGGCCGGCCCGCCCGCGCCTCCAGCGTCTGGCAGGGCGGCAAGGCTTTCAGCGCCGCCGCCGCCTTTGACGGCAGCCGCGAGACCCGCTGGGGCGCCGCCGAAAATTCCCGCAGCGGCTGGCTGGAGGTGGACCTCGGCCAGACCACCCGCGTCGGCCGCGCGATGATCGACGAGGGCGACTGGAACCGCGTCCGCCAGTTCGAATTGCAAATCCCCGACGGCGCCGCCTGGCGGACCATCGCCGCCGGCACCACGATCGGCCCGGAGAAAATGCTCACCTTCCCGCCCGTGGCCGCCCGCGTGTTCCGGCTGAACATCCTCAAGGCCGACGAAGTCCCCACCATCTGCGAATTTGAATTATACAACGCCGAGCTGCAGTCCCCCGACCGCGGCGCGGCCGGCGCCGACGCCGGTTCCTGCGTCCAGCCCGCGCCCGAAGCCATGGCCCGCGCCGTCGGCGTCACCTTGCCGCACCAGCCGTGGCATGTGGCGAACATCTGGTGGGAATTCCAGCACCCCGTCGCCCATTTCAGCTCCCTCGAGATGGATGTCACCATCGACCGCGACATTCCCGCCACCTACAACCTCTACGTCTCCCCCTGCGGCCTGGCCGACATCAACGGCAAAACCTTTTACGGCGGCCTGCAATCCAACATCAACGGCTGGCTCAACGCCACCAATCACGAGCGCGCCTTTCCCGGCCACGGCGCCATCTTTTCCCGCTGGTCCGCCGACAAGAAGACCCCCGTCGGGCTGGAAAATGTGCGCGTGGCCGGCCCCGACTGCCTCGTGGAGAGCGCCGGCTACGAGGGCGAATTCGCCAGCGTCCGCCGCCCCTTCCAATGGAACCGCGGCAGCTACACCTACCGCATCCGCAAAGGCGCCACCGAGGTGGCCGGCGGCCGGACCAACACCTGGTTCGACTGCTCCGTGAAATCCGCCGACGGTTCCGTGCGCCCCGTGGGCAGCCTGCGGTTCGAGGGCGACGATTTCACCTTCTGGGCCAAGCATTCCGCCTTTGTGGAAGTTTACAGCACCGCCCGGATACCCCGCGCCGACATCCCCCGCGTGAATGTCACCTTCGGCTGGCCGCGGCTGAACGGCGAAAAAGTCCCGCTCAAGAAAGTCAGCGCCTATTATCCCAGCCAGACCGGGCCCGCCTCGCCCGACTGCTGCTGGATGGAGGCCCGCGGCGAGGAGGTGCGCGTGGAAGTGGGCCCCATTTTTGTGCGCGACGAAAAGTTCCGCCGCCATCTGCTGGAAGTGCAGCCCGCCGCGCCCCCCGCGCATCCGTTTCCCACGCGAAAATAAACCGGCCCGCCCGGTTCCAGCCGGACCCGCGCGCCGCCGCTCATTTGCCAAAGAGTTTGCGGAATAAGTAAAAGCCGGCGATGACCACGGCCAGCAGGATGGCGCAGGCCCCGCTGGTTTCCTCAGCGCCGCAGGTGCGAATTATTTTAAGTAATACACCCCCCGAAGAAATTCCAGCCCCGTCAGGGGCGACTTATCCCGGAACTGCCGCTCCTGACGGAACTGGCGAATCTTTATTTTTTATATTTCTACAAATATTCCGCACCGACGGTGTTGGGGCAGGGGTGGACTGGATGATTTTTAGACCAATCAGGAATGGATTTCACAAAGCCGCTGCTGGTTGCGACTCAATAGCGGGCGCTATCGACAGTTCTCATGCTCTTGTGGTGTTGGACCAACGTTGAAAAAAGTCCAAAACGGGCGGTTTCGGCATAAATCGCTCGTTTTGAAGGAAATGGGCGGCGTCGGCGTCTCCGGCGGCGTCGGGGAAAATCATTTTTGCGTCTCCAAAAATGATTTTCCAGCGTTGGGCAATGGTTTTTGCGCACGCGCCGGAGATTTTTGCGCACGCGTCCAAGGTTTTTGCGCGCGCAAAAATCATTTGGGGCGCTTGGGGAGAACCTTTTGCGCGTTCGCCAGAGGTTTTTGCACGTGCAAAAATGATTTTCCCGCGCGCAAAACACAATTTTGCGCCTCCAAAACCCTCTGGGGCACCTCCCCAAATGATTTTTGCGCGTCCAAAAAACATTTTCGCGCGCGCGTCCGGAATTTTTGCGTGCGGGAAAACTTCTGCCGAAGCTCCAAAATATATTTTGGCGCGTGCAAAAAACATTTTTGCGTGCGCGCGGGGAGTTTTTGCGTGCGCAAAAACCATTCGCGCGCGTTCGAAAAACATTTCCGCGACATCACTTTTGATTTTTTCGTCGGGAAAAATCGTTTGGGGCGGTGGAATTTTCGCCGGAGAGACGGGCGGCGTCAGATTAGGACCCTTCCGTTTTAAAGAATCGCGTCCTCGCGCGGTAGCCACAGACAAAGCCGGAGGTGGCGGATTCCTCGCGGAAGATTGTGCGAATCATCCATAAACCATCGCAGAAAGCCCGGTTTCAAAATAAGCTCTGGTTACCATGGAGAATGACGGATGATTTCCCGTTGCCCGGGCGTCCGGCGGCTTCTCCCCCGGATGGGGGATTGTCGGCGGGAGCGGTTTCCTGACAGACTGGGCTGAACATGGCGCCCGTGTCCTATGAATTTTCGCTGTCCGGCAGGAAACTGTCGGCGCACAGCGGCATCCTCTCGCTGATGGATGACATGGGCCGCGCGCTGGCGCTGGACCCGGGCATGCGCATGCTCGGCGGCGGCAACCCGGCGGTGGTGCCCGCCATGCAGGCGCTGGTGCGCGAGCGCATGGCGGAATTGCTGGCGGATGAGCCGGGCTTTGAGCGCATGATGGTCAGCTACGACCCGCCGCAGGGCAACCCGCGCTTTCTCCGCGCGCTGGCGGATTTGCTGCGCCGGGAATTCGGCTGGGACATCGGCCCGCAAAACCTCGCGATCACGAACGGGGGCCAGAGCGCGTTCTTCTTCCTGTTCAACCTGCTGGCAGGCCATTTCGAGGGCGGGCGCCGGAAGAAAATCCTGCTGCCGCTGGCGCCGGAATACATCGGCTACGCGGACCAGGGGCTGGAGCCGCACTTTTTCGTGGCGTGCCAGCCGCAGATCGAATGGCCGCAGGGCCGGGGCGCCAAGGTGTTCAAATACAAGATCGATTTCGCGGCGGTGGAGCGGGCGCTGGCGCGCGGGGATATCGGGGCGATCGCGGTGTCGCGCCCGACGAATCCCACGGGCAATGTGCTGACGGATGCGGAGGTGGCGCGGCTGTCCGATCTGGCGGCGGCGCGGAATCTGCCGCTGATCCTGGATAACGCCTACGGGGCGCCGTTTCCGGGGGTGCTGTTCGTGCCGGCCAAGCCGTTCTGGGCGCCGCATGTAATCCTGACGCTGAGCCTTTCCAAGCTGGGCCTGCCGGGCACGCGGACGGGCATTGTGATCGCGCCGGAGCCGATCGCCAAGGCGGTGGGCGCGTTGACGGCCATCGTGGGGCTGGCCAACGGCAATATCGGGCAGCAACTGGTTTTGCCGTGGATTGAAAGCGGCAAAATCCTGGAGCTGGGCCCGCAGTTGCTCCGGCCGTTTTACGAGGCGAGGGGTCGGCAGGCGGCGGCGTGGGCGCGGGAATATTTCGACGCGGCGGGTCTGGACTGGGCGCTGCACGCGAATGAGGGGGCGTTCTTTCACTGGCTCTGGCTGAAGAACCTGAAAATCTCGACGCGCGAGCTGTTTGAGCGGCTGAAGGCGCGCCAGGTGCTGACGGTGCCGGGGGAATATTTTTTCTACGGGCTGGAGGCGGATTGGCCGCACCGGCACGAGTGTCTACGCATGAATTTTTCGCGCGAGCCGGAGGCGGTTCGCCAGGGCTACCAGATCATCGCCGAGGAAGCGGCGAAGGCCACCCGTTGAAGTCATCCTTTATCTATGAAGCCGTTGTTCCCTGAAGAATTGCTCGCCGATATCCCGCCCATGCCGGCGCTGCCGCCGGCGGCGTCCGCGCGGATCGCCGATTTCCTGTCGGAGATGGAGCGGCAGGCGGCGACTTTTGTCGGCTACCCGTGCGCGCAGGACTTTGATTATTCCGAGATCACGCCGCTGCTGCGGTATTCGCTGAACAACGTGGGCGACCCGTTCGGGGAATCGATCTACCGGCAGAACACCTTTGCGTTCGAGCGGGAGGTGGTGGCGTTTTTCCAGAAACACCTGCGCGCGCCGGCGGGGGAGACGTGGGGCTACACCACGGCGGGCGGCACGGAGGGGAATCTCTACGGGCTCTACCTCGCGCGGGAGCTGTATCCGAACGGGATGGTTTATTATTCGGAGCACACGCATTACTCGGCGGCGAAAATCGTCCGCGTGCTGGGCGCGCGGAGCATCATGATCCGCGGCCGGGAGGACGGCGAAATCGATTACGACGATCTGCGGGAGACGCTCAAGATCCATCGCGACGTGCCGCCGATCATCCTGGCCAACATCGGCACGACGATGCACGGGGCGATCGATGACCTGGGCAAAATCCGCGCGATGCTGAAGGAGCTGGCCATCGCGCGCTATTATATCCACGCGGACGCGGCGCTGTCGGGCATGATCCTGCCGTGGGTGGCGGACCCGCAGCCGTTCGGCTTTGACGCGGGGATCGATTCCATCGCGGTTTCGGGGCACAAGTTCATCGGCTCGCCCATGCCGTGCGGGGTGGCGCTGGCGCGGCGGACGCACGTGGACCGCGTGGCGCGCAGCGTGGAATATGTGGGCTGCATGGACACGACGATCGCGGGGAGCCGGAACGCCTTGAGCCCGCTGATTCTCTGGAGCGCGATCCAGCGGCGCGGGGAGGCGGGCCTGCGGGCGCGGGCGGTGGAATGTTTTTCGCTGGCGGACCGGGCCATCGCCAAATTCAAGGCGGCGGGGATTTACGCGTGGCGGCATAAGAATTCGAACACGGTGGTGTTTCCGCGGCCGGGCCCGGAAGTGCTCGCCCGCTGGCAGATCGCGCCCAGCCGCGACATCGCCCACATCATCACCATGCCGCATGTGACGCGCGCAATGATTGACGCGGTGGTGGCGGATGTCGCAACCTCTTTGCATCAACCGAAGGGAACCTAAACGATGAAACAAATCACCATCATCACGGCGGCCGACCGCCCGGGAACCGTGGCCGACATCGCGGAGCGGCTGGGCGCGCGCGGCGTGAACATCGTCCAGATCAATGTCACGGACGATCATGTCCACGGCGTGGTGTTTCTGGAGGCGGAGCCGTACGACGAGGCGCTGCGCGTGCTGGCCGAGGCGGGTTACGACGCGATCAGCGAGGATTTGATCGCCATCCGCATCAAGGACGAGCCGGGCGCGCTGGCCAAGGTGTCCGCGCGGTTCCGCGACCCGCAGATCAACATCCATTCCATGCGCTTCATGCGCCGGGACGGCGGCTGGGCCACGGTCATCCTCTCCACGAACAACAACGAGGCCGCGCGGAAACTGCTCGCCGATTGCCTGGTTTGATTTCCGGGGCTTCAAAAATTTTAAACCGACATGAAAACATATTCCCTGCTTGCCGCCGCGCTCGTACTTGCCGCCGCCCCGGTTTTCGCCGCCGCGCCGCCGGCGCCGTTCGGCCCCGTGCCGTCGGCCCGCCAGCTGGCCTGGCATGACCTGGAGTTTTACGGCTTTGTGCATTTCACCGTGAACACGTTCACGGACCGCGAATGGGGCAACGGCGACGAGGCGGAATCCGTTTTCAACCCCACCGATTTCAGCGCGGAACAGATCGTGCAGGCGGCGAAGGCGGGCGGCATGAAAGGCTTGATCCTGACGTGCAAACATCACGACGGCTTCTGCCTCTGGCCGTCGCAGTTCACGGAACATTCGGTGAAAAATTCGCCGTGGAAGAACGGGCAGGGGGACGTGGTGCGCGAAATGTCCGACGCCTGCCGGAAGGCGGGGCTGAAGTTCGGCGTTTATCTTTCCCCATGGGACCGGAATTCCGCGGTCTATGGCAAGCCGGAATACCTGACGTATTACCGCAGCCAGCTCCGCGAGCTCCTGACCCGGTACGGGCCGATATTTGAAGTCTGGTTCGACGGCGCGAACGGCGGCGACGGCTATTACGGCGGCGCGCGGGAAAACCGGAACATTGACCGTCAGCATTATTATGATTGGCCAACGACCCGGGCCATGGTGCGCAAGCTGCAGCCGGGCGCGATGATGTTCAGCGACGCCGGGCCGGACGCGCGCTGGATTGGCAACGAGCGCGGCGTCGCCGGGGAGACGTGCTGGGCCACGCTGAATCCCGAGGGCCGCTATCCCGGCTCGGACAAGGGCGGGCTGAACTCCGGCGAGCGCCCCGGCGCGGACTGGATTCCCGGCGAGTGCGATGTGTCCATCCGGCCGGGCTGGTTTTATCACGCGAGCCAGGACGGGAAAGTCAAGACACCGGCGCAGCTGGAGGATCTCTATTTCAAATCGGTCGGCCGCGGCGCTTCGTTCCTGCTGAACCTGCCGCCGGACCGGCGCGGGCGGATCGCGGACGCGGATGTGAAATCGCTGGCGGAATTTCACCGCCGGCTGGAGGCGGTTTACGCGAAAAACTTTGCCGCCGGGGCCAGGGTCACGGCGAGCAATGTGCGCGGCAACGACAAAACCTTCGCCGCAAAGAATGTGCTGGCCGGCAACGGCAACAAATACTGGAGCACGGACGACGGCGTGACGACGCCCGAATTGATCCTGGACCTGGGCGCGGCCAAAACCTTCAACATCGTGAGCCTCCGCGAATATCTGCCGCTCGGCCAGCGCATCGATGCGTTCGCGCTCGACCAGTGGAAGGACGGGCAGTGGGTGCAGTTTGCCGCCGGCACGAGCATCGGCAGCCATCGGCTGGTCCGCGGCGATTTTGTCACGACGGATAAAGTCCGCCTGCGCATCACCCAGGCCCCCGTCTGCCCGGCGCTCGCCGAAATCGGGCTTTACGCCGAACCGCAGAAGGTTGCCGAAAAGAAATAATTTAACCTCCGCAAAAAATATATGAACTCGAACCAGCTGAACACGAACCAGCTTGAATCCCTGTTGACCGGTTGCCCGGTGGATCCGAAATCCAAACTGGCCCCCGCCGTGCAGAAGGCGCTTTTCCTCGCGCGCCGGCTGCAGGAGCGGGCCACGGAACTCCAGACCGCGCCGGAAAAACGCCAGCAGGCTGAGCTGGACCGGATGCTCCAGACGCCGTCGGACAAGGCCACGCTCGCGCAGATCACCGACCAGGCGTTCCGCACGAACAATCCCGCGCGCGCCGTCGAGCACCTCACGCACATCCTCGACGTGCAGGGCGTGCCGCGCTTTTTCGGGCCGGTGGACCGCACGCTGATGAAGGGCTTCCAGTCGTTCGGCAGCTATCTGCCCGGCGTCGCGCTGCCGCTCGTCAAGGATCACATGCAGAAGGAGACGGCCAACGTCATCCTGCCCGGCGAGAAGGATTTGCTCGTCAACCACCTTTCGGAGCGGACGAAGGAAGGCGTCCGGATGAACGTGAATTTCCTCGGTGAAACCATACTGAGCGAGGCCGAGGCCGAGAAGCGTCTGCAGCAATATCTGCAGGGCCTGCAATGGCCGGAGACGGAAGTGGTCTCCATCAAGATCTCCACGGTCTATTCGCAGATCTCCGCGCTCGCGCGCGAGCACACAGTGGCCACGCTGTGCGACCGGCTGGAGCGGTTGTTTCTGACGGCCGACCGCGCGCGGTTCACGCGGCCCGGCGGCGAAGTCGTGCCGAAGTTTGTCTATCTCGACATGGAGGAATACCGCGACAAGGAGCTCACCGCCGAGGCGTTCATGCGGACGCTGGATCGCGCCGGACTCAAGCACATCCGCGCCGGCATCGCGTTGCAGGCTTACATTCCGGATTCGTTTGAAACGATGATGCAAATCCAGGCCTGGGCGCGGCAGCGCGTCGCGGCCGGCGGCGGCCGCATCACCATCCGCCTCGTCAAGGGCGCGAACATGGAAACCGAACGCGCCGAATCCTCCGTGCGCGGCTGGCCGCAGGCGCCGTATCAAACCAAGGTGGAAACGGATGCGAACTACAAGCGGATGGTTCACGAATTATTGAAGCTGGAAAATCTCGCGGCGATGGATGTCGGCATCGCCTCGCATAATCTGTTCGATCTCGCGTACGCGCTGGTCCTCACGCAGGAGCGCAAGGCCCTCGACCGCGTGCAATTCGAAATGCTGGAGGGCATGGCGAATTCCCAGCGCCGGGCGCTGTTTGAGATGTCGCGCAACCTGCTGCTCTACGCGCCGGCGTGCAAAAAGGAGAACTTCATCAACGCCATCGGCTACCTGATCCGCCGGCTGGACGAGAACACCGGGCCGGAAAACTATCTGCGCCATGCTTTCAAAATCCAGGCGGGCTCGCCCGAATGGCAGAAGCTCGAACAGGGTTTTCTGGCGTCGTTTGACGCCCTTCCCGGCACCGGCACCACGCCGAGACGCAACCAGAACCGCCAGTTGCCGCCGGCGAATCCAAACGCGCTGGCGCGCGGCTGGTCGCATCTGGAAAGCGAGCCGGACACGGATTTCGCGCTGCCGCAAAACGGCGAGTGGGCGCAGCATATCATCGCCAAGTGGCAGCCGCTTTGCGGCGCCCAGGCGACGCAGATTCCGCTCGTCATCGGCGGCGAGGAGGTGCTGGAAGGCCGCACCGTGCGCGAATGTCTGGACCCGTCGCGGCCGGGAGTGGTGGTGGGAAAATATCGTCAGGCCAATGAAAGCGACGTGGTTCGCGCGGTGGAAATCGCCGATGCGGATGCCGATGGCTGGCGGAAAATGACCGCGGCGGCGCGGTCGGAAATTCTCGGCAAGGTGGCGCAGGAACTGCGCGTGGCGCGCGGCGACCTGATGGGGGCGGCGCTGGCCGACGGCGGCAAGACGCTGCCGGAGTCGGATCCGGAAGTTTCCGAGGCGATTGATTTTCTGGAGTTTTACCGCGACACCGCGCGCTGGTGGCAGGAAATGCCGACGCTCAAGTCGAAAGGCAAGGGGGTGGTGGTGGTGGTTTCGCCCTGGAACTTTCCCATCGCCATTCCCTGCGGTGGCGTTGCCGCCGCCCTCGCGGCGGGCAACACGGTGATACTCAAGCCCGCGTCCGACGCGGTTTTGGTCGCGTGGGAATTTTGCAAATGTTTCTGGCGGGCGGGCGTTTCGAAAAAGGTCCTGCAATTCGTCCCGTGCTCCGGCGGCCAGGAAGGCCGCAAGCTCATCAACCACCCGAAGGTCAGTTCCGTCATTCTCACCGGCGGCACGGAGACGGCGCTGACGATGCTGCGGGACAATCCGCGCCTGAACCTGTTCGCTGAAACCGGCGGCAAGGACGCGACGATTGTCACCGCTGTGTCCGACCGCGACCAGGCCATCAAGCATATTTTACATTCGGCGTTCAGCCATGCCGGCCAGAAATGTTCCGCCACGTCGCTGCTGCTGTTGCAGAACGAGGTTTATGACGACCCGGCGTTCCGCCGCGGTTTGTGCGAGGCCGTGCAGAGCATGAAGGTGGGCTCCGCGTGGGAGCTGGACACGAAAATGGGACCGCTCATCCGCCCGCCCGGCGGAGATCTCGAGACGGCCCTGAAGGTTTTGGAGCCGGGCGAGGAGTGGGCGCTGATGCCGCAGCCGGTGGAAGGCAATCCGTGCCTCTGGACCCCGGGCATCAAATACGGCGTGCGCCCCGGCAGCTTCACGCACCTGACGGAATTTTTCGGACCCGTGCTGGCGGTGATGCGTTTTGAAACATTGAGCGAGGCCGTCGCGCTGGTGAACCAGACCGGCTTCGGGCTGACGAGCGGCCTCGAGAGCCTCGACGAGCGGGAATGGGATTATTGGAAGCAGCACATTCGCGCCGGAAATCTTTACATCAACCGCGTGACCACCGGCGCGATTGTTTTGCGCCAGCCGTTCGGCGGCATGGGCAAGTCTGTTTTCGGCGCGGGCATGAAGGCGGGCGGGCCTAACTATGTCGCGCAGCTCATGGACTTCACCGACGGAACGCCGGTGAAGGTGAGCAGGTCCAACCTGCCGGCGCTGCCGACGGTGGGAACTTTGTGCGTCGGCCTGCTGGCGAAGAAACATCCCGAGGCGGATCGCATTGTCGCCGCCGCGTTGAGTTGCGAGGCGGCATTGCGCGACGAATTTGGCAAGGAGCATGATCATTTCCTGCTCGTCGGCCAGGACAACGCGCGGCGTTATCTGCCGTGTGAAAATGTCCGCGTCCGCGTCCATGCCGGCGACAGCGCGTTTGATATCTTCACCCGCATCATTGCCGCGCACATCGCGGGCTGCGGCGTGACGGTGAGTGCGCCGGTGGATTTGAAATCGCCCGCGCTGACATTGCTGGAGGAACTCACGGAATCGTGGGCCGGCGCGATTGAGTTTGTGGTGGAGACCGACGAGCAGCTGGCGGCGGCCATTCGCGGGAAACAGACGGACCGGGTGCGTTATGCCTCGCCGGACCGCGCGCCGGTGCCGGTGCTGCAGGCTGGCGGCGAGGCGGGAGGCTGCGTAATCGGCATGCCCGTTACCGGTGAGGGCCGACTCGAAATGCTCTGGTATCTGCACGAGCAAAGCATCAGCACCGATTACCATCGGTACGGCAATCTCGGCGTCCGTGCGGATGAGAAGCGGGCGGCGGTTCTGTGAACTGACTCTAAAATGAAAATCACCAGAATCGTCCTCCTGTTATCCGCGTGGAGTCTTGCTTCGCCGGCCTTTTGTGCAGACACGAATGCTCCGGCGCCGTCATTTCCTTCGGCGAAGCAGCCGTGGAAACGCGCCGGGCTCGAGGACCAATTTGCCGCCTATCGGGGGCAGATTCACAAGCTGATGGTGCTGCCGCCTGAATCGGTGCGGGCGTATCCCGCGGCGGTGGATTTTCCGGGGGCGCCGCCGGCGGACGCGCCGCGCGTCGAGCGCACGGTGGTGGTGGACACGCAGGTTCCCCGCTGGCACAGCACCGGGCTTTACGCCGCGCCCGGGGAAATCATCACGGCCACCGTTCCGGCCGGCGCCGTCGGCGGGAAACTGCGGCTCCGCATCGGCTGCCATAAGGATTTGCTGTGGTCGGAAAAGATTGCGGCATGGAAACGCGTGCCGGAGATCACGCGCAACTTTGAAATCACCGGAACGGTGACGCGCGCTGCGAACGCGTTTGGCGGGCCGGTGTATATTGAGGTCCCGCCCGATTGTAAACTAGGCGTGGTATCGGTGAGGATTCAAAATGCCGTCGCCGCCCCGTTGTTTGAACTGGGCAAGACGGATCTGGCCGCGTGGAAGGTCGATCTTCGCAATGCCCCCGCGCCCTGGGCGGAACTCGTCGGAAACAATCTCGCCATCTCGATGCCGTCGGCCAATGTCCGCCGGCTCGACAATCCCGATGAGGTGTTGAAATTCTGGGACCGCGTCGTTGCGGCGGAAGATGAATTTTCTGGCCAGACAAACCGCACCAGCCCGGAGCGCTTTGTTCTGGACCGGCAGATTTCCGCCGGCTACATGCACTCCGGTTATCCGATCATGGCCTGGCTGGATCAGGCGAACAAGGTGGCGGACTTGGGGGCGCTGGAAATGGGTAACTGGGGGTTTTTTCACGAATTGGGTCACAATCACCAGCGACCTGACTGGGTCCTTGCCGGCACCACGGAAATCACCGTCAATATCTTCTCGATGTATTGCTTTGAAAAAGTCTGCGGCCTGCCGCGCCACGGCCACAATGCGATGAATGACGCGAGCCGCGAGAAAAACCTGAAGGCGTATTTCGGTGACCCAAACGATACCTGGACCAGCAAGCCGTTCACGGGTTTGATCTTCTATGACCAGTTGGTGGACGGTTTCGGCTGGGACGCGTTCCATAAAATAATTATTGAGTATCGGGATTTGAAAAATAGTGAGCGTCCGAAGAATGACGACGAAAAGCGTGACCAGTGGCTGGTCCGGTTTTCGAATATCACCGGCAAAAACCTCGGTCCGTTTTTTGAGGCGTGGCGCATTCCGACTTCCGCGGCGGCACGCCATTCCATCACCAACCTGCCGGTCTGGCTACCGGAGCCGGATTTTCCCAACCGATACACTGCGTCCAGATAAATCAATCGTAACGTGGAATACCTCCTCGAACACTTCGGCGTGAGCGTCGCCGCCATCACGGGCGTGCTGGCGGCGCGCGGCAAGCAGGTGGACTTGTTTGGCGTGCTGGTGCTGGCGCTGGTGACGGCATGTGGCGGCGGCACTGTCCGCGATGTGTTGCTGGGCGACCTGCCGGTGTTTTGGACGGCGGATCAAAGCTATATCCTGAACGCCGCTGCGACCGCCGTGGTCACCTTTTATCTGGTGCGCTATCACGCCCTGCCGACGACGGTGCTGATGGTGGCGGACGCATTTGTGCTGGCGTTGTTCACGATGTTTGGCACCCGCAAGGGCATGGCGTTCGGGGTTGCGCCGTCCATCGCCGTGATGATGGGGGTGACCACCGGCGTGGCGGGCGGCATTTTGCGCGACCTGCTCATCGGTGAAATTCCGCTGGTCTTCCGGCGGGAAATTTATCTTTACGCGACGGCGGCGTTCGGGGGCGCGTCGGCGTTTGTGCTGCTGCACCAATATTCTTTCAATGCCAAATGGAACGCCATCATCAGCATTCTCATCACGTTGCTGCTGCGGCTGGCGGGCATCAAATGGCGGATCCGGCTGCCGATGTTCCGGCCCAAAGTCGTGCTGCCGGAACATCAGAAGGAAAATGGCTGACCGGCTCGATTCCGGTGGGCTGGAGCAGGGTTCGGGATTGCGGAAGCCGGTAGTGCTCGTCTATCTTTTGGCCCACGCACCCCCGGTAGAACGATTTGCAGCGTCAGCGGCATGCAGTATTTCCGGCCGCGGCGGGGTTTACTCAGGTGAACGGGTTTCATCCTGTGGATGCCATGGTTGATAACGAAAGCAAAAACGGGCGTTCGGTCTGACAAAATATTTATGTCCAGCAATCAGCAAGCTCATCTCGACCAACTCAAAGCCGCCGAAGAACGCGATCAGGAATGGCTGACAAATGTTTATCTAGGCGACAAGGAAAAAGATTTGACCATCCGCTCCGTGGTCGCCGGCATGATGTTCGGCGGGCTGATGTCGGTCTCCAATCTTTACGTTGGCCTGAAATCCGGCTGGGGCCTCGGCGTGGACATCGCGGCGGTGGTGGTCATCTTCACCGTGTTCAAGGCGCTGCGCAGCGTCGGGATGGTCAAGCGCGAGTTCGGCATTTTGGAAAACACGATGATGATGAGCACGGCCGTGGCGGCGAGCTGGATTTCCTCGGCGGGCCTGGTGTCGGCGGTGCCGGCGCTGACGATGCTGACGGGGTATGAATTTGTCTGGTGGCAGCTCACGCTGTTCATTGCGGTTGTCTTGTATCTCGGCCTGTTCATGGCCATTCCGCTCAAGCGGCAGATGATCCAGATTGATGCGCTGAAGTTTCCCGGCAACATCCCGACCGGCGAAACGCTCAAGGCCATCTATGCGCACGGCGACGAGGGAATCAAAAAAGCCAAGGCGATGGGCATCGCCGGGTTGCTCGGCGCGATCCTGGCGGCGGTGCGCGACTTGTTCAACTGGATTCCGGGGATGTTCAATATTCCGGGCCACATCGGACGCATCGGCATGGGCAAGCTGACGTTGAGCTTTGAGCCGAGCCTGATTTTCATCGGCATCGGCGCGGTTTTCGGCATCAAGATCGGCATGAGCATGCTGCTCGGACTGGTTTTGAACTACGGCATCCTGGCGCCGCGGCTGATCAACGAAGCCATCGTCCGCCATCCGGCACCGGAAATCAAAGCCGTGGCTGCGCCGCAATTTCCGCTGACCGTCACCACGAACGATTCGTTTTCCGCAACGGTGGTGGAAACGACGACTGAACCGGAGATGTCTGCCGACGCCGTCACCAGCAAGTTCCGCTACACTTGGAACCAGACGACGACTTACACCAGCATCGCCGGACTCCAGCGCGATTTTTCCGCGCCGACGCTGCAAAACGGATCGCCCAATCCCTTCGCGAAACTCGTGACCTTTGACATCTTCACCAACAAGGCCGCCAACGCCGTCATGCTGTCGCTCAAGGCTGTGACGGCCACCAACTGGGAGGCCACGCTGATGATTCCGGCCTTGGAACCAACGACCGTTGCCGCCGCGCTGGGCTTTCAAGGCTCGCCGCTTTTTTCAGACAAGGATTTTCCCGACCTTCCCGCCCTTGCGCTGAAACTTAAACATCCCTCCGACCCGGTTTCAACCTATCTCAAATCCAGCCTGTCAAAAGCCAGCCAGGTCAGCCTGGCCAGTTATCAGGAAGACAAATACAGCACGAACAACCTGCGCCAAACGGCGCTTGCCGGCGTGCAACTGGCATTGATGGACGACTTGAACAAAATCCTGGAAGACAAATCACTTTATTCCGAAACGCGCTTCACGGGCATTCCGCTGCGTGACACCACCAAGGAATTTGTGAAATTTACCAAGACCTTGGAAGGCTCAAGCCTCATGCGCTTCAACCGCAGCCTGCTGGAAGATGCCTACCCGTCGGAACTTTCCAGGGATCGTTTCCACCAGAACGCCTCCGCCAAACAGAGCATCGGCGGATACCGGAACATCGTCGCCTGGTCGCTCTGGCCCGGCGCAACGGTGCTGGTCATCAGCGGACTGCTGACGCTGGCGTTTCAATGGCGCACCATGGGCCGCACATTCGGCGACATCTTCGCCAGCCTGGGCAAAAACAAAAACAAGCCGCTTGGCGTGCTCGCGCATCTGGAAATTCCGATGACTTGGTTTGTCGTCGGCTTTGTGGTCATGGGACTTCTGGCCATGCTGCTGCTCATATTGATGTTTCAAATCCACTGGTGGATGGGCTTGATCGCGGTGGTCATGACCTTTTTCCTCGCCGCCGTCGCCACGCGCGCCGGCGCGGAAACGAGCGTCAACCCCATCGGCGCGATGGGCAAGGTCACGCAGCTCACCTACGGTGTCATTGCTCCCGGCAACATCCCCGCCAACCTCATGACCGCCGGTGTCACCGCCGGGGCCGCGTGCAGTTGCTGCGACACCATCGGTAACTTGAAGGTCGGCCACATGGTCGGCGCGAATCCGCGCAAACAGTTCATCGCGCAAATCTTCGGCGTCCTCGCCGGCGCATTGATGGCCGTGCCGGCATATTTTCTCCTCGTGCCGGACCCGAACACGCTCGGCGGCGACAAGTTCCCCGCGCCGTCCGCGCTCATCTGGAAAGGCGTGGCGCAATTGCTCTCGCAGGGTCTGGGCACGCTGGAGCACAGTGCCATCATCGCGGTGCTCGTGGCCCTGACCGCCGCCGTCATCATCGTTGTTCTGGAACGGCTCTTCCCGAAAGCGCGTCCCTACATGCCGTCGCCGACGGCGTTGGGCATTGCCATGACGATTCCGGCCTACACCAGCTTCGCGATGTTCCTCGGAGCCTTCATCGGCTGGATCCCGGAAAAATCCGCGCCGAAGTGGAGCGACCGGTTCGTCATCTCCATCGCGTCCGGCTGCATCGCCGGTGAAAGCATTGCGGGCGTCGCCATCCTGGCGATCAATATGGCGCTGGGCCGATAACGCCGCCTTTGAATCATGTCCGAAATTAAATCGCAAAAATACAGCGAACGGCTGTGGCCCATCGCCACGGTCATGGCGACCGGCGTCTTTGCCACCACGTTTGTGCAGCTTCAGGGGCTGGGCTATCTGCCGTTCTGCCACCTCCTGACGAAAGTCATGGGACTGAACAGCGATCAGGCGGCGACATTCTTTTCGCTTTCCATGCTGCCGTGGACTTTCAAAGTCATCGCGGGCCTGCTGGTGGACGGCGTGCCGCTGTTTGGGTCGCGTCGGCGCGGCTACCTTCTGTTGAGCGCGCTGACAGCGGCCGCGGCGTGGCTGCTGATGAGCCAGTCGCCCGCCACCTGGCTGCAGATGGGGCTGTCCTCGAAGAATTATTTCAACATGCTGCTGGTGCTGGCCATTGTGATGAACACGGCCATCGTGTTCGGCAGCACGACCTCCGGCGGGCTGCTGGTGGAGGCGGGCCAGCGGTTCGGCGTCAGCGGGCGGCTGAGTTCGCTGCGGGTGCTTGCGCAAAACCTCGGCTCGCAGCTCGGCGGTCTGCTGGGCGGATTGCTCGCCAGCCTGGCGCTGTTTTGGGTTGGCGCCGCCGCCTTGCTGCCGCTGATGTGCATGTTTTTTACCGCGTGGTTTTTGTTGAAGGAGACGCCGCTGCCGCCGCCGGTGGCGCACGGCCGCTCGTTTATTGAACAGCATCTGCATGTCATCGCCTCCATCTGGCAGCAGATAAAAAATGTCGCGCGCCGGGAAATGCTGCTGCCGGCGGTGTTGATGTTTTTCATCCAGGCCGTGCCGACGTTCCGCAGCACCTGCTTTTATGAATACCAGACCCAGACGCTGAATTATAGCGACGCCGCGCTGGGCTGGCTGAGCTTCGCCGGCTATGGCGTGGCGCTCTTGAGTTCTGGCGTCTACGCCTGGTGGTGCCGCAAGGTCTCGCTGCGCACTTCGTTATACCTTGCGATTTTGGTGACGTCGCTCTCCGCCCTGCCGTATTTGTTATACACCGTTTACACGCCCTACATGCCGCGCGCGCTGGCCATTGAAGGCATCGGGACGTTCCTGCAATTTCTCGCCTACCTGCCGCTGTTCGACCTGGCGGTGCGCTCCACGCCCAAGGGCAGCGAGGCGCTGGGCTATTCACTGCTTCTCAGCGTGTGGAATATCGGCCTGATGATCGGCGGCAAGGCCGGTCCCTGGATTTATCAGCACACCGTCACCCAGGCTCTGAGCGTGCCGATCTGGTTCAACCCGGGCGTCAACTTCACCAGCCTCTCCGGACAGATTCGCCATGATGCCATGAACCACCTCATCTGGCTTGGCGCCGGCGTGACGCTGGCGGGCGTGGCGATCGTCTTCCTGCTGCCCAAAGCGCTCGTGGGTCAGCGCGAGGGGAAATAGCTTGTAACCTCGTCAATCGCGTCGGCATCCCATTTTCAGCCGGGCAATATATTTACCTCATGAAGCTAATCGTCAAATTTCTTTCCGTCGTTGTTCTCAGCTTCAGCCAGCATCTGCCCGCCGCCCAAAACCCGGCTGACAACGGCCGGGTTGAATTGCGCCTGAACGATGCCTGGCGTTTCGAACGCGTGGACAGCCAGACGAATAGTTTTCCTGGCGACCCGCCCGAATCCGCCGTTGCGTTCAAAGACGCCAAATGGGAAAAGGTCTGCTTGCCGCACACGCCGCGCATCGAGTCGCCGGAACAGGCGCAAAAGTATTTTCAAGGCGTTTGCTGGTATCGCCGTCACATCGCGCCGGACAAAACATGGCGCGGGGAAAAAATCTCGCTGCAATTCGAGGGCGCCATGCAAGTCGCGGATGTATGGGTGAACGGCCGCCACGTCCTCACGCATCGCGGCGGCTATCTGCCGTTTTTCGTGGACCTCACGGACGCGCTGGGGCAGGGCGGCGCCGTCGTGTCGGTGCGCCTTGATAATAATGACACGCCGACAATTCCGCCGGGCAAGAAACACAACCAGCTCGACTTTGCCTATTTTGGCGGGCTTTATCGCAGCGTCCGGCTGGCGGTCACCGACCTGCTGCACGTCACGGATGCCGTGGCCGCCAACCGCGTCGCCGGCGGCGGGATCTTTGTGCGGACGGAATCGGCCTCGGCTGAAGCCGCAACGGTTTTCGCGCAGGCGGACATTGCCAATGAAGGCGAAGTTGAAAATGATGTGTCCGTGCGGTTCACGGCGCTCGCGCCCGGCGGCGAAAAGGTGGCTGAAGCCGGGGAGAAGGTTTCCTGGCTGGCGCCCGGCGGCGAGGCGACGACCCACTGTCGGCTCACCGTCTCCAATCCGAAGCTCTGGCATCCCGACCATCCCTGGCTTTACACATTGAAGACCGAAGTGTTGCGCGGCGGGAAAGTTGCGGATTCCGTTTCGACGCGCTTCGGCATCCGCACGCTGGCTTATGATGACCAACTGGGCCTCGTCATCAACGGCCAGCCGCTGACCATTCGCGGCGCGAACCGGCACCAGGATTTTCCGTGGCTCGGCAACGCCGTGCCCGACAACGCGCAGTTTCGCGACCTCCAGCGGTTGAAGGACGCGGGGTTTAATTTCCTGCGTCTCGCCCATTATCCGCAGTCGCCGGCGGTCATGGACGCCTGCGACGAACTGGGCCTGATGGTTTCGGTCTGCACGCCCGGCTGGCAGTTTTTCAGCCGGAGCGAATCCTTCACCAATCTCGCCCGGCAGAACATCCGGGAGATGGTCCGCTGGCACCGCAATCATCCGAGCGCCATCATGTGGGAAGTCAGCCTGAATGAGACTTACGGTCACGATGCCTTTTACGCCGACTGCGCCCGCCTCGCCCGTGAGGAATATCCCGGCGGCCAGCTTTTCACCTGCGGCGACAGCTATGCCAGCAAGGATCTCCGGCATTATGACGTTCCCTACGCCGGCTGGCCGGGCTTTTACAATCGTCCCGCCGCGCCCGGGTTTGAGGGGGTCAAGCGCTCCTTCGCCCGGGAATATGGCGACTACGAATTCGGCGGCGAACACAGCACCACGCGGGTGCTGCGCGGCGCGGGGGAAAATGCGCTGCTGCTTCAGGCGTGGAACTTTGCCTGGTCCCACAACCGCAACGCCTCGTTCCGGTGGCTGTGCGGCGATTGCATCTGGGAAGGCGTCGACAACATCCGCGGTTGCAGCGCCGAGAATCCCATCGCGCTTTGCGGCGTGCTGGATTATCTGCGGCTGCCGAAGTTTTCCTATTATTATTTCCAGAGCCAGCGCGACGCCAACGCGCCGGAGCTCTTCATCGCCAACTATTGGACGCCGCGCCCGTCGCCCGCGAAGGTGGTCGTCTTCTCCAATTGCGAGGAAGTCGAGTTGCTGGTGAACGGCAAAGTCGTCGCGCGTCAGAAGCCCGATGCCGGTCCCGATTCGGATTATGGCGTGTGGCATCCCCAGGCGGACCCGGTTTACATGGCCAGCGGCAAGAATGTCGACGACGATGAAGCCGCCACCGCCCAAAGTTTGAAGCAGCAGAAGGGCGAAAACTTTCTCGCCATGTTCGATGGCGGCAACTGCCGCCACACCGGCCATCCGCCGTTCACCTTCGCGCCCGTGAGCTATGCGGCCGGCGAGTTGAAAGCCGTCGGTTACATCGGCGGCCAGCCGGTGGTGGCGGACGTGCGGCACACGCCCGGCCAGCCCGCTCTGCTCAAGCTCGCAGCCGCGCTGGAAAACCGCCCCCTCGCGGCCGACGGCGCGGACGCGGTCTTTGTCCACGCCACCATTTGCGATGCGGACGGCAACCCCGTGCCCGACGCGACCAATCCGGTTGTCTTCACCGTCAGCGGCCCGGCGCAGTTGGTCAGCCCCGCCGCCGTGCGCGCCGGGGCGGGCGTCGCCACCGGGCTGATTCGCTCCAGCGGTTTCACCCCGGGCCGGATTTCGCTGCACGCCACCGCGCCGGGGCTGAAGTCAGCCGACGCGAAGATTGATTCGACGCGGTTGAATTAGCCAAAGGATATTATGACACTCATCAAATCCCGCATCGTCCCGATGCTTGGAATCATGGCGCTGGCCATGTTTCAAATGCCCGACTTATCCGCGGCGGCGGGGCCGAAGGCCGATGCCCGCGCGGAGTCTGACCCGCTGGCGGAGCTGGGCCGCTACAATGTCGTCTGGGATTCGCCCAGCCGGGATGCCGCCGGCTCCATGCCCATCGGCAACGGCGAAGTCGGCCTCAATGTCTGGGTGGAGGACGGCGGCGACCTCGTGTTTTACATCTCCCGCACCGACGCGTGGAGCGAGTGCAACCGGCTCCTGAAGCTGGGCCGGGTGCGCGTGCATCTTTCTCCCAGCCCCCTGGCTGGCGGCGCAAAGTTCCGGCAGGAGCTGAAGCTGCGCGACGGCCAGATTATAATCACCGCCGGCGACACCACGCTGCGCGTCTTCGTGGATGCCGACGCCCCGGTCATTTACGTCTCCGGCAACAGCCGGACGCCGCGCACCGTCACGGCCGCCCTCGAAACCTGGCGCACGGAAAAGCGCGTGCTCACCGGTTCCGAGCTTTCCTCCAGCTGGACCATGCAGGCCGCGCCCGCGAACATCGAGGTTTCGGAAAGCGCCGATGGCGTCATCAATTCCTCCGCCGACGGCGTGCTCGTCTGGCATCGCAACGAGAGTTCCATCGTGCCGCTCACGCTCCAGCATCAGGGGCTCGAATCCCTCGCCGGCGCGGTGCATGACCCGCTGCTGCACCGCACCTTCGGCGCCCGGTTGACCGGCAAGGATTTCAATTCCACCACCCATAACGCCATCCAATCCGGACAGGCGGTGAAACATTTTGACCTGGCCATCGCCACGCACACCGCGCAGACCGGTACGCTGGCGGAATGGCAGAAGCAGCTGCCGCAGCCCATCCCCGCCGACGCCGCGGCCGCGCGCACCGCGACCTGGTGGAACGACTTTTGGAATCGCAGCTGGATTCTGGTGGACGGCGACCAGGCGGACCTGCCCCATGGCAAACACACCTTGCGGCTCGGCGCGGATGCCGGCGGCGGCAGCCGTTTCGGCGGCGAGATTGCCAATGCCGTCGCCCTGGAGCGCGCCTTGACCGCCGCGGAAATCGACCAACTCGCGCAGGCGCAACCCGCCGGCCGCACCCCGCCGCCCGACATCTCCCTCGCGAAAGGTTTCACCGTCGCCGCCTGGATCAAGCCCGCGCCCGGCGAAGCGGGGCGCATCTTCGACAAGATCACGCCCGGCGGCGCCGACGGCTTTCTGTTCGACACCCATCCCGGCCTGGCCCTGCGGTTCATCGTCGGCGCGGATGAACTGCTGCAACCGCATTGCCTGAAGCCCGGCGAATGGCAGCACGTCGCCGCCACGGTGGACGCCGCCACCGGCGCCCGGCGGATTTATCTGGGCGGCAAACTGCTCAAGGAAGACGCGGGTGAAGACGCCACGCCCTCGCGCGTCACGCAGGCGTATGTGCTCCAGCGCTGGATGACCGCCTGCGCCGGGCGCGGCCATTATCCCATCAAGTTCAACGGCTCCATCTTCACCGTGGACCCCAAATTCGCCGGCGGCCCCGATTTCAACGCCGACTGGCGCAAGTGGGGCGATTGCTTCTGGTGGCAGAACACCCGCCTGCCGTATTTCCCCATGAACGCCCGCGGCGACTTCGACGAGCTCCACACCCTGTTCAATTTCTATCGCGAAGTCCTGCCGCTCTGCGAAGCCCGCGCCCGGCTCTATCATCACGTCACCGGCGCATATTTCCCCGAGACCATGACCATCTTCGGCACCTACGCCAACCGCGACTACGGCTGGAACCGGACCGGGCACCCCGTCAGTGAAGTCCAATGCCAATACTGGCAATACGCCTGGCAGCAGGGCTTGGAGCTCACCGCCCTCATGCTCGATTACTATGAATACACCGGCGACGAAAAATTCCTGACCGGCGAACTCCTGCCCATGGCCCGCGCCGTGTTGAGCTACTACGACACCCGCTTCGCCCGCGACGCCCGGGGCCAACTCGTCATCACCCCCACCCAGGCCGTCGAGACCTACTGGTATGGCGTGACCAACGACACCCCCAGCGTGGCCGGCTTGAATGATGTCCTCGGCCGGCTGCTCGCCATCCCGGCCGGCCGCACGCAGACCGAGCGCGAATTCTGGCAGCGGCTCCAGGCCGCCACGCCGCCCGTGCCCGTCACCGGCGGCCGCATCCAGCCCGCCGGTCAATTCAATCCGCAGCGCAGCAACGTGGAAAACCCCGAGCTTTACGCCCTCTGGCCGTTTGAACTCTACGGCGTCGGCCGGACCAATCTCGCCATCGGCGTGGAAACCTTCCTGCACCGGCCCGAAAAGGCGTCCATCGGCTGGCAATACGACGGCCAATGCGCCGCCCTGGAGGGATTGACCGACGAAGCCCGCCACATCCTGCTCGGCAAAGTGCGCAACTCCAATCATCGCTTCCGGTTCCCCGCCATGTGGGGGCCGAACTACGACTGGCTGCCCGACCAGGACCACGGCAGCAACATCATGCTCACCCTGCAGCAAATGCTGCTCGCCACCGCCGGCGACCGGATTCTGCTCCTGCCCGCGTGGCCAGCCGACTGGGATGTGAGCTTCAAGCTGCACGCCCCGCGGAACACCACCGTGACCGGCGTCTATCGCCACGGCAAACTGGAACAATTGACCGTCACCCCCGAATCCCGCCGCCGCGATGTCCAGCTCATGACCCACGCCCCCTAGGTCCATGGCAGTCTTTGCCGACGGCCAGTCCGTGCCGGACGGGCCAAGAGGTGGGGCGAGCGTCCCCGCGAGCCGGTCTTTGAATGGTGGCCCGTCCGGCACGGACCCGGAAGGACCCCGAGCGCCGCAGGCGCGGAATATTTGTAGCTAAAGAAATACACTGGAAAACCACAGACCACCTCAGCGTGACCTTCGGAGTGTAATTTTCAAAGGAAACGAGCGACGAAATTTAAATTGAGATTAAGAATATTTGAATTTTGCGCGTGTTTATGCGAAGCGGCTATCCC
>CAIXBQ010000018.1 GCA_903917705.1 uncultured Verrucomicrobia subdivision 3 bacterium | reverse complement strand
GTCGCTGTTCGCCCGGAACCAAGGCGGCTCGGCCAATGGCGCCGCGGAGGCGGAGGCCCTGATGGCCCCACTGTATGAAAAGATTGGCCAATTGACAGTGGAGCGGGATTTTTTTCGCAAAAGGTCTGGGCCATGAACCGCCCCGAGCGGCTCGCTCTGGTGGACCATGGTGACCCGGAGGTGCCGGTTGTCACCCAGTGCCGTCTGCTGAAGGTCGCGCGGTCCACCTTATATACCCTGACTCCGGAAAAATCTGGCCGGGGGCTATGCAAGCTCGGCAAACCCCGATTCTCTGCGGTTCATGAGCGGAGCGATTCTCTCCCCCGAGGACCGGGCGCAGCTTCTGCTGCTGATGCGCCGCCAAACACCGAGCCCGGTGCATCGGCGCATGAACGCGCTGCTGCTGCTGGACGATGGCTGGACCGCGGAGCGTGTGGCTGAGGCTCTGTTCATCGACGCCGAAACGGTGCGCGAACACCGCCGGCTGTATCAGGCGTCCGGTGTCACGGGGATCGAACGGTTGCAGTACGCGGGCGCTGAACCGGCGCTCAACGCGGAACAGCTTGCGGTGCTGGGGGCTGAACTCGACGCCCGTCTTTATATGACGGCGAAGGCGGTGTGTGCCTTCGTGGAGCGGACCTTCGAGGTGATCTACACGCCGCACGCCATGGCCAAGCTGCTGAAGCGGCTGAGCTTCGTCTACAAGATGCCGAAAAAGGTGCCGGCGAAAGCCAACGAAGATGTGCAGCGGAAGTACGTGGAGGAGGTCCTCGGTCCATTGATGAAGGCGGCCAACGAGGATACGCCGCTGTATTTCGTCGACGGGACGCATCCTTCATACACCGCACACGCTGCGTATGGCTGGATCCGCAAGGGCGAGACACGGGAACTGAAAAGCAATCACGGCCGGAGCAACATCAGCATCAACGGCGCATTGAGTTGGCCTGGCCGCGAATTCGTGCACCGTCTGCCGGAGCGGATCACCAGCGCCGAGATGATCCTGTTGTTCGAGGACCTGCAGGCGCGGCACCCGGCGGCGAGTGCGATCCGGGTAGTGCTGGACAATGCCCGGTACAACCACTCGAAAGAGATCAAGGCGTGGCTGGCGTGCGACGACTGCCGCGTTGAACTGATCTACCTGCCGGCTTATGCGCCGAACCTGAACCTGATCGAGCGCTTCTGGTGGTTGTTCAAGAAATCTACGATCTACAATGAGTACTTTCCGACCTTTGCCGACTTCAAGGCGGCGGTGGAGGGCTTTTTTGTCAGGCTCGATGACTACCGGGACGCAATCGTGAGCCTGATCACGGACAAATTCCATTTTATGGGCAAATTCAACCCGCAGGCTCCCTGAGCGAACGGGTTGATCGATTGCTCCGCTGCTGAGGGAATGCGGGATGTCGGCCGCCACGAACTGACGCCTGCGCCGGCCTCACTGCCACCAGGACGCGGGTGAACCAGCGGTTCCATTCCGCCGGCATACAGAACCCCGGATTTCCCAGGCGAGCGGGTATATCAGGCCAGGATAACCGGCCACCAAACGACTGGGAGGGACTATGATGTCGAATATCCGGCGCGGCATCGCCGCCGTCGTACTCGTGATTGCTGCGGCCTGTTCCGGTCCAGCATTTGCTGCCGATACCATCAAGATCG
>CAIXBQ010000017.1 GCA_903917705.1 uncultured Verrucomicrobia subdivision 3 bacterium | reverse complement strand
CGCAGCTTTGGCCGCCCAAGGCGTGCCCTATCGGATTGACGAGATGAACAGTTGCTACGACGGTGGGGCTAAAGATTCGAGCGACACTTTCGCGTCAACCTTATGGGCGCTAGATTGCACCCATTGGTGGGCGGCGCATCATATTCTGGGGGTGAATTATCACACGGGAGAATTGGTGGGGCGCGATGGCAAGTTTGGTCCGCCGAATTACGCCGCGTTTCTGCGTCAAACTGATGGCCGGGGATTTGTCACGCGGCCGCAAGGCTATGCGTATCTAGCTTTCAGCCAGGGCGCGCAGGGACGCCCCCTCGAAGTCAAGATGGCGGCAGCCTCTGTGTTTAATTTCAATGCCTACGCCTATCAAGATGCCGACGGATCCATTTTTCTGACCTTGCTCAACAAAAGTTACGGCGACAAAGGCCAACCAGCAGCGGTTTCTCTCCAATTACCCACCGGCACGGGCTCTGGGGCATGGCAACATCTTGATTTGACCCAGAAAGATTCGGACATGGCTGCCAAATCAGATGTTACTATGGGTGGTGCATCCATTGATTCCCAGGGCATCTGGGCGGGGCAATGGGGAAAAATGAAAGGTGAGAATTCCGGCAGCCTGACGCTACAAGTAACACCTGCATCCGCGACAATCCTACACTTTTCTCCTGCAAAGTAATACTGGCAAAACCTCGTATATCCGGCACCTGATTTCAATACTCCAGCAGACACACAGATTTTATAGCGGATCGAGCAAACGACATTGAGATTCCGACTCGAAAATTATCTTTTTCCGCTCTCCGACTACGGAGCCGACTCGAAACAGTTTTTATCGCGATTCTTGCGCGTTTGATACGGGTCAAAAACTTGGCCGTTCATGGCGATATAAATGCCAGGGGGCAGACTTTGGACCGCACCAATCGCAGTGCCGATGTTGAGCGCGGCATCTGACATCCGGAATTTTGCAGGTTGCATCGAGCCGGTGAGGACAATTGTCTTTCCCGTTATGCCAGCCAGCGATCGAGCTGTTTGGATCATCGTGTCCGTGCCGTGTGTAATTACAATGCGGGTGCAAGGTTCGGCCGCCACCCGGTGGCGGATGAGATGCCGATCCTCATCATTCATCTCTAGACTGTCCTTGCGAAGGAGTGATTCGATGCTGTATTCAAAAGTCACGTTGGCATCCCGTAGGACTGTTAGCACCTGTGGCGGACCGACCTGAAATTCGCTCTTGGCATCAAAATAAACCTTGTCGATCGTTCCGCCGGCGGTAAGAAACTGGATCTTTAGCGGCGGGTTGGGAGGCATTGTTTTCATCTGACATTTCCCATATGGTTTCACGCCGACGACCGGCGTGAGTGGTTTTCGTGATTTTCTGCCACCTCCCAGAATATGCAAGTCATTTTTCCAGTCATTTAATTGGGAAATATGGGTCAAGGCGATTGACTAAGAATCTTCCGGTGCAGCCGGCGGGCGACGCGGCTGCCATTGCCAAAAATGCCGCGCTTTGCAACTGCCGCTTGGCTCACTTGACAGGGTCATCCGTGCTAAACGGTTCGGCGGAGAAGCCGGAAATCGGTCCAGATTTCTGTCATAGGCGCCATCAGTCGATCCACCGGATCTCATGGCGACGCGATGCGGTAATATCCGGCCGGCGATCCCGGGGCGACGCTGTTGGTGACCGTCACGGGACTGGCGCCGAAGGTGCCGTTCGTCAGGACGGTCCAGTTCGTCATCGCCAGAAGCAGATTGGTGCTGGTCAGAATCGCATAGGTCTGGCCGCCGGGACCGCTGAAGGTCAACTGGAATCCGCCGCCGCCCAATGAAGTCGCGCCGGAAAGCGCGGGCGGCGCCAGCGCGATCACCGCGAGCGTGCCGTTCACGGCCATCTGGCTTGTGTTCCACAGGAGATTTGACGCGAGCGGCGGCAGGTTAAAATTCGTGAACGTGCCGGTGAAGGTGGAGGCGTTGAACAATTTGAAACTGTCGCCCGCCGCCAGCGCGTCCGGGCCGAGGTTGGTGACGACCAGTGAGCCGCCGCAGGTGAGCGTGGTGATGCCGGTCAAAGAATCATTCGCCAGGGTCGCGCCGGATTTGCTGATGGCCATCTGCGCCTGGCCGCCAGTGAGGTTCACCGTGCTGTTGAAGGTCAGCGTGCCGAGGCTGGCACCATTGCCGGGCGCCAGGGCCGCGCCGTTCGTGGCAACCACCTTGCCTGCCACTTTGCCGAAGCCCGCCAGCGTCTGGCCGGAACCCAGTTTCAACGTGCCGTCCGTGCGGGCGGTGGCATCGAGTATCGCACCGGCGGAAACAACGAGATTGGAACTGCCGGCCAGCGTGCCACCGCCGCTCAAGGCCAGCGTGCCGGACGAAACCCAGGTGTCGCCAACATAGGCTTGAACATTGGTCAAAGTAAGTTTGCCCGGGCCGGCCAGCGCGAAGCCGCCGGGCGGTGCAAGCTGAGTGTCGTTGGCCGTCGCGCCGTTGGGATTGCCGGTGATGAGGCCACCAAAAACATTGGTGCCCGCATCCGTGTCCGCGAGCGAGCCGGCCCCGAGGTTGATGGTGCCGCCGCCGTTAAGTCGCGCGACGGTCTGGTTGATGCCGTTCAAATTCAAAACGGTGTTCGTCGCGAGATACAAGCCGGTGGCGGCGGGCAGGATGTTATCCGGGCCGGTCAAGTTAAGCGTGCCCTGGCTGTTGGTCGTGTTGCCGGTGTAAGTGCTGGGCTGCGTGAGTGTGAGCGAGCCAAGGCCGGCCTTGGTGAAGCTGGCGGAGCCATTGGCCCCATCCAGCATGGGTGCTGAAACCAGCAGATCAGGCTCGGCGGTGCCGTTCTCGACCGTGAAGATGGTGTTGACGGTGAAGAGCGACAAATTGGCGACGTTGATCGTGGCCGTGACACTGTTGGAGCGTGAGGCCCAATGACCACCGCTGCTGGTCCCAAAGTAGTCGCCGACGCGCAGGCTCCCGGTGCCGGTGATCTGCCCGCCGCGCAACTCCAAGTTGGACAAATGTCCGCCGCCGGGGACAAGGATGGTGCCGGCGTTGGTGGTGTAATTGTCAGCATTGGGACCATACGGGTGGCTGTTGAAAATAAGCGTGCCATTGGTTCCAACACTGACGTTGCCGGCGACCGAAGCCGTATACCAACCGAAAGGCAAACTCAACGTGCCGGCGTTGACGAGCACATTTCCGCCGTAACTGCTGCCGGAAATATTGTTGCTCAAATACACCACGCCACCGCCGTTGAGGGTGAGCACCGGGTTGGCGTTGCCGGAAAGTTTGTTCGTCAGCGTGAGCATGGAGCCATTGGCCACCGTCCAAGTCTGCGCCGTGCCGAGGGACACCGCCGCGCCAAGCGTGAGGCTGGCCGTGACATTGGTCATCACGATGCCGCCCGCGCCGAGCGTCAGCGTATTCGTGCCATAGATGCCAGCGCCACGCAAGCCGCCGGAAACATTGATTCCGTAAATGGAAAAGTTCGTGGCCAACTGGGTGCCGGTAAGTCTGGCCGAATCATTGAAATAAACCGTGTTGGCAGCGGCGGGCGTGGCGTTGGTCGCCCAGTTCAACGCGTTGGTCCAATACGCATCGGTATCTCCCACCCAGGTGAACGTGTTGGTGTCCGGGGCCGACGGCACGCCGGCAAAGCTGGCGCCGTTGATGCCGTTGGTCAGAATCTGACCAATTTCGCCGGCGGTCAAAGCGCGGTTCCAGACACAAGCCTCATCAATCAGACCGTTGAAACTGCGGCCGCCGAAATTGTCACGCCCAACCTCTTCCGCAGCGTCGAAGGCCTGCAAGACGTGCGTGTAATTGTTGGTCGTGGACGTGATGACGCCGTTGGTCTGGCCGAGATAGAACACGGCGCGGTTGTTGGTCACGGTCACGGCCACGAGCACCCACTGATTGGTCGGCACTTGCGGGCCGGAACTGTAGGCATAGGTGCCCGACTCATTGTTCCAGTGATACCCGAGCCGATTGGACGTGGGGAAATCCATGCCGGCGGAAGTGGAGCCGCCGCGGCAAAAGATGATGCCGGTGTAGGAGCTCTGGTTGCCGTTCAGCTTCACCCACGCCAGAAACGTGGCGTTGCTCGTGGTCATACTCAACGCCGGGGTTTGCACATAAGTGCTCGATCCGTTGAATGCCAACGACTCATTGACCTGTCCCACCGCGCCGGTCGGCGAATTGAAAAGGGTGCCGTCGTGATACGGCGCGACGGAGCGATCAAACGTGGTCGTGCCGGAAGTATCTCTGGCGTCCAATGATAAATACAATTTCAACCCGCTGTGAATCCCATCCGCCGCCGTGGTGAAACTCCACCCGCCGCTGCCCACAAGGTTGGTTCCGTAAACTTCGTCTATCCGCCAAAAATACGCCGTGTTGGTGCCCAGACTGTTCGTCGGGGTGAAACTCGCCGCGCTAACCTGTCCTTGATATTCGTTGGAACTGGTCGTGGCAATCGCCACGTTGGCGGCATTGGTGCCCAGATAAACATTGTATTTAAAACTGTTTGTCCCGCCCGGCTGCCAGGTCAGCAGAGGCAGAAACGCCACATTGCCTTCGCCATCGTAAGGATGCGGCCCGGCCGCAGGCAGCAGGCCCGCGCCCGAATAAATCGCCGTGACCTCCGACAGTGAAAGCGCCTTGGTGTAAAGCCGCACGTCATCAATTGCGCCGGTCAGCCAGGACGTGTTGCCGTTGCCGTCGTTGGCCATGCCCAGCAGCGGCCAGTTGTCCGCCGCGATAAATTCGCCCGCCGGAATCGTGCGCGTGCTGGCCGTGCCGGTGTATTCCACGCCGTTGACGTAAAGCCGGATCAAGCCGCTGGTGCGATCAATCTCTCCGACCAAATTATACCAGACGCCCGGCTGCGGCACGACGGCGGCTTTGACGTCGAAGCTGCTCTGCCCTCCCACCGTGGCCCCGGTGAAGAAAAAGGTCGAGCCGTTCATGCCGAGACGGACGCCGGCAGAGCCAAGACTGCTGGATGCGGTGTTGTTGTCGGTTGCGCTTTTCATGAAAATCATCTGCTCACCGCTCGGCGTCGCGTCGGGCCTGACCCACAGCGAAAGGCTCAGGTTGGTGTTGTAGGAATCAAACCAGGTGCCCTGAAACCGCGCATAGCCCGCGCCGTCAAAATGCAGCGCCGTGCCGCCGGCCACGCCTGGAACGGAACCCGTGCCAAAAGACGCCGTGCCGTAAAGCGTGGCCGCCTGGCCGTTGCCGGTGGCTTCGGAGGCGCTGGTGCCGTTCGTATTGTTCAGCGACCATTCCCCCAGCAGCGGATTGGCATCGCTGCTCACCAGCACTTTCGCCGCCGTCAGACTTTTCAAGCCGCTCGGCTCGCCGACGTAATAATGAAACAAATCGTAGCCGACAAAATTGTTGGGCGGCGTGTATTTCAAAACGCCGTTGCCCAGGTTGGTCACCACGCCGCCGTTGGCGGTGTTGGTTTCAAACGAAACGATGGAGAGCGTGTTGCTGTTGGCGATGTAGTCGTTCAACAGCACGTTGAGGCTGACCGACTGGTTGGTCTTGGTCGTCGCCAGGTCCGGCGTGGCGTGCGGCGCAAGCTGGTAATTATATTTCACCCACTCAATGCCGCCTTTCGCGGTGTTGCGCCGCTGGTATTGCGCCTAGCAGGCATCACGGGTCGAATAGGCGAGGCCCGATCCATCCTGCGCCACGTGCCAGAAATTGTCGCCCGTGTAGTCGCGCGTCGAGGTGTAATGGTTTTGCCCCCAGTTGTGGCCCATCTCGTGGCCCGATGCGAAACCGCACCAACTCGGATCCATCACGCTGTAATCGCCGGGGCAATCCGCGTAACCGCCGGCGGTGGCGACGTTGACCGAGCCATGAACCATGTCAAACCAGCCGTTGGTGGCCACGCCGTGGCTGTAGCCCGGATCGGGACTCCAGAAGTTTTTTTCCTCGGTAAGATCGCCAGTCGTGGTGGTATATGGCAACTGCGTGTTGGTGCGCACACAAACGCACATGATTTGGTAGCAAATGCCCAGATCCCGCGCCTGCTCGTAATCCACGTCGTTGATGCGGGCTTCCTGAATCAAAATCGCCGTGGCAAGGTTGCTGCCGGCGAACGTGTTGAAGAGCCGGGCATAGTCCGAATCCAAAACCAGCCGCGCCCGCTGCACCGGCACCTGTTTGAGAACATTCAAATACGGCGGCCCGCCGTAGCTCATCGCGGGATTCGTCGGATAATTGCTCGCGGACCAGGTGATGTGCTGCGGAAGGTTCGTCGGTGCCACCGCGTAGTTGGTCACATAACCCAGGCTCGGCAGGTTCATCGTCTGAAAATACGCGCCCCTCAAGCCCCACGAAAGCCGGTTCGTCGTGTCGTAAGGATCATATTCGGTCGTGCTGTTCTGATAGCGGCAACCATAGCTGACTTGATAATATAATTTCCCGTCCACACCAAACGTGCCAACCACCACCGCACCCGGATCACCGGCAATGCGTCCGCGATAAGTCGTCACTTCGGGGATTTGATTCGTGGGCAGCAGCGTGTAGGTCGTCGCGTCCGAATAAATCCGCACCTGATAATTCGTCGCGCGCAGGTTGTAGCGCTGGAGGTTGAATGTCACCGGCTGCAAGGTCCAGGCGTTGGTGACGGTCAGCGTGAGCGCGTCGGGCAAGGCGTAAACGCTGCCGACCAACAGCAGGTAAAAACCGGCCAGCCATACCCTGAATCGGATGTTGTTGATGGGCGTTTTCATTGAGATTTGAGCCTCCTGACGTCGGCTGCTACGGGGTTTTGAAAGAGGCAAATGGGTTTGGAATTTTCAATCATGGATAACCGGAGGCGATGTTTGGTGAATTGGCCGCACCGGGCTGTCATTACCTCTCGGCACCGGCATTTGCGCACCGACCTCCTTGAGCCAGGCGTCGAGCCGCGCGCTCAATTCATGCCGCTCTTGGGGATTCGCGGCGGCCAGATTGTTTGTTTCTGATAAATCCCATTCCAAGTTGTAAAGCTCCTCGCGACCGGTCTCGTAAAAGCGGATCAGCTTCCAATCGCTGACACGCGCCACACAGTAAGGCGAAATATCCCCACCGTTCCAATAATGCGGATAGTGCCAGAACAGTTCTTGATGCGGCGTCTGTTTTTCGCCTCGCAGCAACGGCACCAGGCTCACGCCATCCACCGCCGTGCGGCTGGCGGATTTGCCTGCACCGGCGAGTTCGAGCAGTGTGGGAAACCAGTCCATCGTGATGACCGGCGTGTTGCAGACGGTTCCGGCGTGAGTCACTCCCGGCAGCTTGACGATGAGCGGCACGCGCAATCCGCCCTCGTAGGCGAACCCTTTCCCGGCGCGCAGCGGAAAATTGGACGTGGCCGGCGGCTGGCCGAAATGCACCGCGCCGCCGTTGTCCGAGGTGAACACGATGACCGTGTGATCTGCCAGGTGCAGCTCGTCCAATTTTTTTACGATGCGACCGGCACTTTCATCCACGCTCTTGAGCATGGCGTAATAAACTTTGTTATCCTGGCCATCGGCTCCGGGACGGTCGGCGGCCTCGTCAATCAACTCTTGCTTGCCCATCAGCGGCGCGTGGACGGCGTAATGGCAGAAGTTCAGATAAAAAGGCCTGCCCTTGTTCGCCTCGATAAAGTTCAGCGCCTCGTCGGTAAGCTGGTCCGTGAGATATTCGCCTTTCTGACCACCGCGCGAGGCGAGGTCGGGGACGCAATTGCCATTGTTCCTATTGCCGTAAGGCCAGAAATACGATGCCGGACCGCCGGTCTCACCGCCGGCAATATTCATGTCGAAGCCCTGATGCTGCGGCAGAAATTCACCGCCGCCGAGATGCCATTTGCCAAGGTGCGCGGTGGTGTAGCCAACTTTCTTTAGCGCGGTGGCGAGCGTGGTTTCTTCCAGCGGCAAATGCTGCTGCCAGTCGGGAACTTTGAAACGGCTGTTTTTGGGCGCACCCTCGCCAGGGATGTAGTCGGTGATGTGCAGCCTCGCGGGATTCTTTCCGGTCATCAGCGCCGCACGGGTCGGCGAGCAAACGGCACACGCCGCGTAAGCCTGCGTGAAGCGCACGCCGGATTTGGCGAGCGCGTCCAGCTGCGGCGTCTGGTAAAACTTGCTGCCGAAACACGCGCCATCTTTCCACCCCATGTCGTCGATTAAAATGAACACGATGTTCGGCTTGGGCGCCCCTGTGAGGGACTGCGCCAGGGCCGCGGCTGGCATAGCCAGCAAGCAAAGGGCGGCGAAGACAGTAATGTTTTTCTGCATGATGCGGTTGTGAAACAGGTTTGGAGCCAGCCTTTCGCAGCAGGCATATTCGGTCAGCCGGTTTGATTTGTTCTCAACTTTGTTGGTTAACGTGGAGGCGTGGTGGTTTCAAAAAGCAATCCGACTTCGGTTGCTGGCGCAGGCAAGTTATCGAGGGAATCCTGGAGATTAATCGCAAAACCGGTTCGAATAGACCCTGTGGTAATCCCCTCGGTCAGGACTTTGCTTGCCACCAGGATGCGTTTGTGAACGCCAAGCTTTTTGTAAATACTTTTCAAATGGGTGGTCACCGTATAAAATTTAAGCCCCAGACGATTCGCGATCTGCTGGTTGCTTAATCCTTCCACCAAGAGGCTGACAACCTTCATTTCACGATGGGTCAAATTGTAATTGGACGGTTCCACTAAGCCGACTTCCGCCCGCCGATTAATGCTTTTCACTTTCCACATCCTTTTTGGCCTGTAAGTTTTTTTGTTCAATTGGGCCAGGTGGCGTTCCAATAATAATTCTTTAAATTATTTAGCTTCGATGATTCCGCATGGCCGTCCGCCAACCCCACGAAGATGCGAGCGGAATTATAAATGCCGCTGTTGGCTGGCTGGTTGCCCTTGGGGGCAGCGCCGACACCGTGGCGGGCAATACAGACCCGCCCGATTCCAGAGTTAGCCAAATCTTCCCCCTGATAAACATTGGGCGGGAACGGATCCGCCGACTGGCAATAAGATCGAAACATGATGGCATCGGAAAAACAGGGGGTCGCCGCCGGATTTCGAATGCTGATATCCTTGTTAAAATAGTTGGCCACAATGGTGCCACCGTCTGCGGTAAGACACCAACCGTTCATGGCGTATCCCCCCTGAAAAAGCTGGCCAATAGCATTGAGAGAGTTCCAAGGATAATCCGCCGTGCCACCGTAGCCGCCAGTTCCACCCACTTGCGTGTTGGGTGAGTTCCACGCGCTAGCCGGGGTTATCTCCGGAGCGCTCGGACAGCAACGCGAAGCTGTCTTAAGGTTGTAATTTGTTTCCATCCGACCAATCCACAATCCACTGCCTGTAAGCGGATCTTGCGCGCTCATCAAGACCCCCTTGCTGTCGCCGTTATACATGGTGTTTGCCAAAGCGTATTGCTTGATATTATTCATGCATTGGGTCTCTTTGGCCTTGCGCTTGGCGGCGGAAAGAGCCGGCAGCAGCAGCGCCGCCAAGATGGCGATGATGGCGATGACGACCAGCAGTTCAATCAAAGTAAAGCCGCGCAGGCGGCGGTTCTGAATTACCCAGATTGCTGAATGTGTGTTCATATAAGTGTTCTGCAAACTTTTAATACGACGTCTTAAAATCGGCGGCTGGGCCTCACCCCAGCCGCCCGAACCCAACCCCTCAACCACAATTGCCATTCAAGCCGTTCGATGGTTCACGGGTCGTCCTCATGGATAAATCAACCGAAAGAAGACAGTCGGGTTTGCCGAATTTATCGGGATCGAAACCGCAGTCGCGTTGGTCGAATTGGGCCAGGTGAACCAACTGCTGTTCAGGCCGACGTTCAGTGTGTTGGTCTGCACCTGCAACCGCCAGCCTAGGTGATCCGCGGGCCAGGACAGGTTCAAGTTGCCGCCGCTGATGGAATTGGTCAGCACCGGGGAATTGGTGGCGACCGTGAACAAGGAGGTCACCGCCAACTGCACGGCGGCGCCGTTGTCTATCAAGTGCGCCGTGACGCCCGCTGGCAGGGTGCCCAGCTTTAAGCCGCCAAAACCACTCGTGCCGCCGATGGAGCCGCCGCCGTAAGTGAAGAGGGTATTCGTGCCGACCACCAGAGTAGAGTCAAGGATGGTGACAAGATTTGTGCCGTTCACATTGAGGGCCGTGGTGGCCGCGACATTGCCGCCCGCCGCCACTTTGAAACGGCTGGTCGTCGTGGCCGTGCTGCCGTTCCCCAGACTCAAGGTTGCCACGGTCAGCGTGTTGGAATAATTGACATCGCCGCCGCGGACGGCACCGCCAGCCTGCACGGCCACGCTGCCGACGATGCCAGCCCCGCCGAGGACTGCGTTGGTGTTCACCGTCACCGCGCCGCCGGCAGCCAGCGACCCGTTGACCAGCAGCGTGCCATGGCTGACTGTGGTGCCGCCAGTGTAGTCGTCCACGTTAGTGAGGGTGAGGGTGCCGGCACCGGCTTGCACCAACGCTCCACTGCCAGTCAGATAGTTGGTCACCGTGTAGCTGTCGGCGCGGTTGAAAACCAGCGTGGCATTGTCAGTGACCAGACCCGTGCCCAGCGTGCCGCTGTTGCCACCGGCGCCAACTTGCAGAGTGCCCGCGCTGATCGTCGTGGGACCGCTGTAAGTGCTCGCGGCCGTAACCACCAGTATGCCAGGTCCCGCTTTGGTGAAGCCGTAGCCGGTAGCGAATTGGCTGATCACCGCGCTGATGAGCAGGTCAACGGGACCGCCACCAGCTTCGACGGTGATCGTCGTGTCCGGCTGGCGCAGCCGCAGGAACGAACCACCAATGGTCGAAGGGATGGCGTTGGACAGGCTGTTGATGGTGGTGCCGCCTGTAGGATCCAAAAATCCGCCGTTGGTGGCGCCGATCCAGCCGCCGATCAGGTTCAGGGTCACACCGGCGAAGTTCTGAAGATCCGTGCCGGACAGGGCTGCCTGAATAATGGTGCCGGAGTTGTTGATCGGGGATACAAACGCCGTGCCATAGCCAAGGGAATTCTGGGACCGCAGAACCACCATGGCGCCCGGATTGACCGTGAGGCTGCCCGCGATGCCCCCGTAATAGCTGCCACCAATCAGCGGGTTGAATACCACCAACGTGCCGTTACTGACAATGGTGCCTCCGGCATAGGTGTTAAAATTGGAGAGTGTCAAGGTCCCGGCACCTTGCTTGACCAGCCCGCCCGAGCCACTAATCAGCCCGCTATAAGTGAGCGCATCCGATCGATTGAACACCAGCGTGGCGTTGTCCGCAATGTCGCCGCCGATAGCCCCGCTGGTGCCGCCGTTGCCGATTTGCAGCGTTCCTCCGATGATAACGGAGCCGCCGTTGAAAACATTGGAGTTGGCGAATGTTACCGTGCCAGCCCCGTTCATAATCAGCGTCGTGTTAGCCGTGATTGTGCCGCTGCCCGTGAACAGGTAATTGTTGGTGGCAGAAACCGTAACGCTGGTGGGATTCACATTGGTGGCGACATTGACAGTGAACCGGGTGGCGGTGTCATCGAACACCACGACGTCCTTGTCCAGATAGCCGGTGGATGCACCGCTATTACCCAGCTTCCACTCGGTCGCGCCGGAGAGGTCCCAGTTACCGGCCAGATTGCCCACCCAGAGCACCGAACCATTTTCAGTTAGATTGAGCTGCACCGAAGTGCCAGCCGCGTTGGTGATCAGGCTGCCGCTCGCGTGCGGGAACGGCAGAGCCAATGACAGGGCACCCAGCCCAGCGCCACCGATAGTCCCGTTGTAGCCAATAAGGTCATAGACGCCTGGCGCCGGCAGCGGGGCCAGCATCCGCATCGTCGCCGGACCGCCGACCATCAAGCCGTTGGCGCCGGTCACGGTGATCGAACTTCCCCCCGCCGCCAGCCCGTTGGTGGAGCCGGCACCCAGCGCCAGCGTCGAAAACGAAGAAGCCACTCCGGTGTCAAGCACCAGCGTCGCGCCGGACTGGACCGCCATGCTGCCAGCGCCGGTAAGCGCACCGGTGCTGGTCACTTCGAGCGTGCCGTTGCTGACCGTGGTGCCGCCGGTATAGTCGCTCGATGCCGCCAGCAGGGTGGTGCCGGAGCCGGCTTGCACCACCGAACCGCTGCCGGTGACGTAATTGACCACGGCATTGGTGTCATTGCGGTTGAAAACCACCGTGGCATTGTCGGTGATGGTGCCGCCGAGCGATCCGCTGGCGCCTCCGTTGCCGAGCTGGAGCCGGCCACCGTTCACGAAGGTGCCGCCGGTGAAACTGTTACTGTTGGCCAGGGTCAGCGTGCCCGGACCGTTATCGGTCAGAGCGGTGGCGCCCGTGATCGTGCCGGTGCCAGCGAACAGGTAATTGCTCGAGGACGTGACCGTAATGCTGTTGGGCGCCACGTTGGTCGCCAAGGCCACCGTGAAGTTCGTCGCCGAGTTATCGAACGTGACGTCGCTCCCGTCCGTATAGACCGTTTTTTGGCCGCCCGTAGTGAGCTTCCAATCGAACGAGTTGGTCAGGTTCCAGGTGCTCCCTGCATTGCCCACCCAGGTGGCAGGCCCGAGCGGGACCACGTAGTTGTTGGTGACATTCAATTGGATGGCACTGCCGGAATCCTGCAGGAAGGCGCCCAAGGCAAAGGGCACCGTGCCCAGACGCATCTTGGCAAAAGGCGTCGAGCCGGTGTAGGTCATCAGGGTGTAAACGCCGACACTTGGGTTGCTTCCGGTCACGGTAATATAGTTGGTGCCGTTGACCGCCACCGAGCCGCTACAGGTAATGCTCTCGCCATTCACGACGTTAAACGTGGCGGTGGTGAGGTCGCTCGCCCCGATGCCCAGGGTCAGGCTGGCGAGAGACAGAGAGCCACTACTGCCTTGCCCGCCTTCGACCGTGCCGCCATTCGCGACCGTGACGTTGCCGGCGCTGCCCACGCCGCCGAACGTCGTGCCTGACTTCACGGATACGGCACCCGCCGTGTTGAGCGAACCATCCACGAAAACCGTGCCGTTGCTTACCACCGTGGGGCCGGTGTAGGTGCTCGATCCCGAAAGGATGAGCGAACCGGCACCCAGCTTGACCAACCCGCCGTCGGTCCCGGCGACGCCATTCAACAAGGACTGGCCGATGGTGACAGCGTTCGTTGCCGTGTCAATAATCGCCCCGCCCGCCAGCACGTTGGCGGTGGTCAAGCCGCTCATGAACGCGGTGCTATTAGCCGTGGTGTTATTGGTCAGCGGCTTGAGCGTTCCGCCGTTGAAGTTGAAAGTCGAAGAGCTGGCACCGACCGAGACCTTGGGGACTTGCAGTGTCCCCCCGCTCAGATTCACGGTTCCAGGCGCGCCGTTACCAATGATAAAAGCTGAGGCGGTCGCTGAAGGAACAAAAACATTGCCACTGTTGGTAATGGTCAGCGTGCCACTTGCTCCTTGCCCGACTTGCACCTGGTTATTGCTTTGAACCAATGTTCCGCCGGAAACCGTCACCACGCCAGGGTCACTTGCTCTTCCAATGATAGTATTTAGCCAGGTTGTGTATGAGCCGCCAGTAATAATGTTTAGGTATGCCGTGTTCGCGCCAGAGTTGCCGATGCGGGTTGCCCCGGAGGCTCCGCTGATGCTGGCGGTGCCATCAAAGTTCACCGTGGCTCCGTTATCCACCTCAAGCCCACTGGTTCCAGCGCTGGCAGAGGTGGTGTAAGTGAAGGTGCCATGAAGATTCGCGACCGTATTGGATGTCACAATGAAAACATTCGTATGCGCAAACTGGCTGCTTGATCCCAAGTTAAAGGTGCCATTATTAATGGTTCCAGCCTTGGCGTAAGTATTCGTGCCGTAGAGCGTCAGGGTGCCGGCTCCGGACTTGGTCAAAGTAAATCCGCCGGGGCTGGAAATGCCGCCGTAATTAGTCAGCCCCACGCCGGCATTCACCGTCCAGGTCTGGTTGGCGCCGAGGACGATGGCGTTGGTGATCGTCAGGTTGACGACGGAAGCCGACATGTCAATGCCGCTGGCACCGTTCGTGAACGCACCAGCACCGCCAATGGCGATGTCTGTCAGCGCGTTGGAAACACGGATGCCGCTCCAAGCGGTTGAAGTTCCCAAGGCCAAAGATGCGCCAAGCGCAGCGTTAGTCCACGTTGCCATGTCCGCGCTGGTCGGCGCGGTGCCGCCCTGCCAACTCGCGCCGGCGGTCAGGTCGGTGCCGGTTGGCGCCTTGTAAATACTGGCGGCATGAACCGCCGGCGGGAAGATCGTGGCAAGGATGACCAACAGCGCGAGGCCAGGCCGCGCGATCGTGGCGACGAGAGATTTTAGATACATAGGTTTGGTGTTTATGATAGTTATTGTTGTTTGGATCTGTGAGTGACAGAGGGAGTCTCTCACCAGCCGGAGAAATGCGTAATACGCAAAATTACCTATGCCGTCCGCCCGACGAGCGCGCCATCAGCGCGCGTGGGGCGGTTGGGAGGCGAAGTATTTGGCCGCCGCCTCGGTGCGCGAGCGCACGTGAAGTTTCTCGTAAATATGCTGGAGATGCAGGGACACCGTGCGGACACTGATGCCGAGTTGGTCAGCGATTTCCTTGCTGGCGAACCCGCGCGCGGTCAGGGACAGCACCTCGCTTTCGCGCGGCGTGAGTTGCGCCTCCACTCCCGCGGGCGCAGCCGGGCGCTGAAAGGATTCGATGACGCGGCGCGCAATCTCGCCGCTCATCGGCCCGCCGCCCTGCATGACCCCGGCAATGGCCTGAAGCAATTCCGCGTCCGAGGCGCGCTTGAGCAGATAGCCGCTGGCCCCCGCCTGCAATGCCTCGAAAATATTCTGGGCGTCGCCATAGACGGTGACCATGACGATGCGCACCCCGGGCAGAACCTGCCGCAGCCGCGCCATGCATTTGATGCCCGACATGCCGGGAAGATTGATGTCCATCAGCACCACATCGGGGGCCTTGGCCGGAAGCTCGCGCAAGGCCATCTCGGCTGAAGCGCAGACACCCACGCACTCGAAGCCCGGCGTGCTCCGGAGCAGTTGATCCCAGTGTTCGCGGATACCGATCTTGTCTTCGACGATGGCAACTTTGATGGTCATGCGATCTTTGTGAAATACGACTTTGATTACGGCGGCGCGGCTCCCGATGCGTCATCCGGCAACGCTCCGTCCGCCCCGGCCTTGCCCTGCACCGCCGGGGCTGCGTCCCCCAAAGGCAGGACGAAACGCACCCGCGTGCCGCGACCAGGCTGGCTGCTGATCTCGGTGCGGCCGCCGAGCCCGCCGAGCCGGCGACCCATGTTCCCGAGACCGTTGCCAGCGGATTCACGCGGTCCGGCCTCGAAGCCGCAGCCGTTGTCCTCGATTTCGATTTCCAATTCGCGGGCGGAGCAGCGGATGCGCAGCCAGGTTTCGCCGGCGGCGGCGTGTTTGGCGACGTTGTTAAACGCCTCCTTGACGGCCAGAAAAATCTCGTGCCGTGCCATAGCGCTCAATGCCTGCTCCGGCAGGTTGACCGGCACATCCAAGCGGCAGCGGATCGAGGTGGGGCGGAAAAACTCTTGCGCATATTCGGAGAGAAAACTCGCCAGATTCGGCACGGAGTCGTTCCGGGGATTCACGGTCCATACGATTTGATCCATCGCGCTGACCGTCTGCCGAACCTTGGCGTTCAGCCGGATTGCCCGTTGCTGCGCCCCGGGCTGGGCGTCCGCCGTGCGCTGGATTTCCTCGGACAGGAACTGGATTTCAGTCAGGTTGGAGCCGAGGTCGTCGTGCAGGTCGCGGGCGATGCGGCGACGCTCCTGTTCGAGCGACTGCTGGATTTCAAGCTGCCGCAGCCGCCGGCGCGCTTTCATGCGCTCCCGCGTGCGAACGACCACCGCTACCGTCACCAAAAACAATAGAGCCCCCAGCAACTGCACCAACCGCCGCTCCCAAAACCGGGGCACCACCTCGAGTTTCAGCGCTGGCTGCGCCGCCCGCCACCGGCCATCGGGACCGCCGACCTGCACCTCGAATTCATACTGGCCCGGCGGCAGACGGTTATAATACCAACTACGCAAATAGTCTGGTATAAGTTGAGATATGCAGTTAGCGTTGGCGGATGGCAAGACCCCGAGCAAAACTTGATCGTAGCGGCGAGGCTGACTTGGTCATTCGCCGCCTCCAAACGGAACCTCCTGGG
>CAIXBQ010000016.1 GCA_903917705.1 uncultured Verrucomicrobia subdivision 3 bacterium | reverse complement strand
TGACCCCTTAACGGCCTTTCCGGACGGGTTTCAGGGCCGGTAGGGCTGACCTGCTGGTCAGCCCCAATATTGGGGCGGCGCAGCAGCACCGCCCTACCAGGGTCCGTGCCGGACGGGCCAAGAGGTGGGGCGAGCGTCCCCGCGAGCCGGTCCTTGCGGACGGCCATGTGGTGGGGCGAGACTCCGTCGAGCCCTGAATGAAAGTTAAAAAAAGAGGGACTGACCCCTTAACGAACTGCCGTCTTCTGCTTCCGCTGCCGAGCAAATCCAAACACGGCAGAAACCAAACAAACTACTCCCGAAAAAGCTGCGAGCATCATAAACCAGCCGGTGACGACTGCAAACCAACCCGGAACCTGTCCACCGCTGCCGCGAAACTCCAACGCCGTGACAAAAAATGCGATGGCGAAAACTGACGCGCAATATCCAGCCCATTGTGATGTCTTTGTCATAAAAGGGTCAGTCCTGGTCGGGGTTCATGTCGCGCACCTTAAACCCGCCGGTTCCCGTTGGCAAAGCTTAAAATGAAGGCAAGAAGGCAGAAGGCAGAAGGCAGATCCAAAGCGGCCGGCGGCCCAACGGGAAGACCCGAAAATTCCTTGCGGGGGTGTCCAGCCGGCCGCATAGTCCGATCATGATTCCTCCGGCGGTTCCGGTGTTCAGCTTCCGCAAGAATTTTGCCAGGATGTTTCGAGGCTGGCGCCTCCACAACGGCCTCCCCCTGAAAGCCGTGGCGGCTGACCTGGGCGGCAGCCTGGCCGCCATTCAAACGTGGGAAAAAGGCACGCGGTTTCCGGGCGAAAGGCGCCTGGGGAAGATCATCCGCTACACCGGCATCACGCCGTGCCAATATCATTGCGGCCGGGTCGGCCCTTGCCCGATTAGCCGCTGTCCCTTCCTCCGCAGCCTCCGCTGACCCCGCCCGGTCGTTCTACAGTTTGTAGAATCTTCGGTCTGGTTTACGGCCGCCGCCCCTGTCATGCTGCAAGGTGCGATGAGAGGTCAAACCACTTTAACCGGTGTCTCCGCAAGTCCGCTGGCAACCAGGGATACTCCCCTGATAGCCAGGGAACCTTCCGCAGGAGCTGGGGAACCTCCCGCAGGAGCTGGGGGAACTCCCGCCAGAGCTGGGGAACCTCCCGCAAGAGCTGGGGGAACTCCCGCAGGAGCTGGGGAACCTTTTCTAGGAGCTGGCGAAGTTCCCCCAACAGCCCGGTTTACCGCCCCCATTTCCAAACAAACAACCGCAGTTAACACATTAAAACAGAAAGCAATACCATGAGCCTACCCACTGACCCCCTCGGCAAGTCCCAAGACGACCAGATGACGAAGAGCGACCTGTTTGTCGCCAATATGGGCGATGCCAGGGTCGCCGGTCTCATTGACCCGGCCGACAGCGCCGCCGCCACGGCCGATAACCTCGCCATGCACCGCGACAAGCTCGCCAGCGAAAAGGCCGATGCCGCCGCCAAGGAAGCCACCAAGGACAAAACCAACACCTTTGCCAGCGCCGAGAAAAACCAGCGCGCCCGGCGCAAACGCATCATGGCCAAGACCACTTATACCAAGGCCGCCGGGGAGCTGCTCGGCCTGGAAACTTCCCCCGCCGCCAGCCCAGGCTTCGCCGATGACGGCCCCGCCCCGGTCTTGCGCGGCAAAGCCCTGCTCGCGGGCGGCGCGGAACTTCGCGGCCAGAAACTCGGGGCCGAGGCCTCCGACCTCTACGGCAAACGCGGCGCGGAAGCGGATTTCACCCTGATCAAGCGCGTCCTCAAATATCCCTACGTGGACAACCGGCCCTTGCTCGTCGCGCATCAGCCCGAAGAACGGCTCTATTACGAGCAGCCCGTCAGCGGCGATGCCCCCGCCGGGCCGGCCAGCGCCATCATCAAAGTCATCGTGACCGGCTGAAGGGATGGCCCGGGCATCGTTTCGGCCCGGCGTCACCCCCGGAAACACGCGGCCCTCTGGCCACCCGCCGCCCCGGTCCTCCCGGTCGGCCCGACGGCGGATGCCTACCGCATCGCCGGCTACGCGGACGGCCTCATTGGCGCGGCCCGGCCCGACTGCGATGTGCTGCTGCCGCATTACGATTCCGGCCTGAAATGGCCGGATAGCAACCATCCGCAGCCCGATGATTTCTTGTGGGACGGCGGCGTGCGGGCGGGCGTGACTTGGGACGGGACTTTCTATCGCGACCTGGCGCGGTATCCGGCGGGCGGCGCGCTGTTTTGGTGCGCGTATCTCAAGCCCGGCAGCGGGCCGGGCAATGGGAACGGTTACTGGTTCAACTTCGGCAGTGGCTGGGCGCATCTCTGCAATGATGACCCCGCGCAACTGCTCGCGG
>CAIXBQ010000015.1 GCA_903917705.1 uncultured Verrucomicrobia subdivision 3 bacterium | reverse complement strand
CTTCGGATAGTGTTCGGACGCAAAAGTTCTAACGACAGTTAGAGGTAAGGCGTGCCATGAAAAATGACGCTTCAGCGACGAATTCATCTTTTCATGTAAGCTGATTTCCAGCGGTCAGGTTGTAACGAATTCATTACAACTTTTTCGAGCGGGATGAGCTAAAAAGTGGGTGTGCTGTCCACCAAGACACAATGCAACCTGAACAACGCGGAAAAATACTTCAAAGAACATCTGCAACTCGGTGATTATTACAGTCAGGAAAACATCGTGTCCGGCGAATGGGCAGGAATCGGGGCTACACAGCTTGGGCTTACGGGCAGGGTGAGACAGGATCAATTTTTGAAACTCTGCCACAACCAGAATCCACAGAGCGGCGTATTGCTTACGCAACGGCTGAAAACGACACGATGGGACACTGACAAAATGGCAGAGGTTGCCAATCGCAGGATTTTTTATGACTTCACTTTTTCACCGCCCAAATCGGTTTCCATTCAGGCGTTGATTGCCGATGACAAGCGGCTCTTGGAATCACACAGTCGCGCGGTTCGGATTGCCATAAATGAATTACAGCACTTCGCCGGAACGCGCGTTCATCAAGCGGGGAAAATTTCAGAACGGTTGACCGGCAATGTGGTGTGTGCCACGTTTCGGCACGACACTTCACGCGCGCTTGATCCGCACTTGCACACGCATTGCGTCATGTTCAACGCCACGTTTGATGCAAGCGAGCAGCGTTGGAAAGCACTTTCAAATTACGAAATGCTGCAAGCGCGGAAGTTTGCCGAAAATGTTTATTACCACGAATTCGCCCGCGACTTGCGGCAGTTCGGCTACGAGATTGAAAACAAGCCGCGCGGCGATTTTGAAATCAAAGGCGTATCGCGCGAACTGCAATCGCGGTTCTCCAAACGGCACAATGAAATTGACGCCAGCATCGAAAAGGTGCTGAAGGAAAAGCCGGAACTAGCGAAGGGCAATTTGAAGGAACTGCGCTCGCAAATCGCGCAAGCGGAGCGCAGCCGGAAAATTGCAGGAATCGCACTGCCTGAACTGCAACGACTGTGGGACAGCCAGCTTACTGGCAAAGAAAGGCAGTCCCTGCGCGCGCTGGCTCGCCAGTCAAAGGCGGCGCTGCAATCGCCGTCTGTCACGGCGCAAGCCGCAATCCAGTGGGCGGAAGCACACCTGTTCGACCGCCGTTCGGTCGTGCGCGAAAACGAAGTTTGGAGCGCGGCTTTGGAGCGGGGGCGCGGGGCGGAATTGACGACGGAAGACATCAAGGCGGCAGGGCAAGAACGCGAATACATTCGCAACGAACACGCGCCGTCGAAAATCACGACGCGCGAGATTTTAAGCTGCGAATGGGAAATCGTCTGCCTCGCCCGCGACGGGCGGGGCAAATTCACGGAGTTGAATCCGCGTCACAAGATTGCCACTGGACTCATGCCGGATCAGCGTGCTGCCGCTGAATTGATTTTAGGGTCACGGTTTGCCAGCCGCTTGAAATGACGCTCGCCAAAGGCGATCAACTGCAACTCAAGGCCAATGCGCCGTCACTCGACGGCAAGGAATTGATTAACGGCGAACTGGTGACGGTTGCAGGCGTGAATCACAAGGGGCAAATCCAATTGAAGGACGGGCGAGTCCTGCCGGAAAAATATCGCGAGTTCGTGCGCGGTTACGCGATTACGTCCTACGGCTCGCAAGGCAAAACCGTCGAACACGTTTTGTTTTCAGATTCGTCGGTGAAGGCCGCGACGAATAATCAGCAATGGCTCGTTACGATTTCACGCGGAACGCGGGCGGTCAAAATCTTCACCCAGGACAAAGCACAGTTGCGCGAGAACGTCGGTCGCTTGGGCGACCGTGAACTGGCAATTGAATTTGCCAAACAGGATTCAGCGCAGGCGCAACGTGTGCCGCCGCCAGTTCGCAAATATATCGCCGGATTGATTCAAAGCCGCCGTTCGGAAACGCCTCGACAACAAATCGAAAAGATTGATTTATGGAAAAGCCCCACAACAAGACTGACTCAACAAACGAGAGCGCAAAGAATCTGACGTGCTGGCGCACGGCTACAAATCCGCAATGCTTGCGAGTGGAAACCGTCAACGAGGTTCACTTGTTTCCCTATGGCTATTTTCAGCACGCAAAATTCAGCCGGCAAAGCGGCAAGGACGTTGTGGAAATCCAGTTTCAAGACCGAATCGTCTCGGTCAAAGGAAAGGGTTTAGAACCGCTGTGCGAAGCATTGGAACGGCTCGCCGTGGAACGGATCAGGTTGCGGCCTGAAAAATACGAAGGGCTTGGCAAAAGTGAAGGAATTATTGAGAAAATTGAATTCAGCCAAAAACAAATGAAAACTCTCTAGTTGTCAAATTTAGTCTGCCACAGTTGAGATTTAGGGTAAAAAATTCATTGTCCGGCGTGGCCATAAAGAATCAGTAGCAACGAGACGATGCTGATGAAGACCCAAAGTAGCATCCCTTGAACGGCGGCTTTCCATCCCACGGTGTGCAGCGTGCGGGGCGAAAGGCTTGCGCCGATGAGGCAGAGCACCAACGTCAATCCGCCTTTGGCGACGTGAGAAATTGCAGACGACCAAGTGGCAATCACCGGCATATAGCTGCGTGCCAGTGAGGCGAGCAGGAAAAAGGCGATGAACCACGGAATTTCCACCTTCGGTTTTCTTGCCGTTGGTTGAGAGCCAACGCTTACCGTTTTGCCACCAGCCTGTTTCATTCGGTGGCTGCGACCGGCGGCAAACACCAGCCCCAAAGTGAGTGGAACAATCCACAAGGTGCGTGAGAGTTTGACGGCGGTGGCCGTCTCCAAGGCGTCGTTCCCATAAGGCAGCGCGGCACCGACCACCGAAGATACATCGTGAATGGCAACTCCCGCCCAGACCCCGAACTGATGCTGGCTCAAATTCAACGCATGGCCCAAGAATGGAAATAGATAAAGCGCGACGGCGTTCAGCAGAAAGACGGTTCCCATCGCAACGGCGATTTCGCCTTCCGTGACAGCCAGCACTGATCCGACGGCGGCGATGGCCGAGCCGCCGCAAATTGCTGTTCCCGCCGAAATTAAAATGGACGTGTTGCGGTTTATATCGAGTCGCCGGCCAATCCAATAGCCCAACGACAAAGTTGTTCCGATGGTCAGAGCGGCGAAGAGTGACCCATTCCAACCCGCCCGCAGGATAACGGGCAGATTCATTCCGAAACCCAGCATGACGACGCATATTTGCAGGAGAACTTTGGCGATTTTGTGTCCCCGGTGGTGGAACGGATTGCCCAGGCACAGCGTAAAAATCATCCCCGCGACTAAAGCAACTGGCGGAGTTGCCCACGCGATAAGTCCAGCCGCGACCAATACGAAAACAACGACTTTCGCTGCGTGGTTCGGCGAAGCGATCCAGCCGATGCTTTTGTTTTCGGTGTGCGACGTATTCATAATTGAACCATATTTTAGTTTGTGTTTGATATAGCACAAAGACATTGTTTATATGTGATACATATCTTATTGTTATCAGATGAATCGAAATCATCTGGCGCTGTTTCATGCCGTTGCCCAGGCTGGCGGCATCAGTCGCGGGGCTGAACGGTTGCATGTCAGCCAGCCCGCCGTTTCAAAACAAATCAAAGAATTGGAAGACGCTTTGGGAATTCGTTTGTTGGAACGATTGCCACGCGGCAGTCGGCTCACCGATGGGGGAAAGCTGCTGGCGCAATATGTTCAACGCCTGGCCGTGGTTGAGGAAGAAACGGCGCAGGCGATTGAAGAATTTCGCGGACTCAAGCGGGGACGCCTGGCCGTGGGTGCCAGCACGACCATTGGGGCTTACCTGCTGCCACAGGTTTTCGGGGAGTTTCACCGGCAGCATCCCGACATCGAACTTCAACTGGAAATCGCCAATACCGAAACCATTCAAAATCAACTGATGGAAGGCTCAATTGAAGTTGGATTGACCGAAGGTTTGATGGAAGCGGAGCATCTTGATTCCGAAGTCTTCCACGAGGACGAACTGGTTGCCATCGCGCCGCGCGGCCATCCGTTGCTGAAACAGAATCGTGTCACCGTCCGCGAGCTTTGTCGTGAACCGTTTATTTTACGCGAGGAAGGTTCCGGCACGCGGGCGGTAGTGGAACGGGCATTGAGCAAACGGGGCGTTGCGGCGAAACCGGTGCTATCGCTGGCGAGTCCTGAAGCGATCAAGCGCGCAGTCATCGCCGGGGTGGGCGTTGCCATTGTCTCCCGACTGGCGATTGGCTGCGAACTTCAAATTGGTTCGCTGGTGGTCATCCCGGTGAAAGATTTGGTGATTCGCCGCCCGTTGCATTTACAAAAATTGCAGAGCAAAAGTCCAAGTCCGGCGGTGAGCCAGTTTTTGAAACTGCTACGCGCGCATAAAGACATAAATATCCGGTGAGATTTCCCGACTCATTCATTTCAAACTTTGAACAGCTTGAAAACAGATGAATCGGTCGTGGAATAAAACACATAAACACCCTGCTTGCGGCGGGCGAAGATGCCGCTGTCGGTCAGAATCTTGAGTTGCTTGGAACCATTCGCCTGGGACAAGCCGGTGGCGGCGATCAACTGCGACACATTCTTCTCGCCATTGCCGACGGCGAAAATCAACTTGAGCCGGCTGACTTCCCCCAATGCGCGAAAACGCGCTGCCATCAACTTCATGGCTGCTTCGTTAGCGTTTTGAAATAAAGCGGGTTTTGGCATGGTGACGCGATTGAAAAAGTTGCGGCTTGTTGCAATTTGGTATGCAAATATAATCAGGTTGTCAAATTGCATGACCAATCCACTCAACCCCGAAACGCCCGATGGCGAGCTGGTGCGCTTGGCCAAAGCCGGCGAGTTGGATGCTTTCGAGGCGTTGACCAGCCGTTACGAGCAGCGGGTTTTTGGGCTGGCCATGCGGATGCTGCGGCAGGAGCAGGATGCCGAGGATGTCACGCAGCAAACCTTTTTAAGCGTGCTGGAAAACCTTGAAGGTTTTCGCGGTGAGGCGAATTTTTCCACCTGGGTGCTGCGCATCGCCAGCCATGCAGCGCTTAAAATCATCCGCAAACGCAAAGGGCTGAACACCGTTTCCCTGGAAGAGGCGACAGAGCCATCCGACGATTTGAATTCCATTCCGCACCCGGAATTCATCGCCGACTGGCGGCAGTCGCCGGAACATCTGGTGGAACGGAATGAAGTGCGTCGTTTGCTGGATGACGCGCTGACACGACTGGATGAGAAGCATCGTTTGGTTTTCCTCCTGCGCGACGTGGAAGGCTTGTCTATCCAGGAAACCGCCGCCGCGCTCGAATTGAGCGAGGGTAATGTGAAAGTGCGGCTGCTGCGCGCACGTTTGCAGTTGCGCGAAGATTTGACCCGCGTGCTGGGTGACCCAGCGAGGCAATTGGTTAGGTCACATCACCACCACGAATGAAAACTCATTTTGCCACAAACCTTGTAACTTTTAGCCGGCTCATGGCTCGGTCATTAAAGAGATAAATACCATGAAGTGCGAAGAATTGCTGGCGATGTTGAACGAATATGTGGACGGCACGGTTGATCCGGCGGTCTGCGTCGAGTTCGAGAAGCACATGGCGGGGTGCAATCCCTGCCAGGTGGTCGTGGATAACATCCGCCAGACCATCACGCTCTACAAGGACGGCCAGCCGTATGCGATGCCTATTCAATTTCGCGAAAAAATGCACGACACGCTGCGCAAAAAGTGGAAAGAAAAATTTCCGGGCAGTGAAAACGCCCTGTGAAAGTCCTGGTTATCGAAGACGAGAAAAAGATCGCCTCCTTTGTCCGCAAAGGGCTGGAGGCGCAGGGTTTCGTCGTCGAGGTGTCAACGCACGGCGATGAGGGATATATGTTGGCGTGTTCGCGGCCTTACGACGCGCTCGTGCTCGACATCATGCTGCCGGGCAAAGATGGCTTGAGCATCCTGCGCAATCTGCGCGAACGAAAGATTGCACTGCCGGTCATCCTGCTGACGGCTCGCAGCGAACTCAACGAGCGCCTCGAAGGGTTGAATCTTGGCGCGGATGATTACCTTACCAAACCGTTTCATATCGAGGAATTGATCGCCCGTCTCCATGCGGTCACCCGGCGCGCGGCGGGCACCAGTCAGAGCATCCTCGCCGTGGCAGATCTAAAAATGAATCTGCTCACGCGCAAGGTGGCGCGCGGAGACCAAGCCGTCGAGTTGACGGCGCGCGAATTTTCGCTGCTCGAACATCTGATGCGCTCGCCGGGCCGCGTGCTGACGCGGGTTGAGATTTGCGAGCGGGTCTGGGATTACAATTTTGATCCGGGCACAAATCTCGTGGAGGTTTACGTCCAGCGCCTGCGTAAAAAAGTGGACGGTGATTTTCCCAACAAGCTCATCGAGACCATTCGCGGCGTGGGCTATCGCATCAAGGCCGGCGCATGAAGGCGCTGCCCTCACGCCTCAAGATCGCGCTGCTCTCGGCGGGCATTTCCGGCTTGGTGCTGGTGGTGTTTGGCGTGGTGATGTGGCTGCTCATTTATCAGGTGCGCCTGGAGGCGGTGGACCGTGAAATCCGTTCGCTTGGCACGCGCCATCCCGGCTTGTTTGCCGGTCGCGGCAATTACGAGCGGCTGGCCGGCTCGCTGGAATCCACCTTCGGCGACGATTACACCAACCACATCATTCTCCTGATCAAGGACGCCGCCCGACGCACTATCTTCTGTTCGCCATATTGGCCGAAAGAAATTGCACCGGACATTTACAGCCTGCGCTTGGAGGAAACCAACCACATTGCCATGGCGCAAGATGGCGGGACGAATATTCCCGCCGCCGCAGCGCCAGGGACTGATTCCGGCATGGAACGTGGCTTCGGCGGACGCGGCTTCGGACAAGGCCGTGGCGGGCCGCCGCCCAACGTGGTTTTCACCAAGTCCCCAAAATTCTTCACTGTCAAAGCGGCGAATTCCACTTGGCGGGTGGGCGTGCTGGGCAATGATGACGTGACGCTGGTCATCGGCCTCAACCAGCAGGAAGTGGAACAAGAACTTAATCGGGTGCGCGCCGCGTTTTTGCTCACGCTGCCAGTGGCGCTGTTTCTCGTCGGCCTCGGCGGCTGGGCGGTCGCGGGCCGCGCGTTGCGTCCGCTCAAGACCATCGCCGATACAGCCGAGCGTTTCACCGCGCGCGGGTTGGAGCAGCGGATTCCCGACGCGGGTGAAAGCCCGGAAGCCAGCCGCGTCATTCAAGTCTTGAATCGCATGATGGAGCGCCTGGAAACGAGCTTCAGGCAGGCGACCCGGTTCAGTGCGGACGCCTCACACGAATTGAAGACGCCACTCACTGTGATGCAGGGTGAATTGGAAAGCGCACTGAAATCCGCCGCGCCCGGCTCGGCCGAACAACGACTATTCAGCAATCTCCTCGATGAAACCCAACGCCTGAAAACCATCACACGCAGTCTCCTCCTGCTCGCCCAAGCCGACGCCGGCCAACTCAAGCTCGCGCGCGAACCCGTGGATTTGAGCGCGGAACTGGACGCGATGATCGAGGACGCCCGCGTGCTCGCCGCCGATGTCCATCTGCAATTTGACGTGGCAATCCAGCTGCAATTGATGGTGGTGGCCGACCGAGCGCTGCTGCACACCGCGCTATTCAACCTCATCATGAACGCCATCAAATACAACGAGACGGACGGACAGATCAGCGTCCAGCTCGAGGCCGCGAACGGGCAGGTTGTTTTCACCATCGGTAACACCGGCCCCGGCATACCGTCGGATGAGCAAACGAGAATATTCGATCGGTTTTATCGGGTCAGTCATGCCGGCGGACGGCAGGTTGACGGCATCGGCCTGGGCTTAAGTCTGGCGCGGGAGATTGCGCGTGCCCACGGCGGAGAACTCTCGCTAAAGGAGGGGCGCGCCGGCTGGACAGCTTTTGTTTTGTGGCTGCCCGCCTCCGGGAATGCCACCGGCATGAAATAAAAAACAGACGGCATTGCTGCCGCCTGTATGTGCTTTGGATTTCGCCGTTACTTCTGTCCCTGGGCAGAGGCATTGGGGCAGGTTCCGCTGGCATTGCGCGGGCCGGTGCCATCGCGCAAGCCATGCTGGCCGCCCTTGCCTTTACCTTTGCCCATGCCGCCTGCCGGACAGTTTGTCTGTGGCCCGCCGTTGGGGCAGATGCCGCCGTTCTTTTCGAGACACGTGGCCTGCCGGGCGGCGCGTTCCTCTTGGGATTGCGGTGGTCCGCCGTAACCTTTGCCGTTGCCAGCCCGGCCCGCCCCGTTTTGTGCGAAGGCCGTGAAGGCCGCGCCGCTCATCAATAATCCGGCCACGATCAGGCCGGTGAGTGTTTTATTTTTCATAGCTGTTCTTTTGTTTGTTTGTTTGTTTGTTTCGTTGGACGCCTCCACAGCGCCCGCTACACAAGAACAGACCATCTTTGGATAAACACAAAGCCCGTGCGCGGATTACAATTTGTTTATTTTTTTTGAGACGCACGACTTGTTACGCAAAAAGTGGAAATAAAAATTTCCTGCAAAGTAGCTTTCTGCCGCTTGATGCTTCTGTTTCAAGCCTCTGGTCAGGATTCCGATTCTCTTTTTCGTAACGCACTTGTAACACCTTTGCAGCGGGACTGTAACAAGCGGGTCGTCTAATGCTTTGGTAGGCTTTATTGCACACACAAAACACATTATGAACTGCGTCAAAACATTCAAAAACCTCTTCGCAACCAGCCTTGCTTTTGGCATCGCGGCCACGGCTTCTGCCCAAATGCTGATTAACGGGGCAGGAGCGACGTTTCCTTACCCGATTTATTCCAAGTGGTTTGATGAATATGCCAAAACTGATCCGTCGGTGCGGTTTAATTACCAATCCATCGGTTCCGGCGGCGGCCAGAAGCAGATTCTCGCGCAGACGGTTGATTTCGGCGCTTCCGACGGCCCGATGAGCGATGATAATCTCGCCAAAGCCCCGTCGAAAATCCTCCACATTCCAACGGTCGCCGGTGCGGATGTCATTACTTACAACTTGCCCGGAAATCCCACCTTGAATCTGGATGGCGAGACGGTGGCGAACATTTTCTTGGGCAAAATCACCAAATGGAATGACGCCCGCATTGCGGCAGCCAATCCCGATGCAAAGTTACCGGATCAAGATATTGTGGTGGTGCATCGTTCGGACGGTAGTGGCACGACCTATATTTTCGTGGATTATTTGAGCAGCATCAGCAAGGAATGGGAAGCGAAAGTTGGACGCGGCACCTCGGTCAAATGGCCGGTTGGATTGGGTGCCAAAGGTAATGAAGGCGTCACCGGTCAAGTTCAGCAGTTGCCCGGCACGATTGGCTATATTGAACTGGCCTATGCAGTGCAAAATCATCTGCCTTACGCCAACATGAAAAATTCCGCCGGCAGTTATGTTAAGGCTTCACTGGAATCGGTGACGGCGGCGCTGGCTTCGGCCAAGATTCCTGATGACTTCCGCTTCTCAATGGTCAATCCGCCTGGCGAAAAAGCCTATCCCATTGCCGGCACGACATGGCTGCTGGTTTATGAAACTCAAAAAGACGCTACCAAAGGCAAGAAGCTGGTGGAATTTTTGAACTGGGCGGCCACCAAGGGTGAAACGATGGCCGAGTCGCTGAACTACGCACCTTTGCCGGAGAATGTGCAGGCCCGAGTTCTGGCGCGCATCAAGGAAATCAAATACTAGCCGGAGTGACCGGCATGTCAGAGGCTGATTCCAAAATTGCGGGGCGCAGTGAAATCATATCGCTGCCGCCTCCTGGTAAAATTGGTGACACGGTCTTTCGCATTCTGACGGGAACAATGGCCATGTTTGTGCTGGCGTTGGTGGTCTTGGTTGGCTGGAAGTTGTTTCAAGGCTCGCAGCTGACGCTGCATAAATTTGGCTGGCGATTTCTGGTGCAATCGGACTGGGATCCAGTCAACGAAAATTACGGCGCGTTGCCGTTCATTTTCGGCACGTTTGTGTCTTCCATCATCGGCGTGTTGATTGCCCTGCCGTTAAGCGTGGGAACGGCCATTTATCTGACCGAACTCGCGCCGAACTGGTTGCGGCAGCCGGTCATGATGCTGATCGAAATGCTGGCGGCAATTCCCAGCGTCATTTTGGGACTGTGGGGCATTTTCGTGATGGTGCCGTGGCTGCGCGACTGGCCGTTTCCGTTCTTAAAAAAGACACTTGGCTTCACACCCTTTTTTCAAGGCCCGATTTACGGAGTCAGCATCTTGGCGGCGGGCATCATCATCGCCATAATGATTCTGCCCATTATCACTTCCGTTTCGCGGGAAATCCTGCGTTCGGTGCCAGACTCGCAACGGGAGGCGGCCTATGCGTTGGGGGCAACCCGTTGGGAAGTGACGCGAATTGCAGTTTTGAGTTATGCCAAGCGGGGCATTTTCGGAGCCACGATGCTGGGCTTGGGGCGGGCGCTCGGCGAGACGATGGCCGTTACCATGGTCATCGGCAACCGGCCAGAAATTGCCAAGTCCTTGTTCGCGCCGGGTTACACCCTGGCCAGCGCCATCGCCAACGAATTCAGCGAGGCCACCACGGAAGTTTATTTGAGCGCGATTTTTGAACTGGGCTTGGTGCTGCTGCTGGTCACTATCGTCACCAATATCGTTGCCCAGTTATTGATCGGAAATTTTGGTGTCGGCAAACGCGTGCCCGCCGGCCACTAATCAATGCAAGTCAGCAAACATCACCACCACTGGCGCAAGCTTAAAAGCGGTTGCGTCAGCATCGTCTGTTTTGCCTGTGCATTAGCCGTGATCGCCCCGCTGGGACTGGTTTTATTTCATCTGGTCAGATTGGGGGCTGGCTCAGTGGACTGGCATTTTTTTACCGCCCTGCCAAAACCGGTCGGCGAAGTGGGCGGCGGCATGGCCAATGCCATTGTCGGGACGCTCACACTTTTGGGTTTGGCCGCCTTGCTCGGCGTGCCGGTGGGCGTCTTGGGCGGCATTTACCTTTCGGAATATGGATCACGCCGGTTCAACTGGCTGGTGCGTTTCATGGCGGACATTTTGAATGGCACCCCTTCGATTGTCTGGGGCGTGGTGGTTTATGCCCTGCTCGTGATTCCGATGAAGGGCTTTTCCGTTTATGCCGGTGCTGTCGCCCTTGGTTTCATGATGATTCCTTTGATTCTCCGCACCACCGAGGAAATGCTGACGCTCGTGCCGAACAGTTATCGTGAGGCGGCGTATGCCCTGGGCATCGCCCGATGGAAAATCATCCTGCATATCGTGGTAAAAATTGCCAGCAAAGGGATTGTTACCGGTGTTTTGCTGGCGTTGGCGCGGGTCGCCGGAGAAACCGCGCCGCTCTTGTTCACCGCGTTCGGCAATCGATTTTGGAATCATGATTTGAAGGAACCTATCGCGGCGCTCCCGTTGCAGATATTCACCTACGCCATTTCCCCCTATGAAGACTGGCATCGTCAAGCCTGGGCGGGAGCCTTGGTTTTAATACTCATGGTGCTCGCTCTCAATATCGGCGTCAGATTTCTTACCCGTGGAAAATTTTCGGCGCGCGGCTAATAAAGCTGAATCATGACTTTGAATTCCATCCCATTAAGCCGCCTGGCCGGTCAAGCAACCGGAATTGAAGCCAGTTCTGTAACGCCCTCGCCAGTGGCCTTCGATGTTCGCGACCTGAACATCTGGTTTGGCAGCCATCAAGTGCTCTTTGATGTGGCCCTGCAAGTTCCGGCTCGCGCCGTCACCGCCATCATCGGACCCAGCGGCTGCGGCAAATCCACGCTGCTGCGCAGCCTGAACCGGATGCACGATCTGGTGCCTTCCGCCCGCATGGAAGGCCGGATCACACTTTTTGGAGAAGACCTTTATTCTAAAAAAATTGACCCGACTTTGGTGCGTCGCCGGATTGGCATGGTCTTCCAGAAATCAAACCCGTTTCCGACGATGTCCATTGCCGAGAACGTAACCGTTGGTCTTCGGCTCAATGGCTTGAGAAAATCCGATCTGTTACAGGAACGACTGGAAACATCCTTGCGCATGGCTGCCTTGTGGGACGAGGTGAAAGACCGACTGAACGCCCCGGCAATCAGCTTGTCCGGCGGCCAACAACAGCGCTTGTGCATCGCCCGCGCCCTCGCCGTGCAGCCCGAAGTTCTGCTGATGGATGAACCGGCCTCGGCCTTGGATCCGATTGCCACAGCGCACATCGAAGACTTGATTTTGGACCTCAAAAAAGAGTTCACCATTGTCATCGTCACGCACAATATGCAGCAGGCTGCCCGCATCTCCGAACACACGGCATTTTTCTATCTTGGCAAACTGGTCGAATTTGACACCACCACCAAAATTTTTACGACCCCGGCACAGAAGCAGACTGAGGACTATGTGACCGGCCGTTTTGGCTGAACTGAATTTTATGCAGCACTTCGAACAGGATATTTCCAGCTTCAAAGAAAAACTCATTGGCATGGCCAGCCGCGCCGAGGCGGCGGCGAGCCATGCCATGCTGGCTTTGCGTGACCGCAACAATGACCAGGCCACCCGCATCATCGCCGAGGATACCATTCTCGACCGATTGGAACTAGAAATTGACAACACCACCATTGAACTACTGGCCAAAGCTCCATTGGCCAAAGATTTGCGGCTCATCACCGTGGGCATGAAGACCGCACATGAGTTGGAACGGATCGGCGACGAAGCCACCAAAATCGCCCGCCGCGTGCTGGAACTCAACCTTGAACCGCCATTGCAAGAACGTGTTGATATTTACGGTTTGGCCGAATCCGTGCTGGAAATCTTGAAGTCGTCGCTGGACTCCTTTGTAAAACAAGATTCCCAAACCGCCCGAAGCCTCATTGATCGCGACAAGGAAATTGATGCCCTCAACCGTGATATTCAAACCCAACTCGCCACCTTGATGTCTGAAAACCGAGATAATGTCAGCCGTTGTCTGAAGTTGATGGTTATCGCCAAAAGTTTGGAGCGCATCGCTGATCACGCTGTCAATATTGCCGAAGAAGTGGTCTTTCTGTATGAAGCGGAGGACATCCGCCATGCCAAGCATTTTCGCCCATAATATTTAAGTGTAACTCAAGCACGGGTTTGCCATGCGAACCCGTGCTAAATTCTTCCTGCTGCTGATCCAAACTTCGTTGAGCACACAAGTTTTGTAACTTTTTACTGTTCTGCGGCTCAATGCTTGCATGAACAGGTTGATGAACAGCTTGGTATGGATTCTGGCTGGCGCACTGATTCTCATCAGCGTCTGGCTCTCGCAAGTGGTCAGTCAGTGGTGGCTGCTGCTGACGTTTCTGGTCAGTGCTTATTTAGTCATCTCCGGCTTCACTGGCTTTTGTCCAGTAAAGAACTATTTGAAAAAACAACTTGGTGAAGCAGCAGATGATGACGACGAGGATTAACCCTATGAATTGGATAACTATTTTAGTCATCGTGGCAATTGTCGCGGCCATTTTTATGATGAAACAATCCGGCCAGATTTCGACCAAAGACGCCTTTGAAAAACTTAAAAACGGCGCGCTGGTGATAGATGTGCGCAGTGCCGGTGAATTCAACTCCGGCCATCTGGCCAAGGCCATCAACATCCCGCTCGACGAAATTGAAACCGCGTTGCCGAAGCGTGTGAAGGATAAGAGCCAGGTGCTGTTGTTGCACTGCGCGAGCGGTATGCGCAGTGGCATGGCGAAAAGCAAATTGAAAGGCTTGGGTTACACGAACGCTTTCAACCTTGGCTCCTATGGTCGGGCGGAAAGCGTCGTAAACCAATCAACCTCCCGGTGAAACCAACCCAATAAAGGAAATTTATGGCACGTCTCGTTATTCTCGGTGGCGGCATTGCCGGGCAGACCGCCGCGCTTCATGCGAAGAAACGACTGGGCGGCAGCCATGAAGTCCTCGTTGTCACGCCCAACAGTTTATGGAACTGGATTCCCTCGAACATCTGGGTCGGAGTTGGGGTGATGCAACCGGAACAGGTCACGTTTCCGCTGGCACCAGTGTATAAGAAAACGGGCATAACGTATTTCCAAGCCAAGGCAGTCAGCATCCATCCCGAAGGCGATGCCGATAACCCGCAGCCATTTGTGACTGTGGAACACACTTCGCATGAGAAAAAGGGGCAAAGGGAAACCGTCACTTATGACTATTTGATCAATGCGACCGGCCCCAAGCTGAACTTTGATGCCACGCCGGGCTTGGGACCGCTCCACAATAGCCAATCCGTCTGCACTTTTGACCATGCGGCCCATGCCTCCAAAGCGTTGGACGAACTGGTCGCCCGGATGCAACGCGGCGAGAAGAAGACGATTGTCATTGGCACGGGTCACGGGACTTGCACCTGCCAGGGCGCGGCGTTTGAATATCTTTTCAACGTGGAATTTGTGCTGCGCCAGCGAAAGGTGCGAAACAATGCCACCATCATTTGGATTTCCAACGAACAGGAGTTGGGTGATTTTGGCATCGGCGGAATGCACATCAAACGCGGCGGCTACATCACCCACTCGCGCGTTTTCACGGAATCGCTTTACACCGAACGCGGCGTCAAATGGATCACCCGCGCCCACGTCAAGGAGGTCGGCAAGGATACCATTTTGTATGAAGACCTCGACGGCAATGAAAAGACCGTGCCGTTTGATTTTGCCATGCTTTTACCGCCCTTCGCCGGTGTCGGCCTCAAGGCGTTCGACAAGCAGGGTGCCGACATCACCACCACGCTTTTTGCCAAGAGTGGTTTCATGCTCGTGGACGGCAATTACGAGCCAAAGCCCTACGAAAAATGGCTGCCGTCTGACTGGCCGAACACCTATCAGAACCCGAAATACAAAAACATTTTTGCCGTCGGCATCGCCTTTGCGCCACCGCACGCGATTTCCAAGCCGATGATCAACCCCAAAGGCACGCCGATTTTTCCCGCACCGCCGCGCACCGGGATGCCGTCCGGCGTAATGGCCCGACAGGTCGCCTTCAATGTCACGGATATGATGCAGGGCAAAAGCACCGTGCCGACTCGGCAAGCCTCACTCGCTAAAATGGGCGCGGCCTGCATCGCTTCCGCCGGTTCAAATTTCTGGAACGGCACTGCTGTGTCCATGACGATGTATCCGATTGTTCCTGATTTTCAAACCTACCCCGATACCGGGCGCCAGTTGCGTTACACCTCGGGAGAAATTGGGCTGGCTGGCCATTGGATCAAGCATTTGCTGCATTTCGCATTCCTATACAAAGCTAAGGCCAATCCATTTTGGCGAATGGTGCCGGAATAGTTTTTTTGAATCATCCACCCAGCCATATAGCCAACCAAAGGAGAACACCATGACCGAGCAACCACAGCCTGAACGCCAGCCTTACGAACAAAGCTTTTATCCCGCCGTGCCCACGCGTTTCACGAAAGCGATGCGCACGAACTTGCTGTGGCAGTTTTTCCGCTTTGTGATCCTCAACATTAAAATGCTGCGAATGGTCCGAAAACACTAACGGCCTTCAACGTAGAACGAAGCAGAACTCTGAATTGTTGGTGAGGTGGAAGACCATTGATTTCGTGGCCAGCGCCGTAATTTCTTATTATCTTCAAACCATGAACACTTCCCTCAAAGGAAAAGTTGCCCTAGTCACTGGCGCGTCGCGCGGCATCGGTCGCGCCATCGCCGAACGCCTGAGTCGGGATGGTGTCGCTGTGGTAGTGAATTATGCCGCGCAAGCGGACGCGGCGCAAAAACTGGTTGCCGCAATTGAATCCTCCGGCGGGAAGGCATTTGCCATCCAAGCCGATGTCGGGCGCGTGTCCGAAGTTGTCCGGTTGTTTGATGAAACTATTGCGCGCTTCGGGAAGCTGGACATTTTGGTGAACAACGCCGGCCTCATGTTCACCAAGCCAGTCAGCGCGATGTCCGAAGCAGAGTTCGACCGGATTTTTGCGGTGAACGTGAAGGGTGTATTTTTCGCCTGCCAGCAAGCCGCCACGCGCTTGGCCGCAGGCGGGCGAATCATAAATGTATCGAGTTCGACGACGGCGCGAATGATGCCGAACTACGCGGCTTACGTCGCCACCAAGGGTGCGGTGGAACAGCTCACGCGCTCGCTCGCCGGGGAACTTGGCCCGCGCGGCATCACGGTCAATGTGATTTCGCCCGGACCAACGGAAACCGAATTGTTCACGGCGGGTAAAACGGCGGAACAGATCAAACAGTTTGCAGCGGCGGCGGCGTTGGGGCGGCTCGGCCAGCCGGCGGAAATCGCCGACGTGGTGGCCTTTCTCGCGTCGGACGCAGCGGGCTGGATCACCGGCCAAAATCTGCGCGTCAACGGCGGTATCGCATGAAGCGTAGAATTCCTGTGCGGATGGCAGATGCTAATCCCGTTTGAATTCAAAGACCGTGCCGACGCCGGCGGGACGGCAAAGGTCTGGGAATGCCTGCCACAATTGCGCCGTCGCGGGCCAGCCGGTGCAGTGGGCGGGCGCAAGAATTTCCATTTGGGCGGCGCGCAGTTGCGCGATGGTTTGCTGAATTCGTTCTTCGCTAGCTGAACCGAGATGCAGGCCGCCAATCATGGCACAAACGGGTTTACCGCCGGTCAAATGCCAGACGTGATTCAGCGTGTTGACCACGCCGGAGTGGGCGCAGCCCAGCAGTAAAATGACGCTGCGGCCTAGGTCAATCACCAGGGCCTGATCATCCACGAGCGGGTCGGGGCGGGTGCCTTCGGCGTCCAGAAAGAATGCGCCGCCGGTGTCTTCGTAAGTGGTCGCACGGGGAATTTCGCCGGTGGCAAAGACGCCTTCCATGATCTCGGTGCGAGCGGTTGTTTCAATGAATCTGCCCGGGCGGTGACGAATGGCTTGTGCTACGCAATCGCTCATGCCGATTTTGCGCGCCGGTCCGGCGTGGTTGCGGCTGAATTTATTTTCAAACGCGGCGGGATGCAGATAAATCCGAGCCTCGGGAACAACCTCGAGCATCGCTGGAACTCCGCCGGTGTGGTCGTAATGGCCGTGGCTCAACACAAGGGCTTCCACGCGATCCAATGGCAGCCGCAAGGTTTCCGCATTGATCACCGCCAAGTCGGTTTGGCCGGTATCGAACAGCAGGCTGCGTTCGCCGGCTTGAATATGAAAGGATAGTCCATGTTCCGCGACCAGCCCCTGGCGATGGACGCTGTTCTCGACGAGCACGGTGATGCGAATGGTTTTACTCATGTTGTTTCATAAATTTGCCGGTGGCGCTGGCCTTGACCTCGCCGCCCTGCGTGAGGTTGGCCCGCAACTGAAAAAGACCGTGCGCGTCATCGTCCAACCATGCTTGTAAAAAAACTTCTTCGGATGCGGCGACACTTTCGTGGTAGCGCACTTTCAATTCCGCCGTCAGGCCGCGAATGCCGCGCGCAAAGAGGCAATTGGTCATCGCGCCGTCGAGCATGGCGGCAATCACACCTCCGTGCAACAAGCCGGAATAACCTTCCAGCGCACTGTGGCCGAGAAATTTCGCGCTGACACTGCCGTCCGGTAGCGGCGCATAATGCAGCGCCAGCCCCATTGGGTTGGATCCGCTGCACACAAAACAAAACGGATGCGCCTCCGTCTGATTGTTCACCAAATGAATTTGAGCGCGGTCAGGCGCAACGGGTGTTATCATGCTTCTCCTGCCAAGCAGCGGCAATGCCAACCCAGCAAACCTTCTGCTGACAGTAGAAAACCGGCCATTTTCTGACATCGGCAACGAATCCAAAAGAAAAGCCCTGGCGACCGCCCTGACCGACCGTGGCAAAATGCCATTGCGGTTGTGCAGGGGAAAGCCGATGATGACTTCGGCGGATTTGCGTCCGCCAGCATGTTGGAAAAAATTCACAACCAGTTGCTCGATTCCGTTCCCGACGGCGTGTTCACCGTGGACGCCGACTGGCGCATCACGTTTTTCAATCATGCTGCCGAGCAGATCACTGGGGTCCGCCGACAGGAAGCCATCGGCCAGCGCTGCTGCGATGTATTCCGCGCCTCCATCTGCGAAAGCGCCTGTGCCTTAAAGCAAACGCTGGCCACTCATCGTCGGATAGCCAACAAGGTCGTTTATATCGTCAACGCCCAGGGCGAACGCATTCCCATCAGCATTTCCACCGCGCCGCTCAAGGATGCGCGCGGCAAAGTCATCGGCGGCGTCGAAAGTTTTCGCGACTTGCGCCTCGTGAACGAACTGCGTCAGCAAGCCGAGCAGCAGGATTCATTTTCCAACATCATTGGTCGCAGTGCGACCATGCGGCAATTATTCGAGTTGCTGCCGCCCGTGGCCGAGAGTGACAGCACGGTGCTGCTCGAAGGCGCGAGCGGCACGGGCAAAGAGTTGTTCGCCCAAGCGTTGCATCAGCTTTCCCGCCACAAAGCCAAACGCTTCGTGGCTATCAACTGCGGCGCGATGCCGGACACGCTGCTGGAAAGCGAATTGTTCGGCTACAAAGCTGGGGCGTTCACCGACGCGCGCAAGGACAAGCAGGGCCGCTTCGCGCTTGCTGAAGGCGGCACGATCCTGCTCGACGAAATCGGCGACATCTCGCCCGCCATGCAGACGCGGCTGCTGCGCGTTTTGCAGGAGCGCGTGTATGAACCGCTCGGCAGCGTGGAGCCAGTGCGTTGCAACGTGCGGGTGATTGCGGCCACCAATAAATCGCTCACTACGCTGGTGAAAGAAGGCAAGTTTCGCGAAGACCTGTTTTACCGCGTGCATGTGGTGCGCATGGAACTGCCGTCGCTGCGTGCGCGGCGCGAAGATATTCCGCTGCTGGTGGATCATTTTGTGGCGCGGTTCAACCGGCTCCGCAGCCGCGATGTGGCCGGTTTATCGGACGCCGCGTTGATCCGGCTCATGGAGTATGATTTTCCCGGCAACGTGCGTGAGTTGGAGAACATCATCGAACACGCCTTCGTGCTTTGCCGGAGCGGACTGATTGAACTCGCGCACCTGCCGCCGCATCTGCGCGGCGAAGAAGAAGGCCGCACCTCGGCACTGCCCGCAGGACTAACACTCGCGGCGATGGAGAAGCTGCTCATTCAAGACGCGCTAAAACGCAACCAGGGCAATCGTGCCGCTGCTGCGCGCGAACTCGGCATGGATGCCAGCACAATGTTTCGCAAGATCAAGTCGCTGAAATTAAAAGGCTGATGGCCCGAAAAATGGTAGCCTCGAATCATGCTAAACGAACACGACCAAGATGTCCTTCTGCGTTGCCGCCGACTCGGTCACGAGGTGACTTTCGGTTATTGTCGTCAGGAAACGGGCGGAAAGCCCTGCCGGCTGATTCTGGACTGCTGGTGGGAACAATTTGATGTCCGCGCCTTCCTGCACGCGCATCTGTCGGCGGAAGAGATGGCGCAGGTCGCGCGGGCCGGGGCATCTCGCCCTCCTGCCAAAGTGGTGAGCCTATTCGATCTGATCCAGCAGGCCAAGGATCGGCTGAAGGACAAGCCTTAACCCTTGGCTTTGCCCCGGCATTTATCTTCCGGGCTTTCCGTCCGTCCCAATCCGTTGCAAACAAATCATTGCAAAACGCCATGCCGTTTATTTTGCATCGTTGTGGAATGCCACGCTGGTCTTGTGGCAGGAAATTGGTTTGGCGGCGGCGCGGCGGCGGCGCAATCTTCAAAAAACCCATTTAACATTCGCGCTGGCCAACCGCAGGTGAGTTTTCACGGGGTGCCGGCTGCGGAAGTTGGGCGGCTGGCACGGCGGTTGCAATAGGTTGGTTTGTGACGATTGCCATTCCCATTTCGCAGGAACGCATATCGCCGCTGCTGGATGCGGCGGCGCGGCTACTGCTGGTCACCTGCCAGCGTGGTAAGGAAGTGGCGCGCAAGGAAGTTGTCCTCAGTCCGCTGTCGCCGGAAGAACTGGCGCTGGGCGTGGCGGAACTGCGCGTGGATGTGCTGCTCTGCGCGGCGCTTTCCCAGGGCTTGCAACGGGAACTGGAGCGGTGTGGCGTGCGCGTTCAGCCGCATCTCTGCGGCGAAACCGAAGCCGTGCTGCAAGCCTTTTGCTGTGACCGGCTCAACCGGCCTGAATTCCGGATGCCGGGCTGCGGGAAACCACATTCGCCCGGCGGTTGTTGCCAACGCCGGAACATGGCGCGAAACGGCAAGTCCGGCGGGAAAGAAAAACCAACCGCCAACCTGCCAAAAGCTCTATTCCAAAAGCACAAGGTCAACGTATGAGCCAGTTGCAAACTGAAACGATTCGCAATCAGCGCGCCCTGAAGCAGCGCGAGGCCTTGTTTCGCCGCTTTGGTTACGACTCGGCGGCGAGCCTGAAATTTATTCTCGCCCAGGCTTTGCCGCTGCCCGGTCATGTGCTTGAAATTGGCACCGGCAAAGGCCGTTTCCTCGCCGCGATGGCGAAGCACGCGGAACGCATCACGACGCTGGATGTGGATGCGGACCAGCAGCGCGCGGCCAAACTGCATGTCAGCCGGACGCGGGTCGGACGCCAGATTCGATTCATCGCTCACGACGCAGAACATCTGCCTTGGGCCGACGCCAGTTTCGACACGGTCGCCAGCATGAACACCTTTCACCATCTGGAACGCCCGATGAGGGTGTTTCAGGAAATGCTGCGGGTATTGAAACCGGGCGGAAAGTTCGTCCTGTGCGATTTTTCGCCGCGCGGTTTTCAAATTTTCGACCGGATTCACCGGTTTGAAGGCGGGACGCATCCCCGTCTGAAAAATGGTCTGGCTGATTTCGCGCACCATATGCGCCATCTAGGCTGGAAAACAAAACGATCCAAAGGATGTAACCAAGAACTGCTGGTGGCCACCGCGCCATCCGCCCAACGAAAGAAAATTCAAAAATGACAACTGCCATCGCTCCCAAAGAAAACATTATTCGCATCGCCATCCCGACTGCTGATGGAAAACTGCACGGCCATTTCGGTGGATGTCGCGAATTTACGCTCGTGGACACCGACCCCAAAAGCCGGACGGTAATCTCCACACAAACCATCGCCGCGCCGCCGCATAAACCCGGCTTGTATCCGCGCTGGCTGCGGGAACAGGGCGTGCGGGTGGTCATTGCCGGCGGCATGGGCAAAGGCTGTCTCAACAACCTCTTGGTGAACGGCGTCATTGTGCTCGCCGGTGAGGTGAATGCCCGCATTGAAGTGCTGGTCGCTACCTACCTGGCCGGCCAGTTGACCGCAACCCCCGAGGGTTGCAAAAACCACGGCCATCATCACGAACATGAGCATGGTCACCATCACCATCACGAGCATGATCACAGCCATGAGGGCTGTGACCACGAAGCCGCAACGGCGCATTGAATGATGAAAAGCACCCTGGCTTGCCTGCCTTGTTTCGTGTCGCAAGGACTGAACGTCGCCCGCATGGTGACTTCGGATGGGCGCGTTCAGGAACAGATTTTACGCGAAGTGCTGCGCCGCGCCAGCCAGGCGGATTTAACCCAGTCGCCGCCGCAGTTTGGCCGGAGCCTGCATCAATGGGTGCGCGAGCTTACGGGACAGGTGGATCCTTATCTGGCCGTCAAACAGGAATCCAACCGGCTCGCGCTGGCGCTGTTGCCCGTCTGGCGCGAGCGGCTAAGAACAGCGGCGAACCCGCGCCAGACTGCCGTTAAAATGGCCATCGCCGGCAACGTCATTGATTACGGCATCAAGGGCGATTTGACGGCGGCACAAATTCCCGCCGCGCTGGAGAATTCCTTTGCTGGGCCGTTCACGGGCGATGTAGAAGAATTCTTCGCGGCGGCGGAACGCGCGACGGAAATTTTGTTTCTGGCGGACAACGCGGGGGAACTGGTTTTTGACCGGCTACTGCTCGAATTATTGCCGCGCGAAAAAATCACGGTTGTCGTCAAAGGAGGCCCGGCCATCAACGACGCCTTGCGCGCGGATGCCACCGTGGCCGGCCTCGACGGGTGGGTGGCCGTGACGGACACCGGCTGTGATGGCGCAGGCATTGTGCTGGAAACATGCAGCCCGGAGTTTCAGCGGCGGTTTGCGCGCGCCGATCTGATTATCGCCAAGGGGCAGGCGAATTTTGAGTCGCTGGACGGCGGCGGGCAAAACATTTTCTTCTTGTTCAAGGTCAAATGCGCCGTCGTGGGCCGGCATATCGGCCAGCCGGTTGGCACCTTGGTTTTGCATCGCAATGTTCCCGAAGCGGCGGAACTCGCCAGCGCCAAAATCGGAAAACCTTGAGCGACGAGCACAAAACAAATTATGAAAGAAAATCAACCAAGCGAGGTTCTATCAACCACTGACGGCCTGAGTCTCGTTGCCCAAGCCTGGGAAAACCGCGAGGGGCCGGCGGTATTCGCGACGGTGGATGTGGCAAAAACGCCCAATGCCATTTACGTCGGCGAAATCAGTTACTTTCCCGGCGAAGGTTTCATAGTGGCGGACAATTATTTCTCGAAAACCCGCGCCAACATCAAAAGCGGGACGCGCGGAGCCATCTTGTTTATCACCAAGGAACGCAAGTCGTTTCAGGTGAAAGGCTCCCTGACCTATCACACTGACGGCCCCATTTTTGCCAACATGCAGTCCTGGCACGACCCGAAGTATCCCGGCGTGGCGGCGACACTGCTGCGGGTCGAGGAGGCTTACAGCGGCGCAGAAAAATTGTTCCAACAGGAGCGGAGGTAAAGATGTTCCGGCAAATGCTCAAAAGTAAAATTCACCGGGCGACTGTCACCGACATGGAGTTGAATTACGAGGGCAGCGTTGCCTGCGACCCGGAATGGCTGCGGGCAGCGGATATTTTGCCGGGCGAAAAAGTCTTGGTGGCCAATCTGAACAACGGCGTCCGCTTTGAGACCTATGCCATCACGGGCCAGAAAGGCCAGATCAGCCTGCGCGGGGCGGTTGCGCGTCTGGGGCAGATTGGCGATCGGGTCATCATCATGGCGTTTGGCTGGATGGACGACGAGGAAGCACGCAGTCGGAAACCGGCCATCATATACATGGACGACGGAAATCGTCCGCACCAGTAATCCATGCAAACTCAACATACCGCATGAAACTCGAACTCAGGCCTGTCGGATTGATTCACTCGCCGCATCATCAGGCGGAAGGCACGCCGATTCAACCTCGTTGGGCGGCGGGCATCGAGGGCACAGTGGAAGTGTTTACCGAGTTCGCGCCGGGCTTGCGCGACCTCGATGGATTCGACCGCATCTGGCTGCTTTACTGGTTCGACCGGGTGCGGGCAGCGCAACTCGAGGTCGTTCCTTACCTCGACACGCAAACCCACGGAATCTTTGCCACGCGCGCCCCCAGCCGGCCCAATGCCATCGGCATTTCCTGTGTGCGACTTCTGGCCGTGGATGGAGCCACGCTGCGGGTGGCTGATCTGGACGTGCTGGACGGCACACCGCTATTGGACGTCAAACCATTCATCCCCGATTACGACGTATTCCCGGTCGAACGCGTTGGGTGGTATGCCCACGCTCGTGGGACGGGGATCGCCGACGGGCGTTTCGCGAAAGATGCAGAAAGCCAATCAGCATGAGCACCCGGAGCGCCTCCTCACTCGACAAAGCCCTAGCCAGAGTTTGCGCAAACTGCCCGGTCTGCCGGCGTGCCCGCAAGCGGCAACGAGGATTCGCCTTCTGGCTGGTGAAGCACGTTGAAGCCAGACTGTGCCCTTTCTGCCGCGCTTACGAACGAGTTTATGGTTGCCCGGCGCACCATCGCAACTTTTGAAACCTCCATGACTTCCCCAAACACCATTCTCGAAATCACTGACCGTTCTTTTGCTGAAACGGTGATGCAATCCAAAGTGCCGGTGCTGCTGGCATTTTGCGCGGACGGTTGTTCCGCCAGCCAAAGGCTCCAGACGTTGTTGACGAACGCGACGCGCAGCCACAGTTCTGCCATGATTGCGAAAGCCACTCCGACGGAATCTCCCGAACTGTTGGCGCGATTTGGCATCATCTCGCTGCCCGCCGTCCTGTTGTTCAATGGCGAGACGGTCTGCTATCAGTTCATGGGCGAGTTGTCCCAGCGGGAATTGCACGAACTGCTGGCGCGGGCCGATGGAAAAAACTTCATCAACCAAGACCATCCTGCAATGGCACAACCATGAATTTGAAAATTGCCATGCCCGTGGTTGACGGTCGGCTCCTCGAACATTTTGGGGAAGCCACACATTTTGAGTTCGTGGATGCGAATCGGCAAAGCCGCGCCATTGGCTGCTCCCAAACCGTCGAAGCGCCGCCGCATGAGCCGGGTTCGTTTCCCCGCTGGCTGCGCGCACAGGGCGTTCAAGTTCTTATCGTTGGCCGCAACGGCATTGGTCAGCGGGCGTTCGGAAATTTGGTTCACCACGGCATCGAGGTATGCACCGGGCGTTCTCGCGAATTGGTGAGAGTGCTGGTGGCCGAGTGTTTGCAAGGACAGCTACCTCAAACCTCGCAGGGCTGTGATCACCAGCGCGGTCAGGCCAATCAGCCACACGAGTGCCGGCTCCACCTTGAATTTCAAACGCCATGAGAGCCGCCTCCCACGTTGAACATCTGCACGAACACACGCACGACGGCGCGTGTGCCTGCGGCGAACATCATTCGCACGTCCAGGCACAATTAGTCCACACGCTGGTCGGGCTGACACTGGTGTTCAACTCGTTTCTTGTGCGATGGTTTTTCCAAGACAGCGAGACGGTGGCTGGATTCAGTGCGATGGTGGGCGCGGCGATCCTTGGATTTCCGATCGTGCGGGTTGCCTTCAAAGATTTGCGGGCCGGTTCGCTCAACACCAACGTCTTGGTGGCACTGGCGGTGGTGACGCTATTTGCGTCGGGACACTATCCCGAAGCGGGCATCGTTTCGTTTTTCATGCTACTGGGGCAGATTATCGAAACGCGCACCGCGGAAGGCGCACTGGCTTCCATTCATTCTCTGATTAAGCTCACGCCCACCAAGGCCCGGCGCATTCAAAACGGCGAGGAACACGAGGTGGCCGTGCATGAATTGGGCGTGGGCGATTTGATCCGGGTGCGGCCGGGCGACAATGTGGCGGCGGATGGAGTCATCGTGAACGGGCAAGGCTCGCTCAATCAGGCGAACATCACCGGGGAATCGCTGCCAGTGGATAAAAAGCCGGGTGACGAAGTCTTTGCCGCCACCATCAACCTGACCGGCGTGCTGGACATCCGCGTCACGCGCGCGGGGCACGACACCACGCTGGGCCGCGTGCGCGATCTCATTCTTGCGGCGGAAAAAACCAAGCTCCCCATTGTCCGCATCATAGACCAATACATGGGATTCTACACGCCGCTGGTGCTCTGCATCGGTGGATTGGTATGGGCGTTCACGCACGATCTGAACCGGGTGGTTTCCGTGTTCATTGTTTCGTGTCCGTGCGCGTTTGTATTGGCGTCGCCCACGGCAGTGGTGGCGGCGCTGGCGGCGGCAGCTAGGTTGGGCATTCTCATCAAGAATGTGGGCGACCTCGAACTGGTGGCCAAGATTAACGCCTTTATTTTCGACAAAACCGGCACGCTGACCACCGGCAAACTCGCTGTCAGCCGGCTTGCGCCTTTGAACCAAGTGACGCCGGCGGAGTTGCTGCGCGTGGCGGCCTCGGCGGAAAAATTCAGCAACCATCCCACCGCCAAAGCGCTGGTGCAATTGGCCACGCAAGCCGGCGTCCCGCTCATCGCCGCGACGGACTTCGCGGAAACCGCCGGGCGCGGTATCCAGGCAAAATTAAATGGCGACCAGGTTTTTATCGGGCGGGCGCAATGGCTGCACGACAATGGCGTGGACGGTGGCTTTCTCAAGTCAGTGGATTTGAATGAAGCCGAAGGCTGGAGCTTGATTTTCGTGGCGCGGAATCAGCAGTGCATCGGCTGGGTGGGATTGCAGGACCAGACCCGCGCCGAAGCGAAGGAGGCGCTGGCCGAATTAAAATTGAATGGCGTGCGGAGGATCGCGCTGGTGAGCGGCGACCGCCAGCCGGTGGCCGGCCGGGTCGGGTTGGAATTGGGCTGTGACGAAGTCGTGGGCGATTGCCTGCCGCAGGACAAGGTGGATTACGTCCGCCAGATTCGCGCCAAAGGCTATCGCGTCGCGGTCGTGGGTGACGGCGTGAATGACGCGCCCGCATTGACCGCTGGCGACCTCGGCATCGCGATGGGCGCGGCGGGAAGTGAAGTGGCGATTCATAGCGCGACCATTGCGCTGATGAACAATGACCTTCGTCGTTTGCCATTTCTCGTGCGGCTCTCGCGGGAAACGCGCCGGGTGATCAACCAGAATTTTCTGATCGGGCTGGGTTTCGTGGTGGGCGGCATGGTTCTGGCCGCGCTGAACTACATCAACCCCATCCTTGCGGCGATTTTTCATGTGGCCGGTTCGCTGCTGGTCGTGTCCAACAGTTTTCGCTTGGTGCGGCAGGGCGAGGAACTTGAGCCGCATCTGCGCGATTCAACTCAAGACATGTCGGCACCAAGCTGTCCGGCTCATTCCCAAACCGGGCACGCAACATCCATGCACCCACATCCCGCTTTATCGCCATGAACACAATTTTTTCTTTGCCGACCTGGTTGCTGGTGGGTTACTGCGCCCTCGCGTTGGTTGCGGCCTTGGCGGGCGGGGCGTTGCCCACGGTGTTCAAGTTGAGTCATGCGCGGCTGCAAATTGCCATCAGCTTCGTCGCCGGGCTGATGCTGGGACTTTCCCTGCTGGGTTTGTTGCCGCACGCGATGGGTGAACTGCACTCAGCTCACCTAGCTACCGGCTGGCTGCTGGGCGGCTTCCTGTTAATGTTCTTCCTCCAGCGTTTCCTGCCGTTCCATCATCACGATGTGCCTGATGGCAGCCCGGAAGAAACTTGTGGTCATTCCCATTCGCTGGCGGAACAGTCGGCACGCGGCTTGAGTTGGATGGGGGTGGCGATTGGCCTGTCACTCCATTCAATTTTTGACGGCCTGGCGATGGCCGCCGCCGTGGCGGCGGACACTCACGGTCATGGCGGCGCGCTGAGTCTGGGCACAGCGCTGGCGGTGATCCTGCACAAACCCTTCGGCGCGCTGGCCATCATCACGCTGATGGCGGCGAGCGGCGCGACGCGCACATCACGGCATCTCGTGAATCTGGCGTTTGCCTTGGTGACACCGCTGGGCGCGCTGCTGTTTTACTTTGGCGCGGGAGCCTGGGCTCACGAACATCCGGCTTGGCTTGGTTATGCACTGGCTTTTTGCGCCGGAACATTTCTGTGCATCGCCTGCGCCGACTTGCTGCCGGAACTGCAATTTCACTCGCATGACCGTTTCATACTTTCACTGGCCCTGCTGACGGGGCTGGCGGTCACGGTGGCCATCACGCGCTTCGGTCACGCCGATCACGAACACGACCATGCTTCACTTCCCACTGGCGGGGCAAACCAAACTAACTTTGTAACTTTTACGCCGATCGCGGCTCAATTCCTGGCAGATAAACGAACGAAATGATAAAATAGCATGAAAGAACACGCGCTGAAAGTTTTTCGGAAAGATCCTGAACGGCTCAATTGCGCCCAGTCCGTGCTGCACGCATGGCGCGAAGTTTCCGGCGACACTTCAATACTGCTCGCCGATCTCAAATCCTTTGGCGGCGGACGGGCACCGGGCGGACTTTGCGGGGCATTGCACACGGCCTGCATGGTCGCGCCCGACCGGGCGGAAGCGTTGAAGCAAAATTTCGCCGCTCGGCTCGGCTCGATTAACTGCAAAGAACTGCGCGCGGCCAAAGTGCATCCGTGCGAATCCTGTGTCACCCAAGCGACGGAACTGCTTGATCTCCATTTCGGTCAAATTCGGGCAAAGCCTTGACGTAAGATGACCCCAACACTTTTAATTTACGTTCTGATTGGCGGCGGCGTGGGCGCTGGGCTGGGATATTTTGGCAGTTGCAAATCCGGTGCCTGCCCATTGACGGCGAACTGGCGGCGCGGTGCATTTGTCGGTGCGGTCATAGGATTGGTAGTTTATCTGTCATCCGGCGGCGGCAATTCCACGGCGATGAATCAATCTACCACCAATGTGAAGCACATCACGGATGCGGACTTCGACGCCGAAGTAATGCAGTCGGCGGTGCCGGTGGTCATGGACTTCTATGCAACGTGGTGCGGCCCCTGCCGTCAGCTCGCGCCCACGATGGACAGCTTGGCAGATCAATACGCGGGCAAATTCAAGTTTGTCAAAGTCAACGTGGACGAGTCGCCCAAGCTGGCGCAGAAATTTCAAGTTGAAGGCATCCCGATGCTGGTGTTTCTCCAGAATGGGAAAACTGCGGGAACCTTCGTCGGCTTGGTCGCGAAGGAAGATTTGATCCTGCGGCTGGATTCGCTGCTGCAAACCAACCCGCCAGCAACCGCAACAACGCACGCCTTATAGCGCCCTTAAACCAAACCAATACCTTTGCCGGCCCGTCAAAAGCGGTTGGCAGAGTGCAAAAATTGCAGAACATTAACCGATTGTTATGGATGTCTTAACCCTCTCACGAATTCAGTTCGGCGCAACGATTGCATTTCATTACATTTATCCACCTTTAAGCATCGGGCTGGGCATCATGCTAGTGCTGATGGAAGGCGCGTGGCTCAAAACCGGCAACAACCTTTATCACCAGATGGCGCGGTTTTGGACGAAGGTATTTGCGCTCACCTTCGCCATCGGCGTGGCGACGGGCATCGTGATGGAATTTGAGTTCGGCACGAATTGGGCGACCTATTCACGTTTTGTGGGCGACGTGTTCGGCAGCGCGCTGGCGGCGGAAGGAATTTTTGCGTTCTTCCTCGAATCCGGTTTTCTCGCGGTGCTGCTGTTTGGCTGGGACAAGGTCGGTCGCAAGCTGCACTTTTTTTCGACGTGCATGGTGGCGCTCGGCGCGCATTTCAGCGCGGTGTGGATCGTTGTGGCGAATTCCTGGATGCAGACGCCAGCCGGTTATCACATCGTTGGCGAAGGAATGCACGCCCGCGCGGAAATCACCGAATTCTGGCAACTCGTTTTCAATCCCTCCATGCTGGACCGGTTGTTCCACACCATTTGTGGCGCGTGGTGCGCCGGCTCATTTCTCGTGGTGAGCGTCAGCGCATGGTATTTGCTGAAAGGAAAACATCTGGAATTTGCCCGCAAGTCACTAAAAGTCGGCCTTACCGTGGCGCTCGTTTCGACGCTGCTGCAAGCCGTCACCGGCCACAAGAGCGCACAGGGTTTGGAAAAGAATCAGCCGGCCAAACTCGCCGCGTTCGAGGGACTTTACGAAACTACTTCCAATGCGCCGCTCGTGCTGGTGGGTTGGCCGGATGAGAAAAATGAAAAAGTCATCGGTATTTCCGCGCCGGGAATGTTGAGCTTTCTCACGCACAACGATTTTCACTCGCCGGTCATTGGACTGAACGAGTTCAAGCCGGAAGATCGTCCGCCAGTCACACCGTCATTCCTGTTTTTTCACGGCATGGTCGGCATTGGTTTTACCCTGATTGCCGTGGCGTCGCTCGGCTTTTTATATTTCCGCAAAGGCACTTTGCATGAACGCCGCTGGCTGCTGTGGATTCTGGTTTTCTCCGTGCTTGGCCCGCAGCTCGCCAATCAGCTCGGCTGGTTCGCCGCTGAAGTCGGGCGGCAACCGTGGATTGTTTATGGCCTGATGCGAACGCCCGCCGGTTTGTCCGCCGTGGTGAAGGCGAACGTCGTTTTGTCATCGCTGATTTTGTTCACGCTGATTTATTCACTGCTGTTCGCCGTTTTCATTTACCTGCTCAATGACAAAATTCAGCACGGCCCGGATGACGCGGATTTGATTCCGTCCGGCAAACTCGCGCTGCCCACCAAAAACTAAATCACGCCATGCACCTTGATCTCAATACCATCTGGTTCATCCTCGTCGGCGTTCTGTTGACCGGCTACGCCGTGCTGGACGGCTTCGACCTCGGCATCGGTGCGCTGCATCTTTTCACGAACAAAGATGAAGAACGCCGCGTCATGCTCAATTCCATCGGGCCGGTTTGGGATGGCAACGAAGTCTGGCTCGTCACCGGCGGCGGCGCGCTATTCGCCGCGTTTCCGAATGTCTATGCGACGGCATTTTCCGGTTTTTACCTCGCGTTGATGCTGCTGCTCGCGGCACTGATTTTTCGCGCGGTGGCGATTGAATTTCGCAGCAAACGTCCCGAACGCTGGTGGCGGCAAATGTGGGATGTGAGTTTTTCCGTTGGCAGCATTGTATCGTCCCTGCTCATTGGCACTGCGCTCGGTAACATCGCCTGGGGCGTGCCGGTGGATGCCAATGGCGAATTCGCCGGGACGTTTCTTGGCCTGCTGTCGCCGTATCCGCTGCTGGTCGGTGTGACGACCGTGGCACTGTTTATGATGCACGGCGCGATTTACGGCGTGATGAAAACGGAAGGCGAACTGCATGACAAACTGCGCGGCTGGGCGATGGGTTGCATCATCTTTTTTGTGATTTGTGCTGTGACGCTCACGATGTCCACGCTGCTCTATGTGCCGCACATGGCCGCGCGCGTCCGCGAAAATCCGTGGCTCTTTTCCGTGGCACTGGCGAACATGCTGGCCATCGCGAACATCCCGCGCGAATTTCATCACGGCAACGACGGCAAGGCGTTTCTCTCGTCGTGCGCTACGATTGTCACATTGATGGCGTTGTTCGCATTGAACATTTTTCCGAACATGATTTACAGCCTGCCGAATCCTGAAAACAGCCTTACAATTTACAACGCCGCCTCGTCGCCGAAAACGCTCGGCATCATGCTCGTCATCGCGTGCATCGGCGTGCCGGTGGTCATCGCCTACACGGTTTGCATCTACTGGATTTTCCGGGGCAAGGTGAAGCTCGACCGGATGAGTTATTGAGATGCGGCGGTCAAGGCCGTCGGCGCATTGGTGGTGAAGAGGGGGTGATGGAAGCGGCGTTGGATGAGGACGTCGAATTTCAGGCGCTGGGGAGGCGTGAGGGCTTCGCGGATTTCAAGTCGCGAATCCTGAATGACCTTGCGCATTTGGTTCTGGCCTTCGCTGATGATTTTTTGAATTGCCTCGTGCTGCTCCGGCGGGAGATGCAAATTCTCATCCAGCCGTTGCAAGAAGTGTTTGCTCAAAACTTCGGGCGGTTGCGGCTGGGCGGCGTTGACCGTGCGTGGTGAATGGTTCGTTGCTGACGGATGAACTTCACTCGTGGCAGTGGCACGGCGCGGAGCTTTGGGATGCGAATGCTGAACATATTTGATCAACAGGCCGCCGGTGGTGGCACCCGTGCAGAAAATGACCACCGTGGCGACGATGACTTTCCAGTTTTTCATGGTGTTGTGTCGCCCCGATAAACCGAGGCGAGCAGCCCGTTTTCAAAATTATGCGGAAGCGTGCCAAACGCGACGGTTACGGCGATGCACGAAACCGTCGTGCGCCACAAACCGCGAATCCAGAAAAACCTGTCGCCGGCCACGATCAGGGCTGTAATGGGCACCATGATACGCTGCTCCAAGACATGCAGCACACGTTCAGCTCGACTGGTTTAGACGAGCGGCTGCGATCAGTTTTTCCTGTAGTCCGGCAGCATTCATAAGCACCCCAGCCGACTAGACGCGATAGCATTTTTAATGGTTACGAGAAGAGACTGTTTTACACGCTCGGCAAATCCGGCCGTTTTGCACACGCGCTTTTCAGACCAGGCACCTCCCCAAAAGAAACCTTGTGAAACTGTGTTGTCGGCTTGCCTGTGTGTGCCGTCGAATTGCAAAACGAAATCATCCATTTCGGCAAGTTGTTCCAGCAGGTCGGCGGTCCCGATCCGCCCCCCCCCAGCGACTGTCGCAATTTCACGAAAGGCGATCGCTATTTCTCCGGTAGATATAGCTGTGCCTCGGTGGAATGTCGGTGGTGGACGCACGGCGGCTTCTGCCATATTGTTTGCCAAACCTGTCTGTTGAAAATAAATGCCGCCTGACAAAATCATTCTGGCGATTTTCGCCGTGACCTACATTGGGATTGCGGTCGGGCACATTCCCGGCTTGAAGCTCAACCGGGTGGGCATCGCTTTGCTGGGGGCGATTGGCATGATGATTTTCGGCGGCGTTTCCACCGCCGACGCCATTTCTTATATCAACGGGCCGACGATTTGCCTGCTTTTTGGATTTTTTGTCATCTCCGCCCAACTTCGTCTTTCGGGGTTTTATGACAAGGTGGCGGAGAACCTTTCCAGCCAGTTGGAAAATCCCGCGCGATTTCTTTTGATTCTGATGTTGGTGACCGGCGGACTTTCAGCAGTTCTGAATCACGACATCGTATGTTACGCCTTTGCGCCAATCACAGGTGTCGCACTTTTGCGCAAAAGAATAAATCCGGTTCCGTTTCTGATTGCCCTGACTATTTCCAGCAACATTGGCGCGGGCGCAACCTTGATTGGGAATCCGCAGAACATGATGATCGGGCAAGTGGCGCATTTGGATTTTGGTCACTATATGCTTTGGAGCATTGCGCCGGTCGCGTTGGCCATGACTGCCGCCTTTGGCATCATCTGGCTGATGTCGCGAAAAAACCTTCAATTGTCGGTGCCCAGCCAAAATGAATTGGCTCAACATGGCTATCTTTTCGACCGTCCGCATACCGTCAAAGGAATCATTATTCTCATTGTGGTCATTGGACTTTTCTTCACCTCCATTCCAAAAGAAGTGATCGTCCTGGCTGCCGCCGGCATTCATCTGGCCAGCACCAAATTCCGCACCGAAGATTTGCTGGGACTGGTTGAATGGCCGATTCTGGTGTTGTTCATCGGACTGTTTGTGGTTGCCGGAGCATTTCAATCCACCGGTTATGGCGACCAAGCCATCCACTGGCTGGCGCAAGGCGGATTTAATCTCAATGCCCCGGCTAATTTGGCTTTTACAACGACCGCGCTGTCTAATGCCGTGGGCAATTCCGCTGCCGTGATGCTGCTCCTGAAGGTGGTCAATCTCACCGACCCAGCGGTGCCATATATTCTGGCACTGGCCAACAGCTTTGGCGGCAGTTTGATCATCATCGGCAGCGTATCCAACATCATCGTGGTTCAGCAGGCGCGGGAAATGGGAATACATATCTCCTTTTGGGATTTCGCGCGGCTGGGAATTCCCGTGACACTGGCCGCCCTGGCTGGACTGCTCATCTGGGTTGCGCTGGTGAGTTAAATCAAACCGACTTGGGAATTTTTATGAGCGAAACCGGTCAATCGTTTGATCCACCCAGCAACCAAACTGTTGCCAGTCCGCTAATGATCGGCACTGCCACCCATGATTCAAGGCCGGGATTGTGGTGGAACCAAATCAGGAGGCCGCAGCAAAGATGCCCGAGCAGAAGCAACAGCAAGGTTAAGTATTTGGCGGTAGAAGAAATTAGCCAATGGCTGCTGTTTTTAGAATGCATGTTGGCTTTCATTAGAATTCGAGCGGGCTAATCACAGCAAAACACCCAGATAAATAGCCACGGCGATTCCAATGATGGCGAGAAATCCGGCGACTAAAAAGGGGAATGCGGCTCCGTATGCCTGCCTGAATTCGCCTCGGTCAAGCGCTTTGGTGTAACGACGATGCCGGATGGCGGCAATTAAGTTAACCAGTATGCCCGCCACGATCAGGGCAATGCCAACGGGGAGGGAAAGGCCGCTGTCATGCTGGGGAACAGTCACATTATTGCTATGCGCAATTTCGCGCAAAAATAGGCCGAAGCGGGCAACCACAAATCCGAATCCCATGAAAGCTATGCCGGTTCTGATCCAAGCCAGAAACGTGCGCTCGGCAGCCATATAAATTCGCGGATCAGTCGTAGAATCTGGCGTCTCATTCATGCCAAGGAAATGTAGCCTAAAACCCGAGTCAGTAAAAGCCCAGATGTGGCGTTGGGCAATTTCAATCATGCAGTGAGGTAGAGGAATGCCGAAGTTCGCAGCGACAAAAAATAATGCTCGATTGGCTTGTAACTTTCCCTTCGCTGGTGGCTCGGTATAGGATATATGCAAATGCCCCTGATCTTCATTTTTTGAGTTTTTGAATCCATGGACGCTGCCTTTTGGAATAACCGCTTCGCCGCGCCGCAATATATTTACGGCGAAATACCGAATGCCTTCGTGGCGGAAATGGCGTCAAAGATTCCCGCCGGTCCGGTGCTTTGTCTCGCCGAGGGCGAGGGACGCAACGCCGTTCACCTTGCGACTTTTGGTCATACGGTGACTGCGGTGGATCAATCCGAAGCTGGTCTGGCCAAAGCCCGGCGACTCGCGGCGGCTCGCGTTGTGGAAATTGAAACGGTGCTTGCTGATCTGGGAAACTTTACCATCAAGCCGGGTGTTTGGTCTGGCATCGTCGCTACGTTTGCCCATTTGCCGCCAGCGATTCGGCGCATAGTTCACGCGCAAGCGGTGCGTGGTCTGCGGCCTGGCGGAGTGTTCGTTCTGGAAGCCTATACCCCGGCGCAACTAGCCTTCGACACCGGCGGGCCAAAATCTCCCGAATTGCTGATGACTCTGGCCAACCTCCGTAAAGAATTCGCGGGACTGGAATTTGTAATTGGGCGCGAAATCGAACGCGATGTCATCGAGGGCGATGGGCACACGGGGCGCGGCGCGGTGGTGCAAGTTTTAGCCCGCCGCCATGAGTAACAGCTTTGTCCAACGCGGCGGCTGGTGGGTGGTTGGGCAATTCCTGCTCCTGTTTGCCATCGCCATTATGGGCATCACCAGTCGCGCGACATCGAAGTCGCTTCCGATTTTCATCTGTGGTTTGGTCTTTCTCGCGGTTTCCGCGATTTGCGGCATTGCCGGTCTGATGAGATTGGGGCGTAACCTGACCCCGTTTCCAAAGCCGTCGAGTGGAACACAATTGGTTCAGCATGGCATTTATAGTTTGATTCGGCATCCGCTTTACACCGCTGTTTTTTGTGCCGCCGTGGGCTGGTCACTTGTTTGGCAAAGCGGTCCGGCCTTGGTCGTTTCCTTGGTGCTGGGTGTGTTTTTTGACGCCAAAGCCCGGCACGAAGAATGTTGGCTGCGGCAGCAATTCCCAGAATATGCGGGCTATGAGCGACGCGTGCGGCGATTCATTCCGTGGATTTACTAACTCGCTGTTCCAAGCAATTTGTGAATGAAATGTGCATTGTCGTGAATCAACATCTGCCGCAAAATTGAAAAATGAAAAACAGTCCAATCACCGCCTTAATTTTCGCAACTCTGCTGGCAGGCGTGGCGGTGATGGCGGATGCCCAAACGCCAGAAACCCCGGCGACGACTACCGCGCGCCAGTCTGACCAAACCGAACTGATCTGGTTGACTGACCTTCCGAAAGCGCTGGTTCGGGCAAAAGCTGAAGGCAAATCCGTCCTGCTCTTTTTTCATGGTTCTGACTGGTGCCCGCCGTGCGTTGAAATGCAGCATCAGGTTTTTGCCTCCCCGGAGTTTACTCAATACGCCCGCCGCGCGCTGATTCTCGTGGACGTGGACTTTCCGCAAAAGTCCACGCAAAGCGAAGAATTAAAACGAACCAATCTCGTGCTGAAAGCCCGGTTCAATTTAAGCCGGGAACCGGGCGAAGGTTTTCCCACCATTGTGCTGTTGAATGACACAGGTGAAACGGTTTTTCAGGAAACTGGCTACGCGGGCGGTGGAGCGGCGGAAGTCTTGCCGAAACTTCAGCGGCATCCCGGAACTGCTGCGACGCCTGATGCCACAGCCGCCTATAAAAACTTGAGCGTCGAAGAATTTGCGCGCATGGCGGATGACAAACAAAACGTGATTCTGGATGTGCGCACGGCAGAGGAATTTCAAGCCGGCCATATCCCGGGAGCGGTGAACCTCGACGTTACCGCGTCCGACTTTCAAGCCAAAGCGGCCTTGCTCGACCGGAACAAAACTTATCTGGTGCATTGTGCCAGCGGCGTGCGCAGCGCCAGAGCATGTGACAAGCTCAACCATCTTGATTTCCCCAATCTCTATAACCTGCCCGCCGGCTTTAGGGCGTGGGCCAAAGCCGGTAAGCCGGTCGAGAAATAAGCTTTGACTGATGCACTTCTTCGTTCATGGCCCGGGCTAGCTGCCGCACTCTTTAACAAATTCATCTTGATCAAACGGCACATCTTTTCATTCGTGCGGCGGTAGCTTCTGCAATGCGATTTTTGACGAATAACGCAGGACACGCCAGTGCTTCATCCGGGCTTCAGCCCATTTTCGGTTTCGTTCCGGGTGCAGCCGAACAGGTGCAGCAGCAGCGGCAGGACGGTCAACACTAGCGGCATTTGCACCATCAGGCCGGCGATGATGGCGATGGCCAGCGGTTGTTCCATGGCCGCGCCCTGACCGATGCCCAGTGCCAGCGGCAGCAACGCGAGGATCGCCGCCAGCGTGGTCATGGCAATCGGCCGCATCCGGTTTTTCCCAGCCAATATCAATCGTTCGTGCGGCAGAATCGCCGTTGCCATCTCGTGATATTCGGAATAATAGAAAATGGCCACTTCCGTCACGATGCCTACAACCATGGTCATGCCCATCATCGCGGTGATGTTTAATTCGGTATGGGTCAACCAAAGCCCGATGAAGACGGCGGCCACGGCCAGCAGTGTCGTCAGCAGCATCGCAATGGCCACGCGGAAACTTTCATAGAGAAACAGGAGCAGCACATAGACCAGCACCACCGCCGAGGCGAATACGGCCAGCAGGCCGCGAAAGGCGATGCGTTGTTGTTCGTATAGTCCGCCCAAGGTGTAGTAAGTGCCCGGTGGGAAATAGCCTGGCTGATTTAGAATTGCGGTCACATCCCGAATCGTCGAACCCAAATCGCGTCCGGTGATGCGCCCGGTTACGGCGACCATCTGCTTCAAATCGTCGCGCGTGATCTCCGGTTGCCCGGTGATGACCGTGATGCTGGCGACGCGCTGGAGCGGGAACAGATGACCGTCCGGCGCCCGCAGGCGAAGTATTTCCAAATCGCGGGTGAGGCTGCGATTCGTATGCGGAATCCAGACCCGCACGCCAATCATCTTCGGCCCCTGCTGCACCTCGGTGGTGACGGAGCCTTCCAGATAGGCGTCCAGCATTTTGGTGACTGTTTCCGGGGCGACGCCTTCCAGCGCGGCCTTTTCCCGATCCACCCGGATGTCCAAGGCGTCACCGGCGAGAACAATGCCATCCTTCACGTCCACCACGCCCGACACTTTGCCCACGGCGTCGGCGACTTTCGGCGCGAGTTGGCGCAGCGCTTCGTAATCATCGGAAAACAATTTGATCTCGATGGGCTGCGGCACGGCGGTCAGGTCGCCGATCAAATCCTCCATCAACAGCGCCATTTCAACCTCCAGCCCCGGCACGGATTGCTCAATGTGCTGGCGCACCTCGTCCATGACCGCCTCAATGTTCCGGCGCGGCAGTGGTTTAAGCCGCACAAAAAAATCGCCTTGGTTGGCTTCCGTAATGCCGCCGCCCAATTGCAAACCGGTGCGTCGTGAATAGGTCTGCACTTCGGGCGTGGCCCGCAGAATCGTTTCCACCTGTCGCAGCAACCGATCCGTTTCCGTGAGTGACATGCCCGGCGGTGCGACGTAATCAAGGATGAAACCGCCTTCATCCATGGAAGGCATGAAGCCCGAACCGGTGTTCCGATAGCTCAACCACCCGGCTCCCAGCAGCGGCACAATCACCAGCAAGATCAACCACGGCCGGGGCAAAATCCGGCGCATCAGCCAATCGTAGCCGCGCAGCATCCGGTCCGTCCATGCACCGCCTTCCTTTTGGTCGGCGTCTTTCTGCCGCAACAAATGCAGCGCGAGCAATGGCACGGACAGCCACGCGATGAGAAAGGAAATGATGAGGCTCGCCGCCATGGTCAACGACAACGCCTTGAAAAATGCGCCAGTCACACCCGACAAAAACGCCAGCGGCGCGAAGATGATGATCGTGGAGGCGGACGAACCGGCTAGTGGCCGGGTGAATTCGCTGGCCGCCGCCATGACCCGTTCCCGGTAATGCCCGGTGCCGCCACGCAACCGGCGGATGATGTGTTCAATCATCACCACCGCGTCATCCACAATGAGAGCCACCGCCGCCGCCATTCCGCCAAGCGTCATGATGTTGAAACTCATGTGGAGCAGCGAAAGCAGCAGCACCGTGGCGGCGAGCACCATCGGCACGGTGATGGCTGCGATCAGCGTGACTTTCAGGTTGCGCAGGAACAGCAGCAGCACGAGCGCGGCAAAAATCACGCCGATGATAATGGCATCGCGCACGCTGGCGGCGGCGGAAACAATCAGCTCGCTCTGGTCATACCAGTTGGCGATGCGGACATCCGCTGGCAGGCGCTTTTGCAATCCGGCCAGCTTGGCCTTGATTTGTTTGGCGATGTTCACCGTGTTGCCACCCGGTTGTTGATAGACCTGCACCAGCACGGCGTCATGCCCGTCGGCGGTTACACGCGTCCATTGCGGGGTCGTGCTTTGGCTGATGGTCGCGACATCGGCGAGCCGGACAAATCCGCTGGCGCTGGAACGCAGGATGGTGCGCCCGATCTGCTCGAAGTTGCGAAACTGCGTATCGGACAGAATCAAATAAAGTTTGTTGTGTTCTTCCAACCGTCCGACGGCCGTGATGATGTTGGCCGCCGACAGGGCGCCGGCCACATCATCGAGGCTCATGCCGAGGGCATCCAGCTTGGCCGGGTTTACCATCACTTGATATTCCTCCGTCGCCCCGCCTTGCACGGCTATGCGGGAAACCCCGGTCACCGTCGAAAGCACGGGCCGCATTTGGTAGAGCGCGAGGTCGCGCAGCTCGACCAGCGAATGCGTGTCGGAAACCAGACTGTAGCCGAGCACGGGAAACACCGTCGGGTCCATGCGCCGCACCTCAAAGGTCGTGCCGGCTGGCAACGAACTGACCACCTGGTTGATGGCGGACTCGGTTTGCAACATGGCCGCCACCATGTCCGCGCCCCAGTCGAAATTGATGGAAACCTCGGCGCTGCCGCGACTGGTGGTGGAACGCACGCTGCGCACGCCGGGCACGGCGCGAATCGCCTGTTCAACGGGCGTTGTCACCTCGATGGCCATGCGTTCGGCGGGCCGGTTGCCAGCATCGAGGCTCACCACGACGCGGGGGAAATCCACCTGTGGAAACAAGCTGACTGGCAGGCTCAAGCTGCTGAACAGTCCGGCCACGCCGAACGCCGCCATCAAAAACAGGATCGAGCGATGGTGCGATTGCACCCATTTGGTGAAGTTCATTGGCCCGACCCCGTTTCCACGGCCATGCCGTCCTGCAATTGACTGTTGCCAACCGTCACGACTGGCTGTCCGGCCGCTAGCCCGTCACCGGTTACTTGAACTTCCTGGGCGTTTTCCAAACCAATCGTCACGACGTGCCGCACGGCATGACCTTTGTCCACGGTGAACAAAACATAATGATCGTCTTCTGGCAAAGCGGCGGCGCGGGGCACGATGAGCGCGTTGGTGGAATCTATGACGATTTGTCCTTCCACATATTCATTCAGCAGCAAATGGGAGTCCGCCGCCGGCTTGACGAAGATGTCCACCAAGCGGGTCTGCGCGTTGACCGCCCGGGTAATCCATTGCACCTGGCCCGTCACAGCGAGCGGTTGGGTGCCATTCACCGGCAACAGGCGAACGGACTGACCGGTTTGCAAATGGGCCGCGTCCTGGGTTTCCAGCCCCAGCCGCACCGCGACCTGGTTCGCGCCGATGGTTTCAACCAGCACCGCGCCGGCGGCGACGATCTGGCCGGGCTGCGCAAAAATCTGGCTGACCATCCCGCCCGCCGTCGCGCAAATGATCTGCGGGCCACCCGCGCCACGTTGCTCCAAACTGGCTACGCGCAAGGAGGCATCATGCACGCGCTGCTGGGCCACCAGCAAATCCGGTTTGGTCGCCAGTTTCAATTCGATCCGCTGCTCCAGCATTTGGAGCTGGTTCGTGGCGCTGTCACGTTCGCTGCGCGCCTGCTCCAGTTGCAGTTTGGTGTCCGGGCTGGCCTCGATTTCCAACAGCGGTGCATTCGTGGCCACCTCCAGTCCGGCGGAGACAAACACCTTGCGCACCCGGCATTCAAACGGCGCACTGGCGGAGTTTGCTTCGCCGGGAGCCGCCAGCAACGTGCCGAAGGCCGAAAAGGTTTCGTCAATCGAACCCGCGCGCAGCGGCGTCACACTGACTTTGACAACGGGGCCGGCATCGGCGGCGGGCGCAACCTCCCCCGGCTCCGCCGCATTGCTTTTGTTATGTGCGGCAAACCAGTAACCGCCGAGCGCCATGACGACGGCAATTACAATCAAACCTATCCACTTCGTAGCTTTCATTTAATTTCTTTGGTTGGGCTGAATGCCGGAACCGGCGACGGCGCTCCCTCGTCCAGCCGATAGCGGCCGCTGGCCAGTTCCAAGGCGATCCGCGTCTGCAACAATTGTTCCTTGAGCGTCAGCACGGCCACGCGGTTTTGCGTGACGTTGTTCCACGCCGTGTAATAACTCAACACATCCGCCTGCCCGGAATTCAAGGCGGTGCGATAAGCCTGTTCCAGCCGCTCCAGACCGGCATTCGCCGCCATTGCGGTTTGAATCTGCTCGTTCAGCGACAGCGCTTCGGCCAGCAATCGGGCAATTTCCGCCCGCGCCTCGAAGACACGATTGACGTATTCATCAAACAGCCTTTGCCGCGTGGCGCGTTCCTGTGCGATGACTCCCTGGCTGCGGTCGAACACCGGCAGCTCTAGGCCGACGCCGAAACCCATCGTGCCGACATTGCCGGTGTCACGGGCGCGATTGATGCCCAGATTGAGCTTGGGAAACTGGGCGAGAATAGCCGCACGCACCGTGGCCTCCTGACTCGCGTAACCCAATTGCAAGGCCACAAGGTCAAGCCGTCGTTGCTCCAGACCCGCACCCAATGTTAACGCGGACGGCACATCTAATTGCGTCGGCAACAAAATATCCGCCTGTAATTTAATCGGCGATTCGGGCGGCAGACCGAGCAGCCGGTTGAGTTCGAGCCGTTGCTGGATGGTTTGTTTATCGAGCACCAGCCGGTTGGCGCGGGCCTGGCTGACGGCCGTTTCCGCAGCGGACAAATCCAAGCCTGTCATCTGTCCGGCCTTGGCCGCCTGACGAACGAGATCAAGATTCTTCGCGAGCCGTTGATCCATCCCGGTCACCAAGGCGGTTTGTTGCTCCAGCGCGACCAGTTGATAGACGGCGGTCTTGGCGGTTTCGGCCACCTGCCATTCCTGCCAGGCGATGTTGAGATCAACCGCCTTTTGTTGCCGCTGCGCCGCCTGCACCCGCGCGGAACGGGTGATCAATTGTTGTGTGTCCCAGCTCAAGCCGAGACCGTAAGCGCTTACGGTCCCCGCCGTGCTGCCAAATGCCGGTTGGTCAAGGCTGTAAGTTAGTTGCGGGTTGGGGAGCAATCCGGCCTGTTGCAACTGCGCCTGCGCCAGACCGCGTTCGTCCCGCAACGCCCGCAAGCTGGGATTGATCAACACCGCCAGCACGGCGGCGGTGTCCGGCGACAACCCCGCATTAAAATCAAGCTGAACCGGCTCAAGCAGCGGGTGATGCAACTGCTGGGCGGCGAGTTGCAACGCCTGTTCGTCTGGCGGTTTCAGTGCGCGCTCAACGCTGCTGGAATCAAGCGGCACCGGGTGATACGACTGACAGCCCGTCACTCCGACGATGATGAGCAAGGAAATGGATTTGAAAAAATTGGACATGGTTAATGAACTCGTCTCAATTGCTGCTTAAACCGGCAATTTCGTTGCGACCGCCGGGGATGGCGCCAACGGCAACCGCACCGTCACCGTGGTTAATGTCCCCGGTCGGGAGACCAGTCCAATGGTGCCGCCGTGCGCGGCAACAATCCATTGTGCAATGCTCAAACCAAGACCACAGCCATCAACGGTGTTACCATGCGAGGGATCGCCGCGAAAGAACCGGTCGAAAACACGCGGCACAATTTCCGCCGTAATGCCCGCGCCGGTGTTGGTGATGGTAAGTTCAGCTAGTTCGCCGGAACGGCGCAGGTTAATCGTCACGCCGCCCTGCGGCTGGTTGTATTTCACGGCATTGTCCGCAAGGTTCAGCAAGAGTTGGCGCAGACGATGCCGGTCTCCGCGCACGAACAATTCTTCACAGCTTTCCAATTCAACTTTGAGGTTTTGCGACTCGGCGAGGATTTGCAGGTCGGCAAAATTGTCGCGGACAAGCTCCGCCAAATTCACCGGCTCCCTGGCCAGCGGGATCTGGCCCGCATCGGCTTTGGCCAGCAGGGTGAGGCCGTCCACGATGCGCGCAAGGCGGCGCAATTCATCAAGCTGGCTGACGGCGCGTTCGCGTTCGCTAGTCGAAAGGGATTCATCGCGCAAGACGGTTTCCGTTTCGCCGCGCAGCACGGTGAGCGGTGTTTTCAATTCATGCGAGGCGTGCAAGGTGAATTCGTGGATACGGTTGAACGAATCATCCAGCCGGGCGAGCATGGCGTTGTGAACTTCCGTCAGCTCGTCCAGTTCGTCGCCGTTGTGCGTGCGTGGCAGTCGTTCCCCAAGATTTTGCGCGGTGATTTTTCTCGTCGCCTGCGTCAGGCTGGCGATGGGCGTGAGTGATTTCTTCATGAGCCACCAGCCGCCGACCAGCGCCAGCAACGTCGCCGGCACCCCGCACCACAGCATGATGCCCGTCACATCTTCAAAAACATCCGGGTCAACGGTTTCTTCGTTTTGTTCCTGTTGGTGCTGGCGGGCTTCCTGACGCGGCTCGATGACGAGTTGATAATAAAGCAGCACGCCCATGACCATCAGCGCGATAAACATCACGGTGGCATACCACAAACTCAAGCGGGTGCGGATGGTCATGGCGCTTCCTTCAACATATAACCTGATCCGCGAATGGTTTGCAGCAGCTTGGGCTGGAAATTGGCGTCAATTTTTTCGCGCAGGCGGCGGATGTAAACATCCACGAGATTCGTGCCGGGATCAAAATCATAGTCCCAGACTTTTTCGAGAATCATCATGCGCCCACATGGGCGGTCTGCCGAACCCATGAGAAATTCCAGCAACCGATACTCGCGCGCGGTCAACTCGATGGTTGCGCCGCCGCGTTGCGCCTTGTGGGTGAGGGTGTCGAGCGTCAAATCGGCCACGCGTAAGAGAGTAGATTTATTTTCGCCGCCGCGCCGCGTGAGGGCGCGCACGCGGGCCACGAGTTCGGTCAGTTCAAACGGTTTGGGCAGATAATCATCCGCGCCGGCATTCAGGCCTTCGACGCGCTCATTCACCTCGCCGCGGGCGGAAAGGAGCAGCACCGGCGTGGAAACTTTCCGTGTCCGCAACTGTCGCAGCACGCTCAAGCCGTCGCGGCCCGGCAGCATGATGTCGAGCACGACGACGTCGAACGGAGTGGTGCTGGCGGCGGCCAGCGCGTCGTCGCCGTTGTGGCAGACATCCACGGCGAAACTTTCCGCCTGCAATGCCTTGCGGATGAACGAGGCCGTTTTCTTTTCATCTTCCACGACGAGGATGCGCATGAGTTGATTGTGTCGCAAACGAAACCGACGACGAGCAAAACCCGCCGCCGGTTCGTTTGCGGTAATACTTTTAGTCCTTGCCGACTTCTTCCTTGCCGGTGACTTTGCCTTCAGGCGAGATCCTGTATTCGATTTTCTTGCCCTTCTTCTCAATGACGATTTCGTAGCTGGTCTTGCCTTCTTGAACGATTTTCTCCGGCTTGCCCGCCGTGGCGTCCTCGCTGATTTTGGCAATGGTTTTTTGCACGGCTTCCGGGCAGTCCGTCAGCGCAACTTCCGCCTCGGTGCTGAACAGCTTGCCGTCAGGAAGGAAGGCAACTTCGGAGGTCTTGCCGTTCTTTTCAATGTCGAACTCAATGACCTTGGTGCCGTCCACGTCGCTGTCCTCAATGCCTTTGATCTCGGCGTCGGTGGCAAACTCCTTTACCGCCTTCTGCACGGCTGCTGGAACTTTATCCATCGTGATCTTAACTTCCTTCTCGTCGCCCGCGAACGATGTCGTGGCGAACGTGGTGACGATGGCCGCAGCCATCCCGATGATGATTATTTTTTTCATTTTGTGTTTTGTTTTTTCGGCGGGCGTCATGCCAGCCAAGTTTGACGCCAATCATTAAACCACCTGTTCGTTAACGCCGCCTGAAGGGGCGATGACAGTCTTGTAATCTGATCCAGTAATTTTTAATGGCGCAAGCTGGCAAAATGAGGCGGCTTGCGCAGGCCGGTCGAGTTGCCGCTTTGCGGCGCTGCTTCTGATGAATGTTGTGATGGAAAAATCCCCCGGATGTTTTGCATCACCGCACGGTATAAATCGCCAAACACCGCCAGCGAAACAGGGATAAAACTTCAAAACCCTGGCCTTGGGTTGGAGACGATTCCCATGAACAAAATGGAGCGCGTGGTTTTGTCACCAATCACGAAGAAGAACGGACGATCCAGAATCATCTCAAAAGGATTTTTCGGTCGCATCACGGCCATGGTGCGGAGCGTGGCGGTGGTCACCGCCGCCGCTTCGGTTCCTTCCTCGTTCACTTCGACAAAACTTTTCTGCTTCACCTCGCTCAAAAATAATTTCTCGGAGGACATGGCCGAAAAGTCCGCTGCATTGGAAAAGGCGCGCTTCATGCCCAGCACTTCGAGCGGCTCGTTCAAAGTCACTTCATAATTCAATTTGAAGCGCGGAAGCACCACCGTGCCTTCGCGGTCGCGAAATTGCGACAGGGTATTGCTTTGCCAGGCGCTGCCATCGAAGCTGGCAAGCAGTTTTTTGATGTCGGAACCGTTGTCTGGAAGAAAGAGACACATTTGCAGACGCCCGCCGGCATAGGGCAGGCGCACGGCTTGAAATCCCTGCGCCTGAAAATAATCAAAGTGCCCATGCTGCTGCATCATCGGAACTTGTATTTGAGTTCCATCGGGCGGGGTGAACGCGCGATCCTTCGTCGCGCGCTTGTCAAACTCGTGCGCCCAGCGGCCCTTGAAATAAATCGCGTTGGCAAGGATGACGCGGGTCAGCGGGTTCATCGGCCATTGGACGATGTCTTTGATTCGTCCGTGAGTATTTTCTTCCGCCCAGTTATTGATGATTTTGGCCGATTGCGGGCTGGCAAAATCCAGCGCACCGGTTTTCGCCTGGAAATAATTAATGCTGCGAGCCACAAACTCGGGTTTCAATTCGACGCCCTGCTTATACCAGATGGAATTGGCCAGGTTCAGAGTGGCATCGTTCTGACCGCTCGTGATGGATTGATCCAAACTTTTGCAAGCCGCGTCCCGCGCGGCCAGTCCGTTCACATGGAGAACGCTTTCCATTTTCTGTTTCGTCACGCCCGCCGCGCCGTCGCTGACCATTTGCAGAACGGTTGAAACGCTGTAAGGCGAAATGAAAACATTGCCGCTGGGCTGTTTGCCGGCGATTTGTTTCAGCAAGTCAAAGGCGAAACCGGTGTTGGCCGCCGCCAAGTTATCCTGATCGGCTGGCGCATCCGCCAACGCTGAAAACCCGGTATTACAGATCAATACCAGCAAGCCTAATCGCGCAATTTTCATAAGACATTTAAGATGAGCCGCCGGGCTGCACTGGCTGGCCAGTTCTTCCGGTGGCGTAGCGGAACGGCACGTCGCGCCCCGCGAGCCGGGCGAGGCGCGTCTCGTCCGATTCGGTGAGCAATCGAGTGATGGTTTGGAGCAGAATGGGAATATCCAATGGTTTTTCTAACAGTGCACCCACACCCGAGCCTACCGCCGTGAAAAGTTGGTTTGGCCTCGCGGTGATGAGGACGACCGGCACAAGCGGATGCTCGGCGCTGAGGTGTTCAAAGGTGTCCCAGCCGTTCTTGCGCGGCATATTGAGATCAAGCAGCACGAGGTCAATGGAATTGACGGTGATGAGTTCCAGCGCGTGCTGGCCGTCATTGGCGGGAATCACCAGATAGCCTTCCTCGACCAGCACGTCATGGAGTGAACCGCGCACGCCGGCGTCGTCATCCACGAGCAGAATGCGCTGGCGCGCGGTCCGAGGCGACGGCTTCTCCATCGGCTCATGTTTCCGGCTTGGGAATTTTGTTGCGGCTTTCATATCAGGAATGGTTTGCGCTATTGCCGTTTAACAGCCGCGTGACGAAGCCGCGGTCGGTGATGCGCTCGGTGTGCCGCTTTTCCGGTTCGTGCGTGAACTTGCGGATGGCCCGCAGCAGCACCGGGAAATCGAGCGGCTTTTCCATGAACGCATCCACGCCCAGCCGCACGGCTTCCGGGTATTGGTGCGGACGCGCCGTGATGATAATGACCGGCAGCAGCGGACACACATGGTCGAGCTTCGTGAACGCCGTCCAGCCGTCCACATTGGGCATGTTCAGATCCAGCAGCACGAGATCCGGTGGCTGGGCGGTGGCGTGGAGAACCGCTTGGCGGCCATCCGCCGCCACGTCCACGTCGTAGCCTTCCGATTCAAGGACGGCAGCCAGCGCGGCGCGCACCACGGCATCGTCCTCGGCAATGAGAACGCGCTTGCGATTCGTGGCGACCTCGGATGGACACGCGGCGGGTGATGGTTGTGCGCGCCGCGCAAGGTTCGGGAGAGTTGTTGAAGTATTCATAGTTGTTCGTTTATTTATTGGCCGACCGCAGCGGGCGTTCGGACGAGTTAACCGTAAGCCGCCGGGATGCCAACCGGCTGACTTGTTGATTTACTGGGCTTTAGTCCAAAAACACATCTTCCCAGCCACTTTTTTGGTTAGGAAGTTACAGCCGTCTGGTAAGCTGCTGACCATTGATATGATCTCCGCTGCCCGCCTGCGCATGACGATGTTGATTGGCGCTATCGCTCTGATGGCTGGGCTGACGCTTTGGGGCATGCAGGATTCCTGGCGGCGCATCGCGCAACTCAAAGGCAACCTGACCGCCTCGCAACTGGGAAGTTTCCGGCTCGCCGAAGAATTCCAGCAGCAGTTGCTGCCATTGGGAAATCTCTTGCTTCGCTACACCGCCCGGCGCAACCCGGCGACCTGGACTCAATTTCAAGCAGCGAGCGTTCAGCTTGACCAATGGATTGACCAGCATACCTCGGAGCACAACACTCCGCGCGAGCTGGACCTCTTCCACCAACTCAACGCGGCCTATGGCGACTACCTGGCGGCCGCCGCTCAAGTGCAGACCAACGGACAGCCTGCGGGCATGACGCCGTCGGTTTTTGCCCAGCTTGAACAGGTCGAACACCACGAAGACCGGTTGCGCCAAATCGCTGTCCAAATCGCCGGGATGCATCGCGAGGCGGAGGCGCTTTTCCTGACCGATGCGAACCACACGATCGCGAACCTGCGCGTCTTTCTTTTTATCGGTGTGGTGGTGCTGCTCGCGCTCGTCGCCGTGCTCGGGGTCATCCTCTACCGCGACCTGATTGCACCGCTGCGCAGAAAGCTGGTGCAAAGCGAGGTCATGCTCGAAAAACAGGAGAAGCTCGCCACGCTCGGCACCCTGGCCGCCGGCATCGCCCACGAAATTCGCAACCCGCTCACGTCTATCAAGGCTCGCCTTTATATGCTCGGTAAACGCGTTGCCAACGACGCGGCCAGCACGGCGGACACGGGCGTCATCAGTTCCGAAATTGGACGGCTCGAACGCATCGTGCAGGACGTGCTCCATTTTGCCCGCCCCTCCGAACCACAACTCAAAGACGTGCGCGCCGACGCGGCGTTACGCGAGGTGTTTTCCCTCATGGGCAGCACGCTCGAACAAGGCCGCGTGCAACTCGCGCTCGAAGACGGCCCGGAGTTGCACGTTTCGATGGACAGCGCGCTCATCAAGCAGGTCCTCATCAATCTCGTCCGCAACGCCGCCGAAGCCATCGAAGGTCAGGGTCTCGTCACGTTGCGGGTGCGCTCAGACCGTGCCAAGCTTCACGGCAAAACCAGCAACGTGGCCATTCTCGAAGTCACCGACACCGGCAAAGGCATTCCGCCCGAAGTCGAAAAGCGCCTGTTCGACCCTTTCTTCACCACGAAGGAAGCCGGCACAGGTCTTGGCCTTTCCATTGCGGCGCGCATCGTCGAGAAACAAGGCGGCGCGCTGGAATATCAGACCCAACTGGGTCACGGCACGACTTTTGGCATCGTGTTGCCCGTCGTGCCCGCGCCGGCGACCGCTTTACCCATTCCGCCCGCATGAGTTCTTCACCCCGCATTCTCCTTATCGAAGACGACTCCCAACTCGCTGTTAACCTACGGCAAGTGTTGGAGGATGGAGGATTCGCGGTCACGCACAGCGCGCGAGGCGACGATGGCTTGCGCCGCGCAAGTGACGCCACATTTGACGCCGTGCTCACTGACTTGCGCCTGCCCGGACTTGGCGGACTTGACCTCGTGCGCCAACTCCACGAGACCCAGCCACGCCTGCCCGTTGTCCTGATGACGGCGCACGGCACAATCGAAACGGCCATCGAAGCCACCAAACTCGGCGCTTACGACTACATGCAAAAGCCGTTCGAGATGGAAGAACTGCTCACGCTGCTCCACAAGGCTGTGGATGCCGGTCGTCTCATGCGCGAACCCGTGGCGTTGGCGGACGCACCATCCGCCCGCACCGCGCTCGTGGGCGTCAGCCGGGCCATGCGGGAGGTGTGCAAGGAAATTGGACGCGTCGCCGCTAAGCCGGTCACCGTTCTCATTCGCGGCGAAACCGGCACGGGCAAGGAACTCATCGCCCGCGCCATTTACCAGCACAGCGAACGCGTCAAGGCCGCATTCATCGCCATCAACTGCGCCGCCGTGCCTGAAAACCTGTTGGAAAGCGAACTCTTTGGTCACGAACGTGGCGCGTTCACCGGAGCGGACCAGCGCCGCATCGGACGCTTCGAGCAGGCGAACAATGGCACATTGTTCCTGGATGAAATCGGCGACCTGCTGGCGAACACTCAAGTTAAATTGCTCCGCGTCCTCCAACAGCAAACCTTCCAGCGCGTTGGCGGCAGCGAAACTATTTCCGTGGACGTGCGCATCATTGCCGCCACGCACCGCGACCTCGAAGCGATGATTCGCGAAGGGAAATTCCGCGAAGATTTGTTCCATCGCCTGAACGTCGTCGCCATCCAACTCCCGCTGTTGCGCGAACGACGCGAAGACGTTCCTGTGCTCGTCCAGCATTTCCTTCGCAAATACGCTACTGACTTCGGCATCGCCGCACCCACCATCACACCCGACGCCGTTGCCGCACTGCAAGCCGCCGCGTGGCCCGGCAACATTCGTGAACTGGAGAACGTCACGCGCCGCCTGCTGCTGGAAGCGCGCGGCCTCTCCATCACCGCCGAGGCCGTGCGCGCCATTCTCGCCGCCCGCGCATCGGTCAACGGGCAGGCCGCGAACTCGCTTCCATCTCTCGTCGCGACGTTGCTGGCCCGCGCTCAACGCGGTGAAATCAGCGACACTCACGCGCAAATTGTCGCCGAGGCGGAGCGTGAAATCCTCACCCAGGCCATCGCGCTCGCGGAAGGCAACCAGGCCAAAGCCGCCCGCTGGCTGGGCATTTCGCGCCTGACACTGCGCGAGAAGCTCAAACAGCTCGGCCTGCATCCGGGCGCGAACAGCGACTCCGCCGCTGTGGAGTGAAGTGCTCCCGCACGCGCCATCGCTGTCGGTAATCGGTTTATCCATCCATGAGCAACGCCTGACCACGGGCGCAGCGCGATCTTCTTTCGCTTCGTTCGCAACCCCTTGAGTCTTCGCACAACGGCCTCCAGAACACCTTTGAATATGGGCTGGCACGCTGGACGCTATTAAGTAGAGTTGAAGCGACGTTTCAAACGACGCGAACGAAAACCGCCAGCCCAAAATAAAAGCTACGAATCAAAATTGATGAGCAACGCTGAAACCCCGTCGCCGAATGCCAATGCGGTGGAGCCAGTCGGGATGACCACCGCCGCCGCCCGCGCGCGGCTTGCCCAGATCGGTCCGAATGCCGTGAGCGAGGAAAAGTCGCATCCGCTGCGCCAGTTCGTCCGCCGGTTTTGGGCACCCATTCCCTGGTTGCTCGAAGCCTCCGTCATCCTCCAGATATTCCTGGGCGAGCGGGTTGAGGCGGCAGTGATTGCCGGATTGCTGGTGGCGAACGCCGTGCTCGGTTTTTTGCAGGAAGGCAAAGCTCAAAAGGCGCTGGCGCTGCTGCGGCAGCAACTGCGCGTCGAAGCCCGCGTCCGGCGCGACGGCCAGTGGCAAACCATCAGCGCAGAAGAATTGGTGCCGGACGACGTGATTCATCTGCGCCAGGGCGGCATCGTGCCCGCCGACGTGCGTATCAGCGACGGCTCGTTGCTGGTGGATCAATCGGCGCTCACCGGCGAATCCGCTGCCGTCCAAATTCCGGCGGGCAAAACCGCCTATGCCGGCGCACTGGTGCGGGGCGGCGAAGCCGACGGCATTATCACGGCGACTGGCGCACGCACGTTTTTTGGCAATACGGCGGAGCTGGTGCGCACGGCGCATGCCGCCAACCGGCAGGAACAGGAGATTGTCCGGGTCGTGCGCGACTTGTTCGTCCTGAACGCCAGCCTGATCGTTTTTATCTTTGGCGTAGCCCATCTCCAAGGCATGACTCTCGGGCAAACCTTGCCGCTGGCGCTGACCATTCTGCTGGCGTCCATCCCGGTCGCGCTGCCGGCCACGTTCACGCTCGCCGCCGCGCTGGGCTCGGTGGAGTTGTCCAAGTTCGGCGTGCTGGTGACCCGCCTGAGCGCGCTGCATGACATCGCCTCGATGACCGTGCTCTGCACCGACAAGACCGGCACGCTCACCCGCAACGAAGCCACCGTCAGCACGCTGCGACCGGCTGAAGGTTTCAGCGAGGATCAATTGCTGCGCGCCGCCTGGCTCGCCAGCGACCCGGCGGGACAGGACCCGGTGGATGGCGCGATGGTGCGTGAGGCCACGGCGCGCGGTCTGGCGGGCGGGAATCTCACCCGCATTGAATTCAAACCGTTTGATCCGGCGACCAAACGGGCTGAGGCCGCCTATCGCGAAACGGCTGGCGAGCGCCGTTACACGAAAGGCGCGCCCGCCGTCATCGCCCAACTCTGCGGTGTGCCGAAATCCGCCTGGCAGCCGGTGACCCAAGAGATTGCCGCGCGCGGCCAGCGAGTGCTCGGCGTGGCGGAAGGTGGCGAAGGTTCGCTGCGTTTCGCGGGCTTGATCGGTCTGGAAGACGCCGTGCGCGAAGACTCCCACGCCGTCGTGAAGGCCATTCAAGACGCCGGCGTGCGCGTGGTGATGGTGACCGGCGACAACGCGCTCACCGCCCGCGCCGTGGCGGAACAGGTGGGCATTCCGCCGCAGGTCTGTCCGCCCGAAAAGCTGCACGGCGACTTCGCCGATGGCACGCTGGAAAATAGCGTCTTCGCCGGTGTGTTCCCCGAAGACAAATTCAAGCTGGTCCGCGCCTTCCAGCGGCGGGGCGCGGTGGTGGGCATGAGCGGCGATGGCGTGAACGACGCGCCTGCGTTGCGGCAGGCCGAGGCGGGCATCGCGGTGGCCAACGCGACGGACGTGGCCAAGGCCGCCGCCGCCATCGTGCTGACCCAGCCGGGCCTGGCTAATGTGGTGCCGGCCATCGAGGCGAGCCGGCGGGTGTTCCAACGCGTGCTCACTTACACGCTCAACATGCTCTCGAAGAAGGTCGAATTGATGCTCCTGCTCGTCGCCGGCTTTCTGCTCACCGGCCACAAGCCGCTGACGCCATTGCTGATGGTGCTGATCATTTTTCTCAACGATTTCCTGACGATGGCGCTGACGACCGACCACATGAGCGTCTCGCAACAACCGAATCTCTGGCGCACACGGCCCATTGCCATTGTGGGTGTCAGTTTGGGATTGCTGCGGCTGTTGTTCACCTTCGGCGTCTTCGCGCTCGGCCACTACGCGCTGCGCTTTGATATGCCGCATCTGCAAACCCTGACATTTGCCACGGTCATTCTGGGTTCGCAAGCGGGCGTTTATGTGCTACGTGAACGCGGCCACTGCTGGGCGTCGCGACCGAGCAACGCGATGATCGCCAGCACGGTTCTGGGTCTGAGCGTAACTGCGTTCATCGCGTTGTCAGGCTGGCATGTGCCGGCCATTGACCTGCGGTTGCTGCTGGCCGTCGCCGGCGCGGCAGTGGTTTATTTTCTCGCCCTGGATTGGATCAAAGTCTGGCTGTTCGCGCGGTGGTCCCTGCGCTGAAACGGCGGCGTCTCTCGCCTTCGCCGGTCTTGTGGCCGGACTCACGGCGCGGTATAAATTAGCCACACACCGCCCAACAGCACCAGCACGCCGCAGATGATTTTCACCACGGCCACACCCTTGGAGTGTTCGTTCCAGTTCAGGAAGCGTTGCACCATTTCCGTGGAAGTCCCTGCCGCCACAATCACTGCGCAATGGCCCACGCCATAGGCCAGCAAGAGTGAGACCCCGTAAAGCGGCGCGGTCTTCGCCAGCTTAAACGTGACTCCGAGCATCGGGGCCATGTAGGCGAACGTGCAGGGGCCAAGCGCGATGCCGAACAACAAGCCGAGAATGAAAGCAGCGAGCAAACCCTTACGCTTCATGCCCACCTGGCCCGGCCCCGACCACGGCATCGGTATCACTCCCAGCAGATGCAGCCCCACCACGAAGAAAATTACCGCAACAAAATAATTTCCGTATTGGCCCACGTCCCCTAGCATCCGCCCAGCAGCCGCCGTGATCGCGCCGATGGCCGCGATGGTGATGAGAATGCCCACGGCGAACAGCACCGAAGTCCAGAATGCGCGCTTCACCGTCACTTTTCCCTGCTCGCTAATGAAACCCACAATCAGCGGGATGCTCGCCAGATGGCACGGGCTTAAAAGGATGCTCAAAACTCCCCACGCCACCGCCGCCGCCAGCGCGAGCGCGGGCGCACCCTCGACGGCGTGACTCAAACCGGTGAACAGTTTTTCCATGGCGATTTAGTCCGTGGTTTCTTATTGGCAACAGCAGCTTCCCGCGTCCGATGGCGGTGATTGATTGTCCCCGGCGGCTTCACGAATTACCCGTTGAATATTGCCAAGACAGCAGGAACCTTGCGGGTTGGTGTGTGCGCAATCGTCCAGTCCTTGGGTGCATTTGGTTTTGATGTCCGTCGCGATCTGGGAAATACCGGTGGTTCTGAATTCGCGCTGAATTTCCTCCACGGTATACCCGAAACAATAACAGACCAAGCGTTCCTGCCCCGTGCCCTTTTGGAAAATCGGCACACTCACTTCGGCGGCCATGACGGTTTCGCCGTTGGCCGGATGGAAATAAGTCACGTCGCATTTCGGTGTTGCACAGAATTGAAAGCCGGCCAGTGACCGCAACCGCGCCCGGGCCGCCGGGGTGACGAGCGACCCAATGGTTGCCGGGGAAACGCTCCGGCTTTTCTGGCCACAACGCGGGCAAGCTGCCTCGCGGTTGACGACGGGTGAAATGGAGAATGATTTATGCATACCGCGTTCGGTTGCGGACTATTTTGCTGCTTGCAAATCCACGCCGAGTTCCTTCCACCTGGTTAGGATGTCTTCCTTCGCAAAGAACCCGACGTGCCGGAACAGTTCCTTGCCGTCGGCGTCGTAAAAAATCTGGGTGGGAATGACTTCGATGCCATATTGCTTGCCGGCGTCGGGATTTTTCCACACGTCAATGAATTCAACCTCGAACTTGCCAGTGTATTCCTTTTTCATTTCTTCCAGAATCGGGGCCATCATCCGGCAGGGAATACATTTGCCCGCGCCCAAGTCGAGGAGCTTGGGCAGCTTGGCGTTGGCGACCGGCGTGGTCGGGGCGGTGGCGGTTTCCACTGGCGCGTTGGTGTCTGCGGCCACGGCCACGGCGTTGGTTTCGACGGAGGCTTTGTCCTTGTTCTGTTTTAGGGTTACGGCGGCGACCACCGTCATGGTGAGCGCGGCCACAATGACGAGTTTCAGAGGTGTTTTCATAATCGGTTTTGTTATCACAGGGTCACGCATCACGGTTCACGCGAGCAATTTTTTGAGTTCATCCACCGACGGCACCTTGCCGCTGACCTTCACTTTGCCGTCCACGACCAGCGCGGGCGTAGTCATTACGCCGAACGCCATGATTTGTTTCAGGTCGGTGACTTTTTCGAGTTCGTATGGCAGGCCGAGTGTTTGCGCGGCTTTTTCGGTGGCCATCGTCAGGGCGTTGCATTTGGCGCAGCCGGTGCCGAGGATTTGGAGTTTCATACTGTTAGTCGTTTCTTTCGTTGTTTGGGTTCGAAATGTTCGCTGGCGATGATGTCAACCGGCCGTCTTCCATCTCATAAGTCTTGTCGAACACATCGAGCGAGCGGTGGTCGTGTGTGACCACGAGGACGGCAGCCCCGCGTTCATGCGCCACTTTGCGGAACAATTCCATTACCTGTCGTCCGCGATGGCTGTCGAGTGCGGCGGTGGGTTCGTCGGCCAGAATCAAGCTCGGCTCATTGGCGAGGGCACGGGCCACGGCGACGCGTTGTTGCTGACCGCCGGAAAGGGCGTCGGGAAGATTTTGCGACCGGTCGGCCACGCCAAGGTAATCAAGCAGTTCCATCGCGCGTTTGTGCGCGGCGCTCGCCGGGGTGTCGTTAATCTCCAGCGCCACTTGCACGTTCTCGACGGCACTCAGAAACGGAATCAGGTTCGCCTTTTGGAAGACATAGCCGAGATGGCGGCGGCGGAATTCGCGCAGGTCCACCTTGGCTCGATCGGCGTCCATGACCAACTCGCCACCAATGTGAATGCGGCCCGACGTGGGCGGATTGATCAGGCCGATGGCCGTGAGCAGCGTGGACTTGCCCGCACCGCTCGGGCCAAGCAGCGCGATGACTTCGCCCCGCTCGACGCGAAGCGACACATCCTTCATGGCCACGACTTCGGTATTGCCGCTGCCATAAACCTTGGTGAGGTTCTCAGCCACGATGGCGGGCGGGTGGTTGGAATCGTTCGTCTTCATCACGACAACACCTTGTTTGGCTCGACACTCATCGCCTTCCAGATGCCAAGCAGGCTGGCCAGCACGGAAATTGTCAGCACGATGCCACCCAGCATCAGCAAGTCCTGCGTCTCAATCATCACAAGTCGCGGGAAACGTGGAAAGGCGAATTGCCCCAGCCACCATGCCAGTCCGTAGCCCAGCACGCCCATGAGCAGCGCCTGTTGGAGAATCAAGCCGATGATGACGCCATTCCGCGCTCCGATGAGTTTCAGCAGGGCGATGTCGTGGATCTTGTCGAGCGTGAGCGTGTAGAGAATCAGCGCCATGATGATCGTGGAAATGATGATGAGCAGGGCGCGAAACAAACCAAGTTGCCGCTTTGACTTGTCCACCATGCCGGAGAGCAGGAGGTCTTTCTGCTGTTGTGTGGAATAGACCGTCACATCCGGCCATGTCGCCAGCGTCGCCGTCACCCGCGCCGCATCCGCACCGTTCCGCAATGTCACCAGCACCGCGCTGACTTGCGGTGGCGCGAGCGCGGGCAACTCGCTGGCCGGGCCAACCACTCGTTCTGACAGCAGCGGCGTCACGCGGCCAAGGTCTAGGTTTTCCAGGCGGGCAAGGCGCGCAGCGCGTTCGAGGCGCGTGGCTTCACCCGGCACGTCGAACTGAATGGCCTCCGCATCGCTCACCGTGAAAAAGCACAAGCCGTCGCCGCCTGTCCCCACCATGCCCTTGGTCAGACCGACGACTTCGTAAACGTCCTTGCCCAGCTTGAGTTTCTCGCCGAGCGGCAAGCCCAAGGACTGATCGGCAATCATTTCGTAGTGAGCCTGACGCAACGCGCGACCCGCCATCAGCGTCAACCAATCGCCTTTGTCTTCGGGCCATGAGAGTCCTTGCACCACCATGCGCAACGGCAGGCCGCGATGCTCACGTTGAATGGTGTGCGAGACAAAATGTCGCGCGTCCGCCACACCCGGCACGGCGCGGACGCGGTCTTCAAGGTTGGCAGGAATGCGCGAGACCTCGGCGAACGGCCCGCGCGTGCTGCCCTGCACCACCCACAAGTCCGCGCCGACTAGATCCACGAGCAGCGTCGCTTCATAAATCAGGCCGCGATAGATTCCGCCCATGCCCATGACGATCATCAGCAACAGGCCGATGCCGACGGTGGTCAGCGCAAACCGGCCAAGGTTGTGGCGGATGTCACGGACGGCGAGGTTCATTTCACTTTGATGCGTTGACCGTCAGTAAGCGGTTGTTTCTGGCCTTCGACAGGCCGGACGATTTGTTCGCCGGCGGAAAGCCCCTGTGTCACTTCGACGTTCTGCAATCCGCGCAAACCCAGCGTCACACCGAGCCAGCGGGCGTGACCGTGTTCGTTGACGAACACGCCAGCTTTACCTTCACGCCAGCGAATAAATTGTGGAGGCATTAGCAGCACACCGGATTTTTTTCCGGCTTCGATGAACACCTCGGCGCGCTGGCCTATCGTCCAGTTCTCCGGCAATTCCTTCACGCGCACGTCCACCAAGAATTCGCGTGTCTCGCGGTCGGCTTCGCGACCGAGTCGGGCGACTTCACCGGCATAATTCTTCGCGGGTTCGGAGCGGAAGACGACGCGCGCTGGCTGGCCTGCTTGCAAACCTGTCATCGCGGTTTCGTCCACCCAAGCGGAAACCCAGATTTCATTCGTGGCGACGAGTTGCAGGATGGATGATCCCGGCACGACAATCCCGCCGGGGTCGCGGTCGCGGCGCGTGACCAATCCGTCATAGGGACTGCGCATTTCGGTGAACGCGAGATGTTCCTTTTGATAAAGCAAAGTTTTTTCGTCGGTGAACACCTGGCTCTCGGCTTCCACGATGGCGGCCTGCGCGCTCTTGAGGTCAGCTTCGGCGACGTGCAACGCTTCGGCGGATTTGTCGAAGTCGGCCTGCGAAGTGATTTTCCCGGCGAGCAACTCAATCGAACGTTGGTGATCTTGTTGAGCCTGCTTGAGCACTGCCTGCGCGCGGGCTTCGTCGGAACGCACGCGCTCCACCGTGGCGCGAGCGGCAGTAAGCGTGGCTTCCGCGATGGCGACTTGCTGTTTGGTTTCCGCGTCATCGAGGCGGGCGAGGAGTTGGCCGGACTTCACGGCGTCGCCCTGATCCACGAGCACTTCCGCCAGCCGCTCCTGAATGCGGGGGCTGATGGTGGTTTTGACGCGGGCTTCCAGCGTGCCTGTGCCCATGACATCGCCGCGCACTTCGCCCGTTGCGATTATGTAAGTCATTACCGGTGTCGGACTGAATTTGAGACGATAGACGGCAAAAACGACGATGGCGGCGACCACCAGCCACGGTAGAAGTTTGCGAAGGGAAATGCGTTTCATAATTGGTGACAGATTGCTGCTTTAAGTCATTACATCAGCAGATTAAAAAGATAGCCGACCAACAGGATGCCCAACGCCACGACGCCAAAAAAAGTGGCGATGAGCCGGGGCTTGAGAACCTTGCGCAGAATGATGGCTTCGGGCAGCGACAGCGCGATGACCGACATCATAAACGCCAGCACTGTGCCGAGTGCCGCGCCCTTGCCGAGCAACGCCTGCACAATGGGGATGATCCCCGCCGCATTGGAATACATCGGCACGCCGATGAGCACCGCCAACGGCACTGACCACCACGCGCCTTTTCCCATGATGGACGCCATGAAGTTTTCCGGCACATAGCCATGAATGCCCGCGCCCACCGCGATGCCGATCAGAACGTATAGCCATACGCGCCCGACGATGTCCTTTACCGCGTCCAGGCCGAGCCGAATACGCGCCGGCCAGTTTAATAATTCATCGTCGGCACTGGTGCCGGTCTTGGTTTCATAAACCCAATCCTCGACGTGCTTCTCCATGTGAAGTCGCCCGATCACCCAGCCGGAAATAATCGCGATGAGCAGCCCGGTGCATAAATACAAGCCCGCTACCTTCCAACCAAATAAACCGAACAGCAGCACTAGCGCCACTTCGTTCACCATCGGCGCAGAGACAAGAAACGAAAACGTCACGCCCAACGGCACGCCAGTCGTAACGAAGCCGATAAACAGCGGCACCGCCGAGCATGAACAGAACGGCGTCACGATGCCCAACAGCGCGGCCAGCACATTGCCGGTGGACTCGCGCCGACCGGAGAGCATCCGCCGCGTCCGTTCCGGCGTAAAAAACGACCGCACGATGCCGACAGCGAACACGACCAGCATGAGCAACATCAGCACCTTGGGGGATTCATAGACAAAGAACTCCACCGTGGCACCCAGGTGCGAACCCTTCGCCAGCCCGCACAGGGAATAGGTGAACCAGCCAGCCAGCGGAGCTAGACTTTGATAAACCAACCACCAGACGGCCAATACGACGATGCCCCGCAGTGAATAATTTTGCCAACCAGCCTTGCGCGGATCGGCGGATTTTGAGACGCCAACGGGAGCCGCCATGTCTTTGACACCATTCATAAGGCGCAGCCCATTTTGGGTGCAGCGGTTCGTCTGGCAGGCTTGCCATCGTCGCGTTGCACTGCTTCAACGCATTTGAAAAAATTCAGCACACAGGGGACACGCAGCCGGTAAAATACCTGCAAGCCGCGCTTTTCAGTCTCCAGAATGCCCGCACCTTTAAGCACTCCCAAATGACGCGATACCGTCGGCATCTCCACGCCGATCATGTCCGTGAGTTCGCACACGCAGCGTTCGCCGCGCGACAACTCATCCACAATGAACAGGCGCGTCGGATGGGCAAGCGCCTTGATGATGCGGGCTTGATTTTTGTATTTAGCTTGGGTGGTGGCAGTCATATCGGCTTCTCTAGTATTTAGCATATATGCTAAATACTGTCAAACGCATTATTTGCTTCTTGCCGACCATGCGCTTCAAACATCCCTTTACCCGATGTATTGGATCGAAGCCCGGAGATGTCTGCAATTGGTTTGTAACTTTTCCGCCACTCGCGGTTCAGTAAAGTTAGCAACGATGGATTTTGCCATGAAAAACATCATCGAACTGACGGAAACCAATTTTGAAACCGAAGTCCTGCGCGCCACCGAACCGGTGCTGGTGGATTTTTACGCGCCGTGGTGTGGGCCATGCAAGATGCTTGCGCCGCTGCTCGAACAATTCGCCGCTGATTTCACCGGCAAGGTGAAATTTGCCAAGTTGAACATTGATGATGCCGCCGCGCTGGGTGGCGAATATGAAATCAACAGCGTCCCGACAATGATGATGTTTCGCGACGGTGAGCCGGTAGATCAGGTCGAGGGCTTTTACGGCCCACGCCCACTCAAAGCCTGGCTGGAGAAAGCGGCAAATTTGAACGTCACCGCTTAAAGCCATGATATTACGCATCATCATTGGCGTCGTTGTCGGCGGCGGGATCGGGTTCGGCTGGTATAAACTCGTGGGTTGTTCCACCGGTGCCTGTCCGCTCACCAGCCATCCCGTCATCACCATGATTTACGGCGCGGTTCTCGGCGTGCTGATTGCGACCAGTTCCCATTAAAGTAAATGCTCGCGCTTGTTGCGCACGCTCACTTGTTGCAAACTCCGCGTCATGCCGAGCGACATCACTCTTGAATCGTCTTCCCGGAATTCCGGTGCGGCGATGTCATTCCAACGTAGCTGAATGAAAAACGCCGACGCCTTTCACGCGCCGCTGCATCCGCTGGACAGCGAAACGCAAACTCACGGCTGCCGCTACTCGAATCCCGACTTCTGCGCGAAGAACCGGCTGCCAAAAGTCTGCGCCCTAGTGCGCGCCGACAAGATTTGTTACGCCCCGCCATATTTTTGGCCAAAGCAATTTAAGAAACTCCAAACGGATGGAAAATTCCAAGACAAAACAACCAAGAAACCGCAATCATCAGAAACAAAACGCCAATCTCCCCAATTGTAGATGGAAACCCTTACCAAAGTATTCTGGTTGTTCGGTCGTTCCGGTGCCGGCAAAACCACGCTGGCGCTGCGACTCCGCGATGGTCTGTTAAATCGGAAAATTCCCGTGGTCTATCGCGACGGGGACGAAATGCGCTCGACGCTCTGTTCCGATTTGGGCTTCCGGCCAGAGGCGCGGCTGGAAAATCATCGCCGTATTGCAGAAATCGCCCGACTGCTGGCTGGTCAGGATTTGAATGTGGTGGTTTCCACGATGGCCCCGGAATATCCCCAGCGCGATCTCGTGACGCAGATTTTGGGCGACAAGCTGGTGTGGTTTTACATTGATGCGCCGCTGGATGTCTGCATGGCGCGAGACCCAAAAGGGATTTACAAACGCGCCCAGGCCGGCCAACTCCAGCAATTGATTGATTATCCCTTTGAGGCTCCCCGCTCGCATGAGCGCGGCAACCATGTCAATACGATTACACACAATGTGGATGAATGTTATCATTCCATTCTGAGCGTGGCAAAGAGCCATCTGAATGATTTTGCAATTTGAACCAGCGTATTTCGGCGGCGGCGGTTTAGGTGGCCTTGTCGCCGTCCTCGGAGAATTCCTTCCGGATGCGGCCGATGGTGAGAATAACAATCTCCAGCAGGATGAACCGGGTGAAGAAATTCCAAACAAAAACCCATGCGGAACGATAATCACTGTCGCCAATGTATTGAATCATCGGTGAGATGATTGAACTGACGAGCACAAACAGGCTGGCCCAGCGCATATTCACCACCAGCGCAAGCAGGACGCAGGGGACGGCATAAAGCAGGTTGAACTGCAAATGCGGGTTGGCATGGAGATGGATATAGCTGACCAAAACAAGTAAAATGGCCGCCACCAGAATCGTTAGCCAATGACGCTGACAATCCCCGGCCAAGGAAGTTCTCTCGTCGGCTGCCCCGGAGGGCGGATTGACCACCCAGCTTTTAAGCAACCGGTAAACGCGCAGCCATGCCAGCGGCAAGAATTCAAACCCGGCCCGCACCAATGAATCGTAAATGCTCAATGCCCGACCCATGCAATGATGATAGAAAAACTCCACGGATCCCGGCACCGGTTGATTTGGGCGTGCCGCCGGATTCAGCCACTTAGCCTGTTGCGATTCCCAACGATGGCGGTATCGCTCCAGTTTTTGGGCAATGCCAGGCGACACCAGTTCCTCGGCGTATTTCTGCCGTTCGATCACCCCCCGCCGCAGATAGGCGTGGTGCGGAGCCTTGTATATGGCGGACAAATCCGCCTGATTCAACTGGAGCATCCGGGCGTCATACGGGACGCCTAAAAACGCGCTGATTTCGCGGCATACTTTTTCGGTTTGATCCATCAGGCTGGCATAATCCAACCGGAAAATCCGTGCGCCCTTCGCTTCAATGCGTTCTGCCTGAACAATGGCCTGTTCCTGCTGGTAAATCATGCGGCTCAACATGCCGGGCTTGCCAAAAAAACGGGAGGTCTGCCCGGCTTTCAACACGCTGCGGTAAATCTCCACCGGGTTGCGCCAGACAAAAATGAAAAACGCCGACGGATATTGCCGGTGGAGCTGTTCCAAACGGTCGCAGTAAAAAGGGGATTTCTCGCCACTGAGGGAAGCACCCTTCTGTGCGCCGAACGCCCGATACAAGTCGAGTGGAGTGCGGATTGGATCAAGCTTCCGAGTCTCTTTTGGTTTAATCAGCCGGTGCCGGGAAAGCGCCTGATTGAAAAACTCGATTCGCTCGGCCCAATTTCTTTTGAAGCGGCTATTCAGGAGTGGGCGCGGGAAATTCCAGACATCGCATTCATACATCAGTGCCAACTGCGGATTCTGGTTCAGGATGGAGCAAAGCAGTGAAGTGCCGGAACGGAAAACACCGATGACAAAGACGGGATTTTCGTTTGAGGGCATTTTCTGTATCAAAATGAAATACCATGCGGGTCTTTTGGGTCGCAAGTTTTAACATCCCCCTCATTCCGTCTTCCGGCGATAAAACACCGGCCGTAAGGCGGGATACATGGTCTGCATATCCGCCATCCGGACAATCATCCAAGGCTGGCGGTAGTTATCGCCGTATTTGGTGAAGGCCAGATCGTCGGCGAGGAAAACCGAGGAATGCTTGATCTCATTTTTGTCATTCACATACAGCAGGATGTCGCCGTAGATGGACGGGGCATCAATCCGGTAAAAATTCTTCTGAATGTAATCCACCGCAAACGTCGGATCGTTGAAGCGATTGTCGGGCTGCACGCTGGAAAAATTAAATGTGCTCCAGTGGCAATCCATCTTGGGGTCGCCCGGCTGCGACGGCAGCGGATAGGTGTAAAGCCGGGTGCGCGCAAAGGGTGGAAGAAAATACATCAAGCTGACCGTGCCGCCGTGGGGCAAGCCTTTCAAGGCTTCCAGCATCGGGCGCATGTCGGTGAAGCGGACGTTATCCATGGCACCCCAATAGGCGGCAATCTTGTCAATGTCGCTGTCGGGCCGGACGCAAAGGCGGGCCAGCACGGCGGGCTGCAAGGAAAGGACCTTGGCCATCATGGTGCGCCGCTCCGGCGTGGGGATTCGGCGCAGAAGCAAATTGTAATCCGATAACCGGACGGAATTGGCGGCGGGATAAATCAGTTGCTTAAGCAAGGTCACATCGTCTGTATTCAAGCGGCTGTCGGTGTAAACCGTTTCCGCGCTGTCCTTGGGGAAAATAAACGGATAATCGAAATACAAGCCGACGCCCAGACCATAGAATGTGCCGTAAAGTTTCTGCCGGGTTTCGGTTTTCAACGAGAGCAGAAAACCTTCGTCGGGAGTGAATACCAGGTTGCTGCCGATCGCATTGAGGCGATTGGGCGTCAACTGTGCCGCAACATCATCCTTGGACAAGCCATTGGCCGTGAGCAAGATTCTGACCTGGTCCAAGGTCATCCCGTTGAATGTCCAAGTCTCCGGCTCGGGAGTTTTTTCATCCAGTGCAATATATTCCGCCGGCCGCTCCAGCTTGATGTTTTGCGTGAGCAATTCTCCCCACGGCCCTTTGCGGGTGAACATATTATTGTCCTGTGCGTCCGGGTCAGGGACATCGTTTTTGGCAAACGAATAAGATTTGGATTTGGCGTCAAAAAAACGGCTGGCAACCAACCCCGTGCCGGCAATGAGCACGAGGCTGAAGAGGAGCAAACCGGTGAGGCTGAATCGGAAAGCATTCACCGCCTCGGTATCATTGTTTTTTTTTAATCTGGCCATAAAAGTTGGAAAAACGAGCGTCCAGCTTATCTTTGAAATCAAATAGGGCAAGTTGCAAACCTGCTGACGGAAGCGTGGAAAACGAGACCGGTGGTTGAAACTTTTCACCCGGCGTGTTTCTTTGCATCATGGGGGTGAAAATTTTGGTTGAGTGGCTGGCCAAACTTCCAGAACGACCGCGCACGATTCTCAAAACGTGCGCCTACGGCTTTGTGGCCGGACTGGTGGCCGTGGCTTTTCAACTGGCATTGAATGCTTATTATCGAGCCGGGATCGTGCGGCTTTCATAACCGGGGCATCAAAAGACTGACGGTTGGGGAGCAAACCTCAATTGTGATTGATTTGTAACTTTTTGGCGGCTGGCGGCTCAGTATGGGCGTATGAAAATGCACATGATCATCCGCCGGTTTGCCGGCACATTTATCCTCATCAGCCTGCTGCTCGCGCATTACCACAGCCCGAACTGGCTCTGGTTCACCGCGTTCGTCGGCTTCAACCTGTTGCAATCGTCATTCACGAATTTCTGCCCACTGGAAATCGTGTTGAAGAAAATGGGCGTCGGCGGGTCTTGCTGTGAAACCGTAAAATCGGGAGAATCTTGCTGCACCAAATGAAAAAGCTACCGGGATTTCTGGCTTTGTCGCTGCTATGTTCGCTGGCCGCCGGTGCCGCCGAACCGTGGACGCTGGAGCGTGCCCTGGATTACGCGCTGTCGCATAATCCAGACGCGCGTATCGCGCAGCAGCGAATCATGGCTGCGCAAGCCGGATTGGAGCAAGCGGACTCCGCGTTCTGGCCGCACCTCCAATTTCAGTCCAGCTACACCCGCACGGATAATCCGATGATGGTGTTTGGCAGCATCCTCAACCAGCGCGCCTATAACTCGTCGCTTAATTTTAATAACGTTCCCGATGTGGATGACCTGAACGTGCGCGGTTTGGTCACAGTGCCGCTTTATGCCGGCGGCAAAATCATGGCCGGACGCGAAGCGGCCAAAGCCAACACGGAAGCCGCGAAACAAACCAGCGCTGCCGTCCGCAATGAACTGGGGTTTGAGGTGGTGCGCGCGTTTCAAACCATTCTGAAGACCAGACAATTTATCAATGCCACCGAAGCGGCAGTAACTGCTTTTGAGGGCAATCAGGCCGCTGCCAAGAAACGTCTCGATGGTGGCACGCTGCTGAAGTCCGATGAACTTGACATTGAAGTGCGGCTGACACAGGCGCGCGAGGATCTCGTGCGTGCCCGCAATGCCAACACGCTGGCGATATTGACGCTGCGCAACTTACTTGGCATCGAGTCGGAGGATTTTTCGGTCGTTGAAGTTGCACCGGTGGCACCGGTGCCAATCGGTGGTGATTTTTCGCATCGTCCCGAACTGGCCGCTGCCAGCGAACGGGAGCGCGCGGCGCGAGCCGAAATCAAAGGCGCGAAAAGCGGTTATCAGCCGCGCGTCAGCGCCTTTGGCAGTCTGGATCATGATTACGGCTGGGTCACGGGTGGCGATGGGAATAGCTATTCCGCTGGTGTGATGTTGCAATGGGATTTGTGGGATGGTTTTTCCAGTCGCGCCAAGACGCGCGAAGCCAAAGCCAATTTAGAATCTGCCAGCGAGGAGAAACGCAAACTGCGGCTGGCCCTCAACTTTGAAGTGGAACAGGCCAGACTTAACCTGCAAGCGGCCAACGAACGTCTGGCCGTCACCGAAAAATCCGTCGAACAGGCAGAGGAAAGCGCGAAGCTAACGCGCGCCCGGTTTGAACAAGGGCTGGCCATTTCGACGCAGTTGATTGATGCCGAATCCGCGCTGGTCGCCGCCCGCGTGCGTCGCGCCGAGTCCGAGTCCGACCAGCGCATTGCCGTGGCCGCACTGCGAAAAGCTCTCGCTTTGCCCCAACTTGACGCCCAACCGACCGCTAAATGATATGAAACGATTGATGCAAATTCCCCGCTTATCTTTTGTCATCGCAGCGGTGACTTGCCTCGCCTCGGCGATGTGCCTTACCGGCTGCGGCGCGAAGCCGGAAAATTCCGGCGACAATTCCTCCAGTCTGCCAACGGCGCAGGTTCGTGCGCAGACCGTCGAGCGCAAGTCGCGCGCGGCCACGGAAGAAGTAGTCGGCACGGTGCGCCCGAAATTGAGCGCCACCATCGAGGCCAAAGTCAGCGGACGCATTGATAAAATGCTGGTGGTTCCCGGCCAGACGGTGAAGGTCGGTGATCTGCTAGTCCATCTCGATGCCGCCGAAATTTCGTCGCGCCTAGATCAAGCCAACGCCGCGCTGGCGCAGGCGGAGCAGGACTGGAAACGCATCTCCACGTTATTTGGGCAACAGGCTTCCACTCGGTCGGAATATGATGCCGCCGATGCCCGTTATCGCATGGCCAAAGCGGCGGCGGCGGAAGCGAAAACGATGATGAGTTACTGTGAAGTCCTCGCGCCATTCGACGGCGTCATCACACGCAAAATCACCGACGTGGGCGATCTCGCCGCGCCGGGCAAGCCACTGTTGCAAATGGAAAATCCCGACACACTTCGACTCGAAGCGGATGTGCCGGAAGCATTGGTCGTCAATGTGAAACTTGGCGACAAACTCGCCGTGCGTATCGCCGCAGTCGCCACCGAAATTGAAGGCATGGTTGCTGAAATGTCGCCGACGGCTGATCCGAACAGCCGCACCTATCTGGTGAAACTGGATTTGCCGGGTGCAACGGGTTTGCGTTCCGGGCAGTTCGGTCGAGTCTCGGTCCCGGTCGGCGAAGCGAGTGCGATTCGCGTTCCCGTTGCCGCCGTAATTTTGCGCGGGCAGATGGAATTGGTTTTCGTTGTCGTTGGCAATCACGCGCAAATGCGCCTCGTCAAAACCGGAAGCCGCGTTGGTCACGAAGTTGAATTGGTTTCGGGACTGAATTCTGGCGAGCAAGTCGTAATCGAAAATACTTCGGACTTGGTTGATGGACAACCTGTGACGATCAAACCGTGAAAGCCAACCAAGACAATCCAACGGGCGCGCATTTGGGCATTGCCGGTCGCATTGCGCAGTCATTCATAGATTCCAAGCTGACGCTGCTGATTGTCATCGCGTCGCTGCTGCTCGGCGTGTTCGCCGTGGTGATGTTGCCGCGCGAGGAAGAACCACAGATCAAAGTGCCGATGGTGGACGTGCTGGTTTCCATGCCAGGATTTCACGCCAAGGAAGTTGAAGAGCGCGCCACGCGCCCGATGGAAAAGCTGCTCTGGGAAATTCCCGGCGTGGAATACATCTACTCCACCTCCAGCGAAGGCCAGGCGACGGTCATCGTGCGGTTCAAGGTCGGTGAAAACATGGAAAGCAGCCTGGTGAAGTTGAACCAGAAGTTGCAGCAAAATTTCGACCGCATCCCGCATGGAGTTTCCATGCCGCTCATCAAGGCACGAACCATTGACGACGTGCCAATCCTTGCACTGACTATTCACAGTCCGCATTACGATCACCTCACGCTGCGGCGGCTGGCCGCGCAGGTGGATGATGCCATCAAGCAAGTGCCGCTGGTGGCTGAGACAACCATCATCGGCGGCGCGCAACGGCAGGTGCGCGTGCTGCTCGATCCGGTGCGACTGGCATCGCGCAATCTTTCGCCCGCCGGCCTCGTGCCGATGCTGCAACAGGCGAACAAGCAGTATTCCGCCGGCAACCTGACAAGCGACAACCATGAAATCATCGTGGAAACCGGCGCGTTTTTGCAGACCGCCGACGATGTGGGTAACGTGGTGGTGGGCGCGTATTCCGGCAAGCCGGTTTATCTGCGCGACGTGGCGGACATCGTGGACGGCGCGGAAGAACCGAGCCAATATGTTTTCTTCGGTTTGGGTGCGGCGAATAAAGTTTCCGCCGATGAACCGGCTGTGACAATTTCAATCGCCAAGCGTCCCGGTGCGAATGCCATTTCCGTTGCCCGTCAGGTTTTGAAAAAAGTGGACACGCTCAAGGGCTACATCATCCCGGCGGATGTCCAGGTCAGCATCACGCGGAACTACGGCGTGACAGCGGAGGATAAATCCAACGAACTGCTCTGGCACATGCTCCTCGCGGTAGTGAGCGTGTCGTTTTTGATTCTGCTCGTGTTGGGCTGGCGCGAATCCATCATCGTGCTGCTGGCGATTCCCGCGACGCTCGCGCTGACGCTGCTCGTTTTTTATCTCTATGGTTTTACATTGAATCGTATCACGCTGTTCGCGCTGATTTTTTCCATCGGTATTTTGGTGGATGACGCCATCGTCGTCGTTGAAAATATCGTCCGCCATTTTCATCTGCCGGAAAGCAAGGGACGCAGCCGCGCCGTTGTCGCCATCGAAGCCGTGGGCGAAGTCGGCAACCCGACCATTCTCGCGACATTTGCGGTGATTGCCGCCGTGCTGCCGATGGCTTTTGTTGGCGGTTTGATGGGGCCATATATGCGGCCGATTCCGATTGGCGCGACGGCGGCGATGTTTTTCTCGCTGGCGATTTCCTTCATCGTCACGCCCTGGGCGGCCATCCGCATTTTGCAATGGCGGAAGAAAATCCAAGCGGCTGACGGTCACGCGCCGGATCATGAGTCGGCCAGTGAAAATTTCTTTGGCCGGATGTATCGCGGGCTGATGACACCGCTGATTGCCAGCGCGAAACGGCGCTATCAATTTCTCGCCGCGCTGGTCGTGCTGCTGCTCGTCTCCATGGCGCTGGTTTGTGTCGGCTGGGTGAAGGTGAAAATGCTGCCGTTCGACAACAAAAGCGAATTTCAAATCATCCTGAATATGCCCGAAGGCAGTTCGCTCGAACGCACCGCGCAAGCCGCGCGTGAAATCGCCGCGACCGTTCGCACCGAACCGGAAGTGACGGATTACGAGATTTACGCCGGTGTCGCGTCGCCGTTCAATTTCAACGGGCTGGTGCGCCACTACTTCATGCGGCGCGGCGCGAACGTGGCGGATTTGCAAATCAACCTCGTGCCGAAAAACGAGCGCAAAGCACAGAGTCATGACATCGCCAAGCGCGTGCGTCCGCGCGTGGCGGAAATCGCCGCGAAATTCGGTGCGCGGGTGGCCGTGGCCGAAGTGCCACCCGGCCCGCCGGTATTGCAAACTTTGGTCGCTGAAATTTATGGCCCGACCGAGGAAAACCGGTTGAAGGTGGCGCAAAAGGTGATTGATATTTTCCACAACACGCCCGGCGTCGTGGACACGGATTGGTATATTGAGGCCGACCAGCCGAAAGTGGAATTTGTGATTGATAAAGAAAAGGCCGCGTTGCACGGCATCAGCGCGGAGACAATTTCGCAGACGCTCAAAATTGCCGTGGGCGGCGAGTCGGTGGATTTGCTGCACGCTCCGAGCGAGAAGGAGGACGTGAATATCGTCCTGCAACTGCCGCTCGCCAGCCGGAGCAACCCGGAAGAATTACTGGCGCTGCGGGTGCGTTCCGGCGACGCCAACGCTTTGCCCGAACCGACGACCGTCGGAAGTTCCGCGCCGCTCGTGCCATTGCGCGAGTTAGTAACGGTCAAACGCACCATCATAGACAAAAGCATCTATCACAAAAATCTCATGCCGGTCACTTACGTCATCGGCGATGTGGCGGGCGTGGTGGAAAGTCCGGTGTATGCGATTCTGAAAATGAATGACGCGCTGGCGAAGCTCGACACGCGGGAATTCGGCGGGGATGGAACGAAGTTGAAAATCCTTAATGCTGTCCTACCGTTTTCGGACCAGCAACCCGCGATGAAATGGGACGGCGAATGGCACATCACCATCGAAGTCTTCCGTGATCTCGGCCTGGCATTCGCCGCCGTGCTGGTGCTAATTTACGTTTTGATGGTCGGCTGGTTCAAGTCGTTTCTCACACCGATAATTGTCATGGTGGTGATTCCGTTTTCGCTTATTGGCGTGCTGCCGGCACACGGAATTTTGCATGCCTTCTTCACCGCGACTTCCATGATCGGCTTCATGGCGGGCGCGGGCATCGTGGTGCGCAATTCCATCATCCTCGTGGATTTCATCGAAATGCGGCTGGCGGAAGGCCATCCGCTCGCCGAGGCGGTGGTCGAGGCGGGCATGATCCGGTTCCGTCCCATCATGCTGACGGCGCTGGCGGTGGTGGCGGGAGCGGCGGTGATCCTGACCGACCCGATTTTTCAGGGCCTGGCGATTGCGCTGATGGCGGGAAGTCTGATCTCCATGTTCACCGCTCCCGTGCTGGTGCCGCTGCTGTATTTCATGGCGAACAATCGCAAGAAGGATAGTTGAACACTCTGCCGTCCAAAGAATTCCCCGACGGCATGCTTGAATCATTGGCGGCAGCCTCGTCGTGCCGCCGCAAAAACAGTCTGAAAATATTGTTCATGTTGAACTCGACCCTGCCGCAATGGGTCCAGGAAAGCCATTTGCCAGATTCTCAAAATCGTTCCCGCCACCAAAGTGCTCATGCTTTCGGCGCACAGTGAAGAAGCGTATATTACAGAGGCGGTCAACTCCGGCGCGTTGAGCTAGCTGATCAAACAAACCTCCGTGGACAGTGTGTGTAACGCGATTCTGGAAGTTCACCAAGGGAACACATTTTTCAGCCCGTCAATTTCCAAACGTCTTCACAAACGGAACCAAAAAAAGCAGATTGATAAAGCGGGATTTGAGTTTCTTAATTCCGCATCGGGTCGTTGCCAAAATCGCGTCGCTTTTCAGAATATAGGCGAAGCGTATGTGGTTGACCCGGATAATCCCATGCTTCGTTAAGCAACCACTGGATCATTTCCGAATCACGGTTTTTCAATGTGGGGAAAAGACCCGTTTTGCAGATGCTTAACGCCATAGCCAAATCAACACCGTAACTCAGGCGCAAATATAGCATCGTAACCTGCTTGTCTGAAAGCGCGGGCCAATTCTTGGTCTTGGTAAATTCGCGCACAGCTTCGTCAAGCGATTCACGGGTTGCTTTTTCAAGGCGCTTGAAAGTGTCCGCCCTTTTTTCTCCAATCCGGGCAAAATCGGCGACTGGCCTGGGTTCAATGGCCCGCCGTTGCAAATGCAGAAAATCGCTTAATTCACGCCACGTCATTTTGAGAAGTCTAGCCTGTCACGAACCTCGCGTCCATTTTACTTCGCAACGATGTGACTTGGAAAAAAATCGCGGGCGAGTATGCTGGTCAAAATTTGTGCTCCCGTAGCTCAAATGGATCAGAGCGGCCGTTTCCTAAATGGCAAATCCCGGTTCGATTCCGGGCGGGAGCACCACTTTTTCCAGCCAAATTTCCACCGAATTCCGAGCCTCAAATCTGATACCGCATCTGATACCATATTGAGTTTTTAGAACAAATTAGAACCAAAAACAACAAAAGGTCAGACTTTGAAAACTGCCGATGGAAACGGAATTCAGTCAATAGAATCAATGGTAAACTACGAAAACCAATCAAAACAAAAATTCAAAAAAAGTGCTTGCATAGATTTAGGAAACCGCCGCTCTATCCATTTGAGCTATGAGGGCAACCATAAAACCATCAAAAACAGCAATCCGCGGATTTTGTAATTAAGACATCCATCTTCAAGTCGGCAATTTCGCTCCAAATCACCGAGTTCTGATCAATGTGGGTAAAGAACTTTCAGAATTTACCGTAATTGAGCAAAGCGTTAAACCTTTTTTAAGCGGCTCGCCTCCGAGTGGATTATCAATAACCGGGCGCTAGCCGGAGCTGATGATCCGCCCCAAAACTCCGGCCATCTCTCCGGCGGCAAAGCGCGTCTTTTTCTGCAATGCCATCAGCGCCCCTATTTTCCCCGGCGACTTGGCGATGGCCAGAAATAATTTTCCAAAATCCAGACTTTGGTCGGCTTTGGAAAGCGCATTGAAATCCAGCGGCAAATCCTCATTCGCCGCGTCCGAGATCACGCGCACAGTCGCGCAGGGAATCCCGCGCTCCGCACAGACGGCGTGAATCGCCCCGGATTCCATCTCCACCGCGTCGGCACCGGTTTTAGCGCGCAAGACGTTCTTTTCAGCCGCGGTTGTGGCGATGAGATCGGCGCAGAAAAACTTTGCCGGCCTGGCCCCGGCAGCCGACAGGCTCGCAGTCAACTCCTGATTATCCGCCGCCGGCCCGGCCAGTTCAAAAACCACATCGCCGGTTTTTAAGTCGGGATTCAGTCCTCCGGCGAAACCGCAGGTCAACACCAGCTCCGGCGAACCAGAGGCAAAAAAGTTGCGCACCGACTTTTCAGCATTTTGACGACCCATGCCGACGATGAGAGTGAAAACGCCCGGCCGACCCGCCGCCATCTTGTGAAACGGCGCAGCTTCTTCTTTCAGGGCGAAACAGACGAGTATGGACGGCATGCGTGAATGAGATGTTGCCGATAAAAACCCGGTCTTTCAAGGCTGGCTAGTATTTGCATCCGCTGAAGCGGCGGCTAACGGCACCCGCTTGCTGCCGGCTTTCATTTCTGCGGCGGTCATGCCCCAGCTCGGCATGATGGGCTGCCCGGCTTCAGCCAAGGCGTATATTCCTCGCCGATCGTCAAACATTCAAGACTGACCGGTTGTCACACATGGTCATTGCATATCATTTTGTAGTGTGACCCATCGCGCACCTCAATCGGTATTTACGGACGATTTGGCCTTCCCATTAATTCTTCCTATGAGCGGTCAGCCACTGCATGCCAATTTTACCGGACGACATCGTTTTGCCGGTGGCGAAGTTGATGCAAACCGCATGCACTGACTTCAGGTTGACATGGACGCGCTGAATCATAGGTTCAGCCGGAGTCACTTCGACCGTCTTGCCCTTGAAGCTGACCCGGCAGTTGTATCCGATCATCGTTCCATTGGCGCGCTCAATCACAAACGCGTTGCCAACAGCGATTTCCTCCATCGCTTTGAAAATCTCGAAGGGGATGCCATCACCGGTCCAAGCCCACTCGACGCGATCAAGGGTTCCTTCACCCGCAATGGTTCGGCCATACCAGTCGCCAATCGTCTTGATGTAATCCTCACAGGTAATCCGCTCTTCATGACGGCCCCGGTTCGGCTGGGATGGATCGGGCACCCGTTCGTAATTGTGAACATGGGGATCAATGACAAACGCTTGGTTCAATTTGCCGGAGGGCCATTCCATGAGTTGTGTGCCCGACCCCAGGGCATTCATAACCCCACGGAGATATTTTTCTTCGCCTGTCAGCAAGTAGAGGTAGTAAACCCCGTAAAGACGCCAGCCGGACCAGCCATGTGGCGAGGGCATCATTTGTGCTTCCCGCTTTTCATCGTTCCAAGCTTCCCACCAGCGCGCAGTCCCACCAACGGAACGGGCATCAGTATCCAATAGCCGGGTCAGGCAGGCGTGATCCGCTATGAACTGACGAGCGGCATCGGTATAGCGTTGGCGCGCCGCCGGATTGTCCTGAAGCAGTGCAAACATCGCCAACTGGAGGGCCGAACAGGAAACCGCTCCGTCCTCGAAAGTACCGCCACCCTCGGTCTTGACATCGCGGCCTTGGGAGATGAGCTGATCCATCGCGAGTTTGACCGAGGAGTAATGGCGCCCATAGCGCCGCTTCCATTCGGAGGATTTCTCCGCGAGCGGTTTTTCGACGGCCATGAGTTCCATGAGGGTCTTGGCCGGATAAAGCACGGCGCTGTAATTAGCCATGCCATAACCACCGTAAAAGCCGGCTTTGGTCTGCCGGGACAGCAAATATTCGGCGAACTCGTTCGCCTTCTCCAACGAATCCAGATCTCCCGTGGCTTCGTAACGTTTCACCAGAACACCCAGCATGAATTCCCCGTTCGTGATCCGTTCAGGATTGCCGCTGAAACGCCGACCGTCTTTTTCACGGAACAACCGGCCGAGCACCTTGTTCAGAATCTGATCCCCGGTGACATCAATGGCCGGCTCGGGAAAATATTTGGCGGCGAGATAGAAACCCAGCAGACCATAGTAGGTTTCACAGGAATAGCCGTCCAAACCATTATTTAAATCCGCCCGCGGGGTCAGGCGGAGGGCTTCCAGGCGACCCTGCTTTAGATACCAGGACCAAGGTGGCCGGACAAAGAACCTGCCCGTGGCGATTTTCCCCGAGTCGCTGTGGACTTGAATCTCATAGTAGCCATATTCCCCTGTTTCCTGAAAGAGGACTTGGTACCGGTTATCCCCGGCCTTCGCAACCGCACCATTCCGAACTATGCCAGCCGGGGTGGTGATCGTCACGGACACCGCTGAAGGCGAAACAATTAAGATTTCCGCCAGCTGCCCCGGCTCCATCTCATAACGATAAAGGTCAAACATTGGCGCTTGGGCACTGGCGGCAAGCCATGGCTTGACCTCCTCGAGTGTGTCCATCGCCGCCAGGTTCACAGTCCAGCTTCGTTTGGCGCCCGGAGTGATTGGCAGATAGGCGGGATGATGCGCGGGCACGGGTGGTTTCTGCAACAGGTCAAGGCTGACCGTGTGGATATAGTGGGCATACATCCCCTGCAGATAATCGATGGTGTAAGACCCCACCGGATCCGGTGAGGCCACTCCGAGAATCTTGCCCCGCGGCGTAATCAGATATCCCCAGAGATGAGTCGGTTCGCAGCGGAAACAAGTGGGGAAAAACAAATCATTCCAGCGGGGGTAAGAATTCATAAAGGAATCGATGCCCAGCGTCAGCGGCAGACGGTCGGGATCAAATCCGGCCTGGCCGACATTTTCAACCGTCGCGGTTACGCGGACACCGCGGTCGATGATCGAATAGATCAAACGATAGCGAACTCCGTTCGTCTCGCCGATGAATGACAGCGCTTGGCCGCTCTCCGGCTCCAGAACAATTGATTTGCCGAAACCCGGTCCGCGGAAGGCATCGTGGCGGAATTCCACTTTTTGCCAGCCATCGGAATAACGAAGCCGTAATTCCTCAAGCGAGCCATCATGGCGCAGGATTCCGGTCACTCCTTGCGCTTCCGAACCGATATCGGCGACCTCGGTCCCCGTGCGCGTCGACCGAGACTGTCCCGCACATGAACGGCAGCGAACGGCGCCGGCTGGATCGGAAAATCCCTGGCGGACGCCGCCGCACCGGCGACGGCAGCGGCGGCGATGACTAAAATGTTACGAAGGAGGCATGTTTGCATGGGTGGTAATGATTATATTGCCTGATCCTACTCAATAGTGAGCAACGCCACGCTCGCGGCCGGTAAAGAAACTTCGGATTTTCCTTTCATCCACGGCACCTTCTCGCCTGGCCGCGGTGTCCACGTTCCGTCTTTGGCAACGGGGCTACCCGCCAGGGTCACAGCTTCCGTGGATGTGACCGAAGGTGCGCTGAGTCTGATCAATTCCGCCATCTTCCTCGAAGAACCGGTGGCAACGGTGGCAGTGACCGAATTCGTCAGGTCCTTATTGATGAGCACCACCCGCAGTTTGTGGTCATCACCCAGAACGGCGTGGGCGGTAAAATTGGCCGTCGTCCAGCACTCCGCCGGCACCACCCGGCCTTGGGCCGCCTGATGGAACAACAACATGCTGTAGTAGATGGGAGCCGCATGATAACCGTGATCCAAAAAGAAAATCGGCGCATAGTGTCCGGGCTTAAAACCTCCGTGAAAATTAACACCGGCTCCCCCCTGCTCGGCCACTTTGAAAATAAAATCGGTGCCCCAGAGTGCCGAAGCGAATACATCGCTAAGCCCGGTTTTCCCACCACCCGAGGCGCTGTTGAATTCATCGAGACGCCACGGGAGACCCGCGGAAGTCGCCGCCTTGAGTTTCGGCAGCCAATCCTCCTGGATATCCGACCTCAACAGGTTATCAATCGAGGGGAACCGGGGGGACTGCGGGTCTTCATTCTTCGCGGAGAGCGGATAGCCATGGGACGTGACCATCATGACGCGGCTTTTGAAATCATGCACAAAATCAGGAACCCATGAGCAGGTCTTGGTCGTTGCTGGTCCGGCCAGCGGCGCATGCGGCACCCTGGCCAAAATCGCCCGGTAATAGTTCTCGATTTCATCACGAAATTGGGCATAGCTGTAGCCGGTGGGACGCAGGCTGGTCAGATTAAGGTCCTTGGCATCCATGCCCTTCTTGGCATTCGTGTGAAACAGATTTGGCTCATTGCCGACCTCAAAGGCTATAACCATCGGTCCGCCAACTTGCGACGCATATTCCGCTTCATCCGCGGCCATTTCCGGCAGGTTGGCGCCCAGGTTCAGCCCGTAAATCACGCGCCAGCCGCATTCCTTCGTAAACCCAAAAAGATTATTCACCGACACGGGACCAATGGTTACCGGAGTTTCCATCGCATACGGCCTCTTGTCCGTCATCGGGGCAACGGCGTTGGTTTCATTGCGAGACCAAAAGGTGGACTCCACCGCGTGGCCGCCAATTCGCAACACTCCCGTACCAAGATTTCGAAACAAGTTGATCAGCACAATATTCGTCGGCTCGAAACAGCCTCGGGAGAGAATCTTTTTTTCATCGCTGAACCCAAGGAAGTCCGCCGGGATGGCCACACCCGGGTTTTCAGGATGGACGATAACCCGTGCCACTTGCAAGGCGGAGACATCGGCGGCATGGAGGAAAACCGGAAGCCACAACAGCAGCGCAACAAGGATGAGATGGGTCATTTTTTTCATGGAATCGGGAAAATTATCGTACTGGCACGCTCATCGCCGATCCTCACATGGTCCGTGAAGATGAACCGATTGACTTTTGAAGACTTTATATTCCAAGCTGGTTGAAATGAGATCGGAGTTTGGTTTGGCATATTCACTCTTTCTGAATCCGCCTTTTATTTTCCGGCTGATTTTCTTTTGCAATAGATTTATCCACATTGTCCAGATCCACTCCCATGCGCTCGAACTCCGATGCGGCGTTCAGAAAATGTGCGGTGATCCAGAAGACCGTCCAGTTCTCGCTGTAGCCGCCGCGCAGGCGAAACACGTTCGACATATCGCCATGCTGGGCGAAGTTCGTGTGTTGAATCTGCTCACCCTGGCTGCCGGAGGGATCAACCATCTGGCCGCAGGTGCGATACATGACCGCCGCGAGCCGCTTTATATCGTCGCGGCCGAGATACCCGCCCATGCGCCAGAGCTCCGGCGTGAACAGGACACCAAACACATCGAGGTGCTGGTTCTGCGCCGAGACAATCGTCCAGCCGCGCGTTTTCAAGTTGTGGTCGCGCAGCCGGCCCGCTGGCAAATCAATGTCCCAGAGCACCGTATATGTCAGCATCACATCCATCGCGTGCGACGCCCAGGCTAGATATTGTTTCTCCCGGGTTAGTTCATACAGCGCGAAGAATCCCTGAAACCCCGCCCACGCGCCTTCCTTGTCCTCGCAGCTGGCGTCAAGTGTTCCACCCCAATATGGCTCGGTCATGTCGAGATGGCGCCGGGCGTAATAGTCACCGGCCTTGATTGCCGCGCGCTTGAAATCGTTGTCCCCAAACAACCGAAATCCCTTGCATAGCGGCGAGATGAAAAACGCCTCTGCTGTGTTGACCGGCTTCCAGGCCGGCAGCAATATTCTTTTTGCCTGCAGCGAACAGGCTTTTTTTAAAAACTGCTCCCAGCGTTCGGTCTGCACTCCTTTCATCGTCCGGCCGACGAGGATCGCACGGGCAAAGGTTTCCATCGCCTGCCCCTGCGAAACCGGATCCTGATCCTGCCATTGGTGGTTGTCCGGGCTGTAATTCAGCAGGAAGCCGTTTTCATTGAAGGGCGACTGCGTCAGCCAGTCCAGCGAGCGCTGGCCGCGATCAATCATCTTCGGGTCGCCGATTTTTTTCGCCAGACCGAGCATCGCGTAGGCGCCACCTTCCGCCTGACCGGCCCAGCCCATGACATAATGCGTGCCTTTGACATAACCGGGATACATCTCGAAACCCGCGTCCGGCTGGCGATCCCGGAAGCGCGAGAGCGCGAAATGATATTTCTCGCGGATGATGTCACCGTAAGCCGGCAAATCTTCCACGCTGGCGAGCGGATGCAATTGCATCGCGGTGCGCAACGGTTGCCGGAAGCCGCTCCCTTGCTCGGTCCGGGGAACAACTTCAAGATAGAACGACTTTTCCACCACCGAACCCGGCAGCAGGTTCAGCCAGGTGTCGGGATAATCAAGGAACTTGCCCTGCAACGCCTTGGTGACGCTGTTGTGATGATTGGCCGCCGTCGGTCCGGAGAGGGTCGCCAACTCCGTGGAGTCCGCCAGAGACGTGAGACCGAGCGTCCACCACTGGTCGTTTTGATTCGCGCCATACGCGGGCGATGGCAACGTGTGCAGCGCCACCGCGTGAAATTCTTTTCCCTCCGCCCATTCGACGCTCTCCCACGGTGCGGAAAAACGGTGTTCCTCGAAGAACGTCCTGTCACCCGGCTTACCGCGATGAACGGTCACTGCGTGATTGCCGGTTTTCTCGCCGGCTGGATTGCCGTAAACCACCACGCCCGGCATCATCGGTCTGGCATTCACCGCGCCCGGCGCATTCCAGCGAATGGACAAAGTGCATCTCGGCAGAACTTCCCTGCCGGCCCAAGTCCAGCGACGAATGCCGTGCACGATGCCATTCTCCAGCCGATAGGAATCGCGCACGTTCATCACCCCGCCGGCAAGTTGAATCTGCCCGGAAACAATGATCCAATCCGCCTCCTGTTCGACCTGCTCCGGACTGGCGTGAACCCAGCCAGCCGGCCAGCCATCGGCCCAGTTCGTCGCCACCGACCACAATCCGTCGGCGGGTGATTGCAGAAATATGTGTTTATCAGCACTCACCTCCGCGCGCCGCGGCGCGGATTCTGTGATCGTGATGATCGCCGCTGAAGCACCGATAGTAGAAGCAATAATCAACAGGACGGCTACAAAAGGCATCCTGCATATTATTGCAGGCTTCATTTGAAGATTATTCATCATTTTGGTTTGTCGGTTCAGGTCGGTGGCGGGCGGCATTCCAAGCGCACGTAAATACAGGTTTTTGCTTTCGGGTGTTATCAGGTTGATTGGCTATGGTTTTACGCGCCACTCCAGAATGCCGGCGGAAAATCCAGATTTTAGAGCGGCCTCAATCCGGAGGGCTGGGGTTTTAAAAGATGGGAATGACATCAAATTAAACTGATCAGCGGTCGCGGTAGCCGTCACAGTGCCGGGCAACGGCTTCCATTCACTCCCCCCTTTGTAAAACAAGCGCCATGTTTTTGGGATGCGGCATCGGCCCACGCCGGTGTCGTCAAACCAATAGACTTCCACCCCGGAAACCTCCCTCGGTTGCGGAAAATCGAACTGCACCCATTCCGTCGAACCCCGGTGATCCCACCACGTAAAACGGGGGATTGTCTGATCCCTGGATGATGCCGGCACCAGGCCGTCAGCTAGTGCATCCGCGGTGTCGCCAGCGAAACAATGCGAGGCGCTGGCGTGGTAGAGCGCTTTTTGGGGCCTGGCGGGCAGAACCCACCGACGCGCGTCCGGACCGTGGCCGATGGTCGGAAAAGCAGAAATCCGCAGCCGGGCTGCGCCCATCGGAATCAAGGTTATTTTTTCCACCGTTTGTTCGCTCCGGGCTGGGCTGGCTTGAAGGACGGCGCACAGACCGTATTGGTCCAGAGTCCATTCGGGGATTTGTTTTCCCCGGGCGACAATCTGAATCGGCGCGCTTTCGGGTGTGAACGGATAATCATCCTTCGGCCACGGCAGGGTTTTGATGGTAAACGACTGTTCCGGATGCGCGTCATCCAATACCAGGCCGAAATTCCAAGCCGTCGTCGGATAAATGCCAAATGAGGGCCACTGCGCCGGATCAGCCGCCGGTTGCCAGCCGGAATCTCCAATCGCCGTCTTGGAACTATCCACCCGAGCGATCCGCTCGCCGATTTTCAGCGAGAAGGTCAGCGGACCGCAGTTCACACTCACACTGTCATGGTTGGCCGCCCAGCGCTGCAGGGATATGTTCATGGGCAATTCGAGGGTCACCCGGTCGTGGTTTCTCCATTCGCGGACAATCCGCACATATCTCCCGCCTTCCGGCTGGACGTCGACCTTGCTGCCATTGACGGAAATGGTTGCCGATTTACTCCACCCGGGAATGCGCAGATAAAGCGGGAACGTCACGGATTTCGTGGCATGCAGTATAAAATTAATCGTGCCCGCGAACGGATAGTGCGTAGCCTCCTCGACTCGAATCCGACTGCCGTCGCCCACCTGCGCTGACACCTCGCTCGCGCTGTAGAGGGCGGCGCACAGGCCATTGTCCGGCGTGGCCAGCCAGAGATGTTTGTTGAAATACGGCCAGCCCATCGAATGATTATGCTGGCAGCAGCGGGAGCTGAACGGATTCATCAACAGGAACGGACCGCTGTTTTGAATACCGGGTGCGTGATTGAGGGCATCGCTCACCACCATGTTCGGCGCGGTGATATAACGCAGCGCCCGCAGGTCCGGCGTCAGTGCGGCCGGATAAGTATTGAAGGCAACATTCTCGCAGTTGTCCGCCCAAAAAGGATCGCCGGTCATCTGCATCAGCAATTCGTCGGACAACATTTGTTCCACCATGCCGCAGGCTTCAATGCCCTGCCGCGGGTCAGAATAGCCGGGCCGACAGTTTTCATCGGCGCCAAACATGCCGCCGGGCACCTGGCCATAGCGTTTGCGAACTTCCCGGTAGTCGGCGTAGCTGGCCTGCAACTCGGCGACCTGGTGGGATTGCAGATAATGCGTGCCCGGTTCGCGGAAAGATTCGGCGATATTCACATTGTGCCAGTTCGGAAGATTCCCCGGCATTTCCCAATTGGCGGTAGCCCGGTGGATTTTGTCCGCCAGTTCCAACAGAAACGCGTCACCCGTGCGGTTGTAAAGCCAGTAGATGCTGTAAAGCTCGTCGCCGCCGCGCATCTTCTGCCAGTAACCCGTCAGCAACTGGTGATCCGGCACAGTGAGGTGATATTTGAAATACCGTGTCATCAAATCCAGCACGCGCGTATCGCGGGAATGCTCGTAATATGTTTCCAGACAAAACAGCATCGTCATGTTCGCCCAAAAGTCACGCGTGCCATCCTTGAATTTCTGGTCCGGACCGAAGTCGCCATTCTCTCGCTGGCTTTTCAGCGCTCCCTCAATCCATACCTGACTTTCGGTGATCATCTTCGGGTCTTTGACAATGTAGGCAAGCTGGATGTAGCCTTTGAGCCAATATGGCAGTTCCTCCCAGCCGTATTTACCCCGGCCGTCATGGCTCAACCAGGCGTTACCATCCTTTTGCAACCAGATGCTGATTTCGCCCAGATGACCGCACAAACCGTCGCGCTGACGTTTCAGAACTTCCAGCAGCCAGCCCTTGGGCTCCACTGAACCTATGGGTAATGGAATAAACCGGCTTGCTTCCAGCGGCTTCCGGTTGCTGACATAGAAATCGTTTGTTCCGGTGATGTCCGGACCGGCCACAACGTCAACGCCGCCGTGTAACATCGTCACGCTCATCGCCAAGGTCGCGAACCAGCAGGCAGGTAGCTTTCCCATGTTGTGTGTAAGTTGTGAGATTCTTATTGAATCGGAATGTGCAGCGCAATAGCCGACCAAGGCTTGCCTGGAATTTTATAGATGCCGTGCTCGCCCCGGACGACCGACGAATCCCGCAAGATGGGATCGGGTCCCGTCTCGGACACGAAAACTCTTGGCGAATCGGCAAACACAGTTTCAAGCTTGGCTGTCGGTGCAAGTTTTGCCGGCAGGCTGGATAGGTCCAGTTCCATGGTCTGCTGATTTCCGCTCAGGTATAGGATGAAGATGATCAAATTCTTTTTGTCCTTGTCCCATGCCGCTTGAACCCGGCACGTTTTCGGCAGACTCGTATTGTCCAAGGCAAGCGGCCAGGCCATTTGCTGCCGGCGTAGGAAGACCAGGGCCTCTCCCGCCGCCGAGGGATACACTCTGGTCTTGGCTATGTTGATTAAATTCTCGCCCCAGCCATCCGTGGATTCCGTGAAATTGGCAAACCGGAAGTCGCCGCCGAAACTCTGGTAATCCAGAAAATCGCACAGCACGCTCAATCCATAGGACCACCGGCTGGCCTTGGCCAGAATGGTATCCTTGGTGTCCTCCGCCTTGGGCTGGTTCAGGCCTTCATTGTCACCGGCGACGGCTTTGCCCACGGGCAGGTCATAGCTGTTGGCGCGGTATTCCGAGTGGCAGAGGCCGATTTGGCTATGATGCGCCGCGTTGTAGCGTTTCAATTCCTCAAGATCACTCCTTAGCTCCGCAATCGTGCCGCCGCGGTCGTTGACCAGATTGATGGAGGGACCGGCGATCTCCAGCATCTCCTTCAGCTTCTTGTGATAGACCCAGTAGCAATTCATGATGGTCTGGATGCCGGGGTCCACCCGCTTCATGGCGGTGGAAAACGTCACGCAGCGATGGGCATAGGTGATGGCATCCATGCGGCGATACGTTTCATTATCCAACTCCCAGAATTTTACGGGCAGCGGCTTCGCCAGCCCCGAACCCGGCTGCAGGCGATGTCCGGGCTTGTTGCAGAACGCCACCCAGTCAGCGGCATTCACCTCATCGCCAAACATCACCGGGACACAGAGCATCGGCTCCGACCCGACATGGCGGCAGAACTTGAGGAACTCCACCGTTCCGAAATCGTTGATCAGTGGATTATCCCACCAGTTATGATAGTCCACCGGCCGGGCGTCCAAATCGCCGATTCCATCCTGCCAATGATAACTGGAGGCGAAACAACCGCCGGGAAACCGGATGACGGCTTGCGGCACCGCGTGAAACGCCTCCACCACCTCTCGCCGCACGCCGTCAATGTTGTCTGCGGGCAGCAACGAAAGATTGTCGCACGCGATTTTCCGTCCAGGCGGAACCCGGATGACCAGCATTGCGCGACCGGATTTGGCAACCGCGGGCAACATGACCGAAAACCGTCGAAACGTCGTCGCGTCCACCTGGAGGCGGACAGAACTCAAGGGCTGGCCTTCCGGCTGTCCATCCGGGAGAAGTGCAATTTCTAAATCCACCGGTTTGGCACTGACGGGTTCCGCGCTGAAGTATGTCCCATCACAAAAGAGACCGGAAAACACATGCGCCACACCGGCTTCAATCCAGATGCCATCCTGCATCAGGCTGACCGGGTCGGTTTTTGAGGTGTTCTTTACCTCCGCATAAAACTTTCCGCTCGGCGGAGCCGGCCAGGTATCGCCAAGCCGCTTTAAGACCGAGGACTGGTCGTCAGTACTCCGGAGCAAGTGCCAGCGATGCTCCTCGTATCCCGAATGCCACCAATCCTCCAGTTCCGGCTTCGCCTTGGTAAAGGTGCACCAGCCGCGATTGAATGTGAAATTTTCCGGCAGTTCAAAACCCCGGTCATACAGTTTTTCCGCGAGGAGATTTTCCGTGCGGCCAAAAGCCAGTTCGATGAAGCCGCCGAGCAGCAGCGGGCTTACGGGTTTGGCAACGGTGATCTCGGGCCTGACTTTGATTTTGATCTCTGATGATTCCGCCGCGGCCGCGAATATGATGGCGGCAAAGAAAAACACGACGTTCACGAACAGTCTGCCGGTTTGATTCTGATTCGGGTTGTTCATAAATCTTCCTCCGCGAAAAGATCCGGATCGAGTCGGAGGCCCAGCGAGGCGAGGCCTTTGCCGTGCGCGCCCATGTATCCCTTGGGAAACGGTTCATCGCCACGAACGGTGGACCAGACCCACCGGCTGAAGAGTTCCGCCTGCTGGTCAATCCGGTCCGGCTCGGAGAAATCCAGCTTCTCGGTCAGCGGCGCAAGCCGGGCTTGCGTCTTTGAGGCGGCCTTCCGGGGGTCGGGATTCAATTCGTCAATCGGGACGGACGGTGGCACGCAGGCATACGGCGCGAGATCGGGAGAGTCCTGAAAACATTCCGCCATCACCGGCGCCATGGCCACCAATTGATTCATCGGCGGCACGCCGAAGATGCGGCAGATGGTGTGCAGCACGGAATCCTGGTTGTAGAACCGGCTGATGACCGTCCCGCCGCGTTTCACATACGGACCCGCCAGCAGACAGAACGAGCGGTGACCGTCCACATGGTCGTTGCCCGTTTGCGGATCGTCCTCGTTCACGAACACCGCCATGTCTTTCCAAAACGAACTTTTCGATAGGGCTTCAACGATCCGCCCGGTGGCAAGATCATTGTCGGCGACATACGCGCGGGGCGTGGGCGAGCCTTTCGCGCCGTGCTGGGTGTGATCGTTGGGCAGGTAAACAACGACAAACTCCGGCATCTGCCGGGCTTGCTCAAATTCAGCCAGCGCGGCCACGAAAGCATCCGCCCGAACCTGGTCGGGTATCTCCATGTCCCAGCCCGGATAGCGCGGGTCGCTGTAGCGGCGCAAGGTTTCGATTTTGCAGTTCGGGGTGAACTGGATCCCGCCCGTCCGGTCTTTCCAAGCGCGATAGTTCTCCGGCCATTTCACTTTCGGGTCCACCAGCGGGTGATTGAATTCGCCGAAGTTCCGGAACGAGATGCCCTGCCGCAGCAGATGATCCCAGATGAAGCCGCAGCCCGCATAGCAGAGCGGATCCACGCCGAAACCGTAGGTGATGTGTTTGTTGCTCCAGTCTTTTTCGCGGATGGGCGAGGTCAACCCCTGAACCGCCCACTGATGCCCGTCGCACGACAACACGCCGTTGCAATAATAATTATCCAGCAAAACAAACTGGTCGGCCAGCGCATGGGTGTTCGGCGTGGTCGTCCGGGGAAATTCGCAGAACCGGGGCTCGCAGTTGCCGCGGCCGATGTCCCCGAGCACCTGATCGAACTTCTTGTTCTCCTTGATGACGTAAACCACATGCTTGATGAGCGACGGTTCGCCCGGATTATCCGGCACCGGCTTCGGTAGGACGCCGGACTGCGCCCGGGCTTGCGCGCGGATCATTTCAGCCAGGTGAAAACCCTGGCGGGCAACGGCGGTCATCTTCCCCAGTTCCCCCGCGTTCGCCGGCAGGGCGACCTTCTGCAAATCGCCATAATACCCGAGCACATTGCCGATGAACAATTCGTTGCCGCGAACGGCCAGCGACCCCGGGAAGCCGCCCGCCGGGATGAAGCCATACGGCGGATCTGTTGGCCGCGCCGGGTTGAGGAGCGCGATGGCGTTGTTGCCGGCGTTGGCGGCGAACAATATTTTCCCGTCGGCGCTGGTGGCCACGCCCGTCGTCAGGCTGCCGTAGGGCAAATCCGCCTGCGGCTTGGTGTCGAGCTGCGCGACCAGTTTGCGCCGGGCGACATCGATCACGGCAATGCCATCGCCGCTGGCAGCCACCACATACAGCCGCTTGCCGTCCGGTGAAAGGGTCAACGCCTCCGGATGGATGTCCGTCACGATTTCCGCGACCACTTTCCTACGCTTCAAATCAATGACCGAAACGGTCCCGCGCAAGGCGACCGACCGCGCATCCACCGCCACCTCCGTGCCGGCGGAAATCTCCGTCCGGTCCCCCTTGCGGGCGCGGCTGCCGCCGAAGTTGCTGACGAACGCCGTCTGGCCATCCGCGCTCACCGCCACGCCATACGGGCAGACACCCACCGGAATCTTCGCGCTGACTTTGTGGGTGGCGAGATCCACCACGGCCACCTGATTGGCCACCGCGAGCGCCACCACCGCGCACTTGCCGTCCGGAGTCAGCGCGATGCCGAGCGGATTCGGGGCAAGCTTCCCGTCCCCGGCGAGATCCACGGTTGGGCCAAAGACCAGCGCGCCGGCATCGTCAATCGTGCCGGAATAAAGATTTCGGTCCCGGCCCGTGAAGTAAACCGTGCCGCCATCGGCGCTGACCGCCAGGCCATGCATCGAGCCTCCGTCCTGCTCCTCCGGAAAAGGATATTGCTTGATGACCTTGAAATTGTCCGCGTCCACAATCGCCAGCACGTTGCCCGTCTTGGCCACGAGAAACCGCCCGCCCCGGGCCAGCGCCAGGCTCATCACGCGCCCCTTCACCCGGATGGATGCGCCCGCCGGACTGATGAGATGCCCCGTCTGCGCCAGGTTGGACTCGTGATTCCAAGCCTGCTTGAGCGTCCAATCTTCGGCCGGAGATTCGCCCTGCGCGGGCCGGGGATGGATGTTTTTCTCCGCCACCGTTTGGGCGCTCTCCACGGGCGCCACCACCGGCGCCTGTTGCGCCGGCAGGGGAAGACAGGCAGACAGCCATGAGCAGAATACGAGGAGCAAAAACCGGTTAACGGGGTGGGGCTTCATGATGAATATGGACGGTGTGCGTTGACGAATGGTTGCCAATATTAACCCGTCCTTGCAAGACCGCGAAAACCGGCCGGGCATTTCAGAATGCGGTTTGGGCCCGCCGCGCCACCACAAAATAGGGTTGGTAAATGACAACGCCGCCCGTTGCCCTATTTTCGTGCGGGTGTAGACCTTAGCTATTCCCAAGGGGGGGACCAGTCAGCCAACCATAAATAAATAACACACATGGCCACGCCGCTTTGCTGGGGAATGAAGTTGCCGGACGGCACCCCGCTTAGATTCGGGATGCCGGGCTTGAGATGGAACGGGACATTAGAAGAAGTCGTTGCGGCCATCGCAGCACAAAAAAAATCAATGAGCACACAAAACAAAGTCAGCGCCGAACTCTCGGCGCAAGCGTTAACCACCATCCTCGCGGCCTACGCCACGATCCGGACGAACATTCCCTTCCTCATCAACCTCCCCGACGACGAGCGCGCGCATCTGCCGCACATCGGCGACAAAAGCGGCGAGGTCCTCACCCAAACCCTGCTGTTTGTCAGCCAGTTCCCCGAGGCGCTGCCCGCCACCTTCAGCATCCCCGAATTCCAGAAGGACGGCACCCTCTTCAACCCGCTGGAAACCGTGGCCATGGCCTCCGCCCAAAACAACCAGCTCATCCAAGACACCCAGCTGGCCCTGCGCAGCGACCTGTTGCTGGCCATCCTGGACGTTTACGCCTTTGCCAAGGCCAACAACCGCACCGGCGCCTACGACCCCTACGTCAACTACATGAAAAGCCATTTCGCCAAGCCGCGCCTCCCCAAAACCACCACCCCCACGACGCCGACCCCGTAAAGTGTCCATTAAATATGGCACTCCGACCCTTCAATTGCCGTTCGGCGGGAAATGAACGCCCCCGAGCGGCATTTTTATGCCCTTTTCCGGCAAATATATCCCGTCCGCCGCGATACGGATGCCCCCGCCCGGGATATTAATCCCGACCGGCGGGATATGAACCCCGTTCAGCGGGGTATGAATGCCGGTCAGCGGGATAAATATGCCCCGCCGCGGCAAATGAATGCCCCGCGGCGGGATATGGATGCCCCTAACCGGCAAATGAATGCCGCCGGAGGGCAAATGAGCCACCCGGCACTCTTTCAGCCCGGAGGGCTGCTGGAAATTAGCCGGGGGCAACGCCCCCGGTCTTCGCGCAAAAAAATTAAACCGCCCCGGCCGGGGCGGCGGAAATCACCAAAGATATTTTTCGTCGTATTCCACCCCGTGGTGTTTGAGCAATTCTACATATTCATCCTGAAACGTCTTTTTCCGATGATGTTCCTCTTGCTTGGCGATGTAATGACGAACCGTTCCCACCATGGAAACGCTCACCGTGAAGGTCCCATAACCGTCCTGCCACTGGAAATCGCGCTCGCCAATCGTCTCATGCACCCAAGCCGAGGAAACCCGCTTCAAATCGCGCATCACGTCGGATAAACAATGCGTCGCCTTCAGCCCCAATAGCAGATGAACATGATCCGCCACGCCACCGATGGCCTCCGGCACGACTTCGAGGATTTTTGCAGCGCCGCCCAAATAGGCATGGAGTCGTGGACGCCATGCCGTTGCCATGAACGGCCGTTGGTGTTTGGTGCCAAACACCACATGCACATGCAGGCTCAAATGGGTCGAAGACAATTTATGTTTTGTGTTCCTGCGCCCCGCCGGGGCGCATTATTTTTGCAATGACGTCACCGGGGATGGTATCCCCGGCTAATTTCCCACAGCCCTCCGGGCTGACGTCTTGGCCCGCCGCGATGTTCCAAAACGGCGCACAGCTGCTTTCAGGATGGGACTGGCAGACATCGCGTTCAATTTAATCGGTGCTATGAATTCCTTTGCCTGGGATAAAAACCAGGTCACAGTTTTGATTAGGCCAAGCACGAGGACGGCTATATATGGATTGAGGATTGGCCCTCATTACCTCGGCAGCAAAACGAGCTTCATCCCTTAACAACATCGCTTCTGACAGCAAGCTGCCTGATCCCAATGACACTGAAAACAGGATTAATAGTGAAAACAGTGACCATTTTGTCTGTGAGGGGAAAATACTTTTCAGAATGAAAAGTGACATGACAGGAATCATAGAAAAAAGCACAACGAGCATTAATCCGCAAAAAATTGCACTAACATCAAAATTCACGCTTTCGCGCATGGTTCTTCCGATGTTGTAGAACCAAAAGCCCATCCAAGTGCCAACGATAACAACGACTGTCCCGACAGTTCGCTTCGCTTTCATTGACAATTGATTATTTTGCGACAGGAGGAGGCGAACCGGGCGTTGGCTCTTTAGGAGACCCACCAAACGCGCCGATCGTGACGGGATACGGATCCTTCTTTCCCATCATTGCGGCGATACAATTAACGCAAGATGTTACATTAACCGTGCCGCCGGAGCAGGAAATCGTCACACAAGTGCTTCCGTCAATTTTATATGTTATGCCGCCCATTACGAACCCGTCAGCAAGAACAGTAGTTCCAGCGACTGCTCCGCTAGCCGGCGCAGAATGTTCGTCAATAACCCATATTGATAAAACCCCCTTGCAACTTACATCCACAGTCAACATTCCATCGTGCCCTTTGAACATGCAAATACAATTCCCAAAGGCATCAATTAAACAAACAGAATTGTTCCCAACAAATTCATACGGATTGCTTTCTTCTTTCATTTGGGGTTTTGAACCAAGCTCATGAATGGCATTTCTTGCTAGCGCGGGCTGACTTAGCGAGAACAAAGAAACTTTGTTAGTCAAAGTAGTTGTTTGCACCGTGTGAAGGACTTGTTTCCCCGGATCATTGATAGGATCACGTGTAAGCCACACGCCCTTTTCAGGAGAGTAAAAGGCAAAAATTGAGTTTGTTGTTAAAAACGCAGTTAGAAGAATGACGAACCGTTTTGCAGTTTTCATAATTAATATTTCAAAGTCTGCACCCAATAATTTGGAACATTACGCTTTAGCAAAAAGCTTGCAAGTCCTATTGTTCACTTTATCCCCGCCAGGCGTTCCTTCCAGATTTTGTATAGCTCCACGGTGGCGCGGACGTCGCGCAGGCAGTATTCGGCGATCTCCCGGTATTTGCCCGCTTCCATCAAATCCTTCACGTCCATGCCGGTCACGCCCGCGCTCTTGGGCGATTCAATGCCGAAGGCTTTGCAGTAAAAATCCAGGTTGAACCGCCGCGCCGCGCCGTCGCGCCCGCTCACGCTGTAAAAAGTCAGTTGCTCGGCCAGGTCGCAGTGCGGCTCGGTGGCGTAGCGGTAGCCGAGCCAGTTCTTTTTGGAGATCGGCACGTTGAGCAGCGCGGAGCGCAGGTAGATGAACGGCACGTCGAAGCCGCGGCCGTTGAAGGTGACGACGCTGTCGTAATGCTTGGCCACATCCCAGAAGGCGGTGAGCAGCTCGGTCTCGTCGGCCACGGGCACAAACTCCACCAGCCCGGCGTCGCCGCCGTCGTCCTCAAAATCATCGGCGATGTAGATGGACTGGCCGCGCTGGGTCTCGGCATTGAGCATGGCGATGCAGACGACCTGCGAGGTGAACGGCCACAGGCTCATGAACCGCGTGATCTCCTCGCGCTTGGCCTGCTTGGCGAGGGCGTCGTCAAGCTTCTCGGTTTCGCGGAAGAGGTATTCCTGCTGCGCTTCGTCGAAGTTGTCTATCGGCTGCGCGGAGGTTTCGATGTCGAATACAAGGGTGGCCATAAGCGTGTCGGAACCCGTTGTAAAAATATCCGCGGCGGCTGGCAACCTAAATCGGCGCGGGGCGGGAGCCCGCGGCCGGCCCATGGCACGGAGCCGGCGGCCCGTTCAGGTCAGGCTGCCGATGCGCCGCAGCCGCAGGCAGGGTTCGCCCAGCTTGCGCGATTCGCCGAGGTCCACGTCGAATTCAGCCACCCAGTCATTGTGTTCCGCGGGGTCCACGAGCATTTGTTGGATGCGCCAGGACAGCTTGTCGGCGGCGGGCAGCACGTAGATGTGGCGGGCGTTGCGGGCATTCGGATCGAGGCAGAGCCGCTGGTGCTCGGCTTCGTAAGCTTCCATGATTTTATCCAGCCGGTCGGCGGTCCAGGGTGAGCCGTCGGCATCCAGCGGGGAATTCAAATGGGTGACGGCGGTCTCGTAATCGGCCACCACCAGGCCGCGCAGGAAATTGAAAATCCGGTTGCGCAGGGCGGCGGTGAACGCCTTCACATCCCGGGTGATGTCCTGGTCGGCGGCCTCGGCGCCCGGCGGCCGGACTTCCGCGGCTTCGGCGCGCTGATAATTCGGGTCCCGCATCTTCTCCCATTCATCCAGCAGGCTCGAGTCCACCTGCCGGATCATCGTGCCGAGATAAAGTTCCATTTCGCGCACCTGATCGTTCTTGGCGGCGTCGGGGACGGTTTGCGCGAGGACTTTGAAGACGCTGTTCAGATGGCGCAACAACACGCCCTCGGCGCGCTGCAATTCGTAAAGCTTGATGTAGTCGGCAAACGACCGGAACTCCTCGAACATCTCCCGCACGATGGATTTCGGATGGATGTTTTCCTGGCCCACCCACGGATGCCGCGCGGCAAAGTCGTTGAAGGTGGAATAAACAAACTCGCGGTTCGGCTTGGGGTATTCGAGTTTTTCGAGCTCCTCCATCCGCTGGTCATATTCGACGCCCTCCATTTTCATCTCGGCCATCTTCCGGTCCTTCACCTGGTCGAGCTGCTTGCGGAGGATGATGGCCGGGTCTTCCAGAATGGATTCGACCAGCGTGAGCAGCACGAGCGCGTAATCCGGCGCCTGCGGATCCACCAGCGGAATTGTTTCCAGCAGATAGAGCGACAGCACCTGGTCCATGGAGAAATCATCCTGCAACTCGATGTTCACCCGGAACTGCGCGCCGGCTTCCGTGCGGGGGATAAACTCCACGATTTTCCGCTCCAGCAGCGAGCGGAACAATTGCCAGGCGCGCTGCGCGTGGGCCTTTTTGGCCTTGGGCGTTTCGTGGCAATCCCGGATCAGCCGCCGCATCGCGGTGCAGCCATCGCCCTGGCGGCTGAGCACGTTCAGCAGCATCGCGTGCGTGACCTGAAAACGGGAGGCCAGCCGTTCCGGCGGGGCGGCCATCAAGCGGACAAAGGTGTTCTTGTCCCAGTTGACGAAGTTTTTCTCCGGCGGCTGGCGCTTCACGGTTTTCTTGCCGTCGCGCGCCGACTTTTCCGCGAGCTTGAGATTTTCAATCACATGCTCCGGCGCCTGCGCCACCACCCAGCCCCGGTCATCGAATCCCTTCCGCCCCGCGCGGCCGCTGATCTGGTGAAAATCCCGCGCGCTCAGGATGCCGGTCTTCTGCCCGTCGAACTTGCACAGCCGCGTGAACAGCACCGTGCGGATGGGCACATTGATGCCCACCCCCAGCGTGTCCGTGCCGCAGATGACCTTGAGCAAACCCTGCTGGGCCAGCTGCTCCACCAGCACGCGATACTTCGGCAGCAGCCCGGCGTGATGCAGGCCGATGCCATGGCGCAGCCACTTCTTGATCTCCGGGCCGTAGGGGCTGGTGAACTTGAACCCTTCGAGCGTATGGGCGATGGCCGCCTTTTCGTCCCGCGTGCAGACGTTGAGGCTGGTGAAATCCTGCGCGCTCTGGGCCGCTTCAAGCTGGGTGAAGTGGACGACATAGACCGGCGCCTTGCCCTCGGCGGCGAGACTTTCAAGCGTCTTGGCCAGGGGCAGTTCCGAATACGCAAATTCCAGCGGCACGGGCCGGTCCGTGGAGGTGACCGCAACGGTCGGACGCCCCGTGAGCCGCGTGAGTTCCGCTTCAAAGAACGTCGTGTCGCCGAGCGTGGCGGACATCAGGAGGAAGCGCGCCTGCGGCAGCGTCAGCAGCGGCACCTGCCACGCCCCGCCGCGCTCGCGGTCGGCATAGTAATGGAATTCGTCCATGACGACCTCCCGCACGCCGGCCTGATCGCCTTCCCGCAGGGCGATGTTCGCGAGGATTTCCGCCGTGCAGCAGAGGATCGGCGCGTCGCGGTTGACCGAGGCATCGCCGGTGCTAAGCCCGACGTTGTCCGGACCGAACTCGCGGCACAGCGCCATGAACTTCTCGTTCACCAGCGCCTTGATCGGACAGGTATAAATCGAGCGCCGGCCCCGGGCGATGGCCTGAAAGTGCAGCGCTGCCGCCACCAGCGATTTGCCGGAACCTGTCGGCGTGTTGAGGATGACGTTCTTGTCATCGAACAATTCCAGGATGGCGGATTCCTGCGCCGGATAAAGCTGGAGCCGCCGGCCGGCCGCATAGTCGAGAAACCGTCCCAGCAGCAAGTCGTTGCCGGGCTTCTCATCGCGCGGTATCAGGTCATATAGGGTCGCAGCCACAGGACGTGGACTCTACGCCTTTTCAGCGCGACAGAGAAGAAAGATGAACAACGGACGACCGGGCCGTCAGGACACGATGGCGTTGTCTCGTGGATCGAAGCGGCCCCGGTTACGGCAGTATTTTCAACTTCAAATTCCTAAACTCGATAGCGTAGCCTTCGGATTCCAAAGCGATGTAGCCGGCGGGCACTTCACAACTGTTAAACTCGCTTATCACCAAACCGTTGGACCAAACCGTCAAGGTCCGGTTGCTGGCCGTGACCTCCACGAGGTTCCACTCGCCGACCGGTTTCATGCAGCGATCTTCCGCCTGGGCCATGAATGACTGCGGCTGCCCTTTGACCGGTGTGTTGCCGAAGAGATACCCGCCGTCCATGGTCAGCTGGCATTGATGCCAGATCGTGCCGTCGGCGGAGTTGCGGATGAAAACACCGCTGTTGTAATAATGCTTCTTCCCGGCCAGGGGAACAAACCGGCATTCGACATGAAAGATGCAGTTCGTCAACTGCCGGTCGAAGCGAAGCATTTCATGGCCGCCATCGCCGTCGCAAACCAGCACCTGGCGCGAGGTATCCAAATGCCATTGCGCGCGGCCCAAGACATTCGTCGGCGGGATGGCGATGCGGGTCCAGCCTTTTAAGTCCGCCGCGGGCATGAGGTCGGTCCACCCTTTCACCTCGGCGTCCAGTGCGCCGGGCGTGCCAGCCGCCAAAGCAGAGCCAAAACCGGCGATCGAAAGCAACCCCATGACAAACAGCAGTGGGAGAAGGTGTGAGCCTGCCAGCGGTGTGATCTTCATAAATCAAAAGTTGCCAATCGCCGGCATTCAGCGCAAGCCAGATGGGCGTACCCACCGACTGACTGTGGCGCCGACCAGAGAAAAGTCACTCGCGGGGAGTCGATTGTGAAACAACCTTCAGCCAGCCGAAGATCAATAATGGTGCGCGCTGCAGGTTTCGCCCCTCCGATGGAAGCAAGGGTGGTGCTTTTAAAGAAAAAAATGAAACCAGGGTAAAGACTCTATGATTTCCGACCAGGAAGACCTTAAAAACGAAAGCTGGCCACAAAACGCTGGACAAGTCCATCAACAGTGGTATGAATTGTCTTGCTGGCCGAACGAGTGTTTGGACAGCGTTAGTCCGCATCCCGTCCTGGCTTCCTCAACAGAACAAGATGCAATAGGCCCGTCGCATCCCTCAGTCATTGTGTCTCTTGTTTTTTTGGCTGCGTCGTGGTCTGAAACAAATAAACCATGAACCACTACTGCCATGACCCATCGCTCATCCTCTTCCGGGGCCACCCGCTCGCGTGGCCGGATTGAAAATTCACCCGCACACCCCGATCATCGTTCCATAATTCAACGGCTTAAGCATCCAAAGCTCTTTTCGCCGCTCCGGTTTTCCGGACTAGCCTTCGTCCTGTTCGCCGCGGCGCTCGCAGGATGCGGCGAACGGAATCATTCCAACCATGTCGAATTGGTGATGGGTTCGGCCACCCCCACGCCGGCGACGACCTTCGAGTTGAGATTTGAAGCAGTCATGGTCAAGGGGGATCAGATTGGTCTTCCAACCACGAATTCACCGCTGGTTATCCGACCGCAACTCCCGGGAACGTTTACCTGGTTGAGTTCGCGCAGCGGAGTGTTTACGCCTGCGGAACCGCTCGCCCTGGACACCAGATATGAACTAAGCCTGTCGCCGGGATTAAGGCGGGTAGACGGACAACCATCCGATGCAACCTTGCGCTGGACATTGGCCACGCCTCCTTTCGGCGTGGTTGCATCATGGCCGCAGCAAACCACCACCGATGCCTCTTCGGAACCGGAGTGCAAACTGGCCTTCAACGCCAATGTTCGCGCTACTAACGCCGAAAGGTTCCTCTCTTTTCGTAGCATTGAGGGGTTGCATATACCCGCTGACACCAGACAGGGAACGGGGGAAGATAACTATTCAGGCTATGGGTTTGGCAGCTTTCTTTTGCCGCAGACATGGAAGCAAGCCGCAGCCGCCCTAAACCACGCCGCCACGGAAAACCGCGAAAACCCGTCCCCGAAAAATCCGACCAATGAAATTTCCAACCTTCTCATTGTGACGCCGCATGGTTCATTGCCGATCGGAACGGGCTGGCGGCTGGTTGTGGCCAGTGGCATTCCGACCGCGGACGGCTTGTTGCGCTCAAAAGAGCAAACTGAAGTTCCGGTGGGCGACGTCCTTCCTTTTGTTGTAAAGGATGTGGCGGCGCACAATTACATCAATGCTGGAGCTTCCATTCAGGTTGAATTCTCAAAATCCATTCCGGAGTCTCTGACGAATGATTTTCGTGATTTGATCGAGTTAAGTTGGGCTCCGACCAATCTGCACGTACGGGTGAACAACCGACGGTTGACTTTCTTGGGGGACTTTCAGGGTGGAAACACCTACAACCTCAAGCTGCAGCCCGGGTTTGTATCGGATGAGTCCTTTCCTTTGCAGGGCGCAAACACTTTCACGCTACCGATGCCGCATGTGGCACCGCGGTTATATTTTCCCGCCTTCTCGAGCGATCAATTGGCGGGCGGAAACCGTTCCTTTCCACTCCTGAGCGTCAATGTTTCGCATGTGCGGATTCGCGCCAAGTTGATGGACGCGCACACGGCCATCCACGCTTTGCGCGGATACGGAAGCTACTTCGCGTCGTTTGCCGACCGGCGCGAAAGCGGCGACTGGGACGAACCCTACCGGTCGATCGATTACAACTTGGTTCCTGGAAACACGGTCTTTGACAAGGAATTCGATCTGGGTGCGGATCCGGAGGCTTCCGATCTGGCGCACAAACTGGACCTCCATTGGGATGAATTATTGGGCGGCCGCCGGGCCGGCGTGGTATTCCTGGATGCGCGACGGATAGGCGGCGACGACCATGATCCGGCCCTCTGCACGCAAGCCCTGATCCAACTGACCGATTTGGGCTTGGCTTGGAAGAAATCGCTAACGGGTGTGGACGTATTCGTCTTTTCGCACCAGACGGGCCAGCCGGTGGCCGGCGCAACGGCGGACTTGTTCAGCGGCGAAAACCAGCTTTTGCAGGCAGCCGTCGCGGATACCAACGGGATCGCACACTTGGACGCGACCACCAACGCCGCCTGGGTGGCGGTCCAGCACGAGAATGATTTTCACGCGGTGGAGCTTGGTGGGAATCGTATCTGGCTTTATCGGTTTAATCTGCCGTTCACAGATCCCGACGAGCAGAAAGATACCAGACGGGTGATGCTGTTCAGTGATCGCGACCTTTATCGGCCTGGCGAAACGATGCATTTGGCAGCCATCCTTCGCAACTGGGGAAGCCAGGGCTTGACGGTTCCAATTGGATCGACCGGCACCTTGCAATGCGTGGATGCCCGTGACAAAAACTTCTTTCAAACCAACGTGGTGTTTAGCGCCCTTGGCAGCTGGTCAACTCAGGTGCCGTTACCGACGGGGTCGCGTGGTTCCTATACGGCCACGTTGCAATTCGGCACGAATGATCCCGGCCGTGATGATTGCCGATATGGATTTCTGGTGCAGGATTATAAACCGAGCGCATTCGAGATTCAGCTCCCATTCAAGAAAGAGTATGCGGCGGGCGACCCGGTTCAACTGCCGCTCTCGGCGCGCTATCTGTTCGGCAAATCGCTTTCGCATGCCCGGGTCACTTGGTCGCTCGACGCGAGTGACACGGATTTCCAGGTTGAGAAGTTTCAGGGATTCAGCTTCCGGCGAAACGACTTCGATCCGGAATCCGGGCCCGGTCAATCGTCGGTGTCGTTAACCGGCCGGGGCACCTTGACAAACGGGAGTGCTTTCATCATCGCACCCCCCTTGTCCGCCAACCCGGCTGCCCCGCAGCCGCGCGCCGTGTCGTTGCTGGCCGAAGTGACCGATGTCAACCAGCAGACGCTGTCGCGCCGGGTGGAGTTCGTGTGGCACAGTTCGGATTTTTACCTGGGGCTGCGGCAGGGGGCTGACGTGTTGAAAGCGGGAGCCGCGCCAGCATTGGAAGTGGTGGCGGTGCGAGCCGACGGCAAGCCCTGGCCTGATACTGTCAAAGCCCAATTGCGGTTGCAACGGGTGGACTGGCAGAGCATCCGCGTCCAGGGTGCGGGCAAGACGGTGCGTTTTCGCAACGAACAGGTCTTTACCAATATTTTTGAAAAGGAAATCTCCGTGGAACCGGTCCCCGCGCCTGAGGCATCTCAGGCTGAGGCGAAAGGTGATCAACTCGCGGACTTGCCGCCGCTCCCGGCCGGTGAGTATGCGGTGGAAGTCACAACCCAGGACGCCGGCGGACGACCAGTCACCAGTTCATTGAATTTTCAAGTGACAGCTTCCGCAGAAGCGGCTTCGGCAGAATTGGGCCGGAACTATCGAGATGACGTCCGTCTTACCCTCAAACCCGACCATGAATCATATGCGCCGGGTGACACGGCGGAAATTCTCGTCGAAGCGCCGTTCAGCGGCACGGCGCTCGTGACGGTGGAACGCGAAAAGATTCTGCGCTCGTTTGTAACCCGTCTCGAAGGCAACGCTCCGGAGCTTCGCATTCCGCTCGAACCCGGGGATGTACCCAACGTGTTTGTCTCGGTAACCTTGGTGCGCGGCAGCGACAGTTCGCCGCACCGCAACAAGGAGCCGGAATATCGGGTCGGCAATTGCGAGCTGCCGGTGATCGATCCACGGAGCCGGCTCGGGGTAAAAATTGTGGCGGCCAGCACCAATTGTCTCCCCGGTCGGCCGGTGGAGGTGGCGGTCCAAGTGTCCGATGCCTCGGGGGCCCCGGTTTCCGGCGCGGAAGTGATCCTGTATGCGGTGGACGACGGCATTTTGGGCCTCACCGATTATAAGCTGCCGGATCCGCACAAATTCTTTTACGCGGCCCGCCCGCTCAGTGTGCAATCCAGCGTTTCACTTCCCAACCTGCTGCCCGAAGATCCGGACGACTTGCGGTTCCAGAACAAAGGCCATCTCGGCGGCGGCGGCGGCGGCGGCGCGAACCGCATACGAAAGAACTTTCTGGCCTGTGCCTTCTGGAATGCCACGCTCCTGACCGATGCCGACGGCAAAGTGCAGGTGCAGTTTCCGGCGCCCGACAGCCTCACGCGCTACCGCCTGCTGGCGGTGGCGCACACGCGTGAAAGTCACTTTGGCAGCGGACAATCTGCTTTTCATGTCACCAAGCCCCTCGTGATTGAACCATCGCTGCCGTCGTGTGCAAACATCACGGACCATCTCATTGCGCGCGGCGTCGTTCTCAACCAAACGACCAACACTGGCGAGATCGCTGTGACGCTAGAACTCGATGACAAGACCAAAGGGACCGGCCCGGAGCCGGTGCTGAGCCGGCGGATTACGATTGCGGCAAACGGCTCGATGGCGGTGGAATTCCCGGTTGAATTCATTGACACCGGCGAAACCAAATGGGTATGGCGGGCTCGTTTCGTTGATGCCACAGCAGGCAGTTTTATCGACGCCGTCCAAAGCACGATTGAAATCGGCCACATCGCTCCGTTGATCCGCGAGGTTTACCTGGGTCACGGCGCCGGTTCGCAAACCAACCTGGTCGCGCTGGTGAATCCGCAATTGCTCACCGGTAAAGGCCGCATCACGGTCGAGGTCGCCAACACCCGGCTGAACGAGTTGGGAGAAACCGCCTCACAGCTTTTGCACTACCCTTACGGTTGCGCGGAGCAGGCGGGTTCAACCCTGTTGCCGTGGGTTCTTTTGCGCGACACGCCCGGCCTGTTGTCGGCGCATCGCCTGGGAACAAACAATTCGGCGGCGGCCATTCGCGCCGGAGTTGCCCGGCTGTTCTCCATGCAAACCCAGTCCGGTGGGCTGGGCTACTGGCCGCGCTCGAAGGAGCCGATGCTGTGGGCCAGCGTGTATGGCGGGTTGGTTCTTGCCCTGGCGCAGCGCCATGGCGTATCCGTGCCGAAGGAGGAGTTTGATAACCTTATGAAATACCTCAGTGAACAGTTGCGATCATCGGGCGAAGATGCTTCCAGCCTGTCAGACTGTTGCCTGGGTCTGTATGCGCTCGCCCTTGCCGGCCGGGCCGAGCCGGGTTATCAGGAAAAAATGTATTCGCGGCGGGGAAAACTGTCGGTGGAAGATCGGGGTCTGCTCGCACTGGCCATTGAGGAGAATCATGGTCCGGCTGAGATGGTCGCCGACCTGCTCGGCTCCAACCCGCCGTCGCATCCGCGCGATGAAAGCCGATTCGGCTGCGAACCGCGTGAGGATGCCATCCGGTTGTTGGCGTGGATTCAGTATCGTCCGGAGGATCCAGTCGTTGACGGTCTGGTGACCGACTTGATGCGGGAACAGAAAGACGCGCATTGGGAAACGACGCAGGGAAACGCCTGGGCGCTGCTCGCTCTGACGGAATACGCGCGCCGGGTGGAAACCAGACTTTCGCCTGCTGAGGGACGATTGCAGTACGCCGGGCAATCGATCCCGTTCCAACTGGATGGACGAACCAACACATTCACCGGAAGTTTTTCCGTTACGAACGTCGCCGATGCAACCCTGCTCCTGATGAGCGCATCAACGAACCGGCTTTACACGACTGTATCCATCGAAACGCGCCCTCCGGAAACCGCCCAGCCCCGGCAGGATCGCGGGTTCAGTCTGCAGCGCCGCTTTGACCGGCTCGATGACGACAATCAGCCACAAGGTGCCGGCAGCTTGCATGTGGGCGACCGGGTGCTGGTGAGCCTGCGGCTGACCGTCCGAGAAACCGCCCGCTATGTGGTCATCGACGACGCGTTGCCAGCCATTTTCGAAGCGATCAATGCGGAATTTCGCACGCAAGAGGCGCGTTCGGCGGATGCCTTGACCCGGGATGGCAGCTGGTGGGTGAGTGATTTCCGCGAGATTCGCAAGGACCGTTGCTTGTCATTTGCGGATTGGGTGGAACCGGGCACCTACACGCTGCGTTACGTGGCGCGAGTGCGCGCCGCCGGCACTGTCACCGCGCCCCCGGCCAAGGTGGAGGAAATGTATCACCCGGGACGTTGCGGCTTCACCGAATCACAAACGCTCGTCAGCGAGCGTCTGCCGTGACACGCCCCCGGTTGCACCTGCAGGCGTGAATCCATGAAGACCGTGACTGGACACAGTTTCCCGTTGAGACCTGCGTGGGCGCGCACGTTGGCGGGAAGGTTCCGGCGGCACGCGGCCTGCGTGTTGCTCGGGGCGGGGCTGCTGCCGTTGCTTGGCTGGCTGGCCCTGCGTACTGTTCCGCTGCCCCCGGCGCTGTTTGCCCGACCGGTTTCGGAAACTGAATTTCTGGACCGCAATGACCGGCCCCTGCGGATCGTCCGGCCGGAAGACAGTCCTTTCGGGCACCCACTCGCGTATGCCGACATTCCGCGTCCGTTGATTGAGGCCACCCTCGCTGCCGAGGACCGCCGGTTCTGGAATCATCACGGCGTGGATTGGCGCGCCACTCTACGGGCAATGTGGCAACTGGCTCTGAACCGCCGCGTCATCTCGGGCGGTTCCACCATCACCCAGCAACTCATCAAGCTGGCCGAACCGCGGCCGCGTACCCTCCGCACGAAACTCGTCGAGGCGGTGCAGGCGATGCGACTGGAGCAAGTGTGGGACAAACAGCGGATCCTGACCGAATATTTCAACCGGCTCGACTACGGCAACTTCAACCGGGGCGCGGCGGCCTCCGCCCGGTTTTATTTTACCAAACCGTTGCCTGATCTCAGTCCGGCCGAGTGCGCGCTCCTGGCCGCGATGCCGCAGGCGCCATCGCGCTTGAATCCCTATGCGCACCCGGAGCGCGCCCGCAAACGCCAGCAGTGGATTTTGAGCCGGATGAAGGACGCAGGCTGGCTGACGGAGCCGGAACTCCGCCGCGCCTTGGACGAACCCGTGAACCTCGCCAAACCGCGGCGTGTGTTTGAAGCGCCGCACTTTATCGACCGGCTGCTCGCCAGCCGCGAGTCTGAAGTGAGCCACAGCGAGACGCACGATTTGCCTGCCGCTTCCCTGCGAACAACGCTGGATCTGGAGCTAAATCATCTCGCGGAAAGAACGTTGCACGGGCAACTCTTAAACTTGCAGGCACAGCACGTTTCAAATGGCGCGATCGTGATCCTCGACAACCGCACCGGCGATGTGCTGGCTCTGGTTGGATCGGAGGATTACCTCGGCACGGCGGCAGGCCAGGTAAACGGCGCCTGGGCACCCCGTTCGCCAGGCTCCACCTTCAAGCCATTCACCTATTTGCTGGCACTGGAGCATGGCGCAACGCCTGCCACCGTGGTTGCCGACGTGCCAACGGAGTTCGCGACTGCCACCGGGCTGTTTGCCCCGGTTAACTACAACCGCCACTGTTATGGCCCGGTGCGCTATCGGCTGGCGCTGGCAAATTCCCTTAACATCTCCGCCGTCAAAGTGCTCGCGACCGTCGGCGGGCCCGAACCATTGCAGCACCTGCTCCGGCAGTTCGGGTTGTCCACATTGAATCGCCCGGCCGAACAATATGGCCTCGGCTTGACCATCGGGAACGCAGAAGCGCGCCTGCTCGAGCTGGCCAATGCCTACGCCTGCCTTGCCCGTTTGGGCGAATACCGGCCGTATCGCTTGCTCGCGACTCCCCGCCGCGACCCGCTCCCGCGCGGTGCCGTTCGATTCGCCGACGCCAGCGCCGCCTACCTGATCGCGGATATTTTGAGCGACAATGATGCGCGCACTCTCGCGTTCGGCGCTGAATCCGCTCTGCGCTTTGATTTTCCAGTCGCTTGCAAGACCGGCACGAGTTCTGATTTCCGGGACAATTGGGCGTTTGGTTTCACGCCGGAATTCACGGTCGGCGTTTGGATCGGCAATGCGGACAGTTCCCCGATGCAAAACGTATCGGGGGTCACCGGCGCCGCCCCCATTCTTCACGAATTGTTCGAGCATCTGCACCAACGCTACGGAACCACCTGGTATTCGCCCCCCTCGGACGTGGTCGAATGCTGGATCGATCCGATCACCGGCAAACAGTTGAGGGATTCGGCGACCCCGTGGCCTGCCGGGGCCATCAAGGAAAAGTTCGCTGGCCAGAATCTTCCCATTTATGAGAGCCCGGGCGATTACGAGACCCGTTCCACTGCGGCACCCGCGGTGCGTCTGGGCAGCGAATACCGCGATTGGTTTGCCACCGGTGACAACTGGCTTGGCGACCGGGCCGTGTTATCGGAGACAGCGGATTCGCTCCGGATTTTGTTCCCGCCGCCGGGCACGATGCTCTACCTCGACGCCGATTTGCCAAAGCAAGGCCGGCGCATGTATCTGCGCGTCGCCGGTCCGGACCATCTCGAATGGCAGAGCGACTCCCTCAGCCTCGCGCGGGAAGGTAGTCGTGAAATCGCGCTGCTCGCTGAAGGCCATCACCAGATCACCGTGCGTGATCCCGTCTCCGGCGCTGTAGCCAGGACCTGGATTGATGTGCGCATGCGCTGAATGATTGGGAGCAGCCGGCAAATGACAGTCTTGAACCACTTCAAAACGGGTTGGGGACACTTGGACTGCTGTTAGTTTTGTGGTTGGTTTCGGCCTGTAACCCCGCCCGGCCGTTGACCGTGAAGAATGGTGCGCGGTGGAGGTTTCGAACCTCCGACCCCTACCGTGTCAAGGTAATGCTCTACCACTGAGCTAACCGCGCAACCGAAAGGGCGGATAAACTCCCAATCCCGACGCCAAAAAGCAAGGAAAAACGCGGCGGCGGACGGGGCAATTTCAACTTTGAACTCCCCGCTCCGATTGCTACGCTGCCGTCATGTCACGCAAGCCAGGCGACGTTTCAAAAAACGGGTTCAACGATGTCATCGGCATCGCACTCCTTGCGCTCGCCCTGCTGCTGCTGGTCTCGCAGCTCTCCTTCGACCGTTACGACCTCGCCTTTTATAGGACGCCGCACAACGAACCGTTGCACAACTGGGGCTACAAGATCGGCGCCTATCTGGCCTGGTTCACGTTCCTGCCGCTGGGAGTCTCCGCGTATCTGCTGCCGTGGATATTGGCGGCGTTCGGCGTGGCGTATCTGCTCAACATCTTCGGTTTTCTGCGGGAACGCCTCCGCTGGTCGCTGCTGTGGACGGCGCTGCTGTTCATCGCCCTCACCGGCCTGGCCTATCTCCTGGACGACGGCGGCCGCCATGGAAAATTCCACGAGACGCTCGGCGCGCACAGCCTCGGCGGCTGGCTGGGCTATGTGACCTACGGTCAGTCGCACCATTACGAATACGGCTTCTGCCTGCTCGGCAGCCTCGGCGCCACCATTGTCTACGCCGCGCTCGGCCTGATCAGCCTGCTGTTCCTGACGAACTTCCACCTCGGCGGCTGGATCCGCGTCCTGCTGCAAAAGAGCGAACCGGAAAATGAATTCAAGTCCGAGGAGGAACTCGCCTTGGAACGCCGCGCGCGCGAACTCGAAAAACAGAAGCGCAAGCTCGAGGAGGAAGTCGGCCGTTCCGATAAAACCGAGAAGACCAACAGCGGCCTCGGGGCCGACGGCCTGCCCGTGCCGGAACCAACCGTCCGCGACCTGAGCGTGCCGCAGGCCAAGGGCCCGCGCGTCCGCAAGACCACCCTGCCGGAACCACCCAAGGAAGCCGGGCCCGAACCCGAAGTCATGGAAGTGGGCGAAGTCATTCCCGCCAGCGAAATCAGACCCGCCTCCACCGATGAGATCCTGGGCCGCAAATCTGACGCCAAGACCGGCGCCAAAAAAACCGCCGAGCCCGCCAAGACCGAGCCCGCCGCCGTCGAAAAAGTCGAGGCGCCCGTCGCCGACAAGCCCGCCGAGCCCAAGCCCGAGCCGGTCATCACCATCGCCGATGGCTCCATTCCCGTCGTGCCCGCGCCGCGCATCAAGCCCTTGCCGCGCAAGCCCAAGCCGATGACCGTGGCGAGCGTGCCGATGATCGGCAACTACCAGTTGCCCTCGATGGATTTCCTCCAGCATCCGGACATGACGGTCAAGCCGACCGAGTCCAAGGAAGAACTCATGGCCAACGCCCGGCTCATGCAGCAGACGCTCGCGCAGTTTGACATCGAAGTCTCGCTGGGCGACATCACCAAGGGCCCCACCATCACACGCTACGAGTTGCACCCCGCGCCCGGCGTGAAGCTGGAAAAGATCACCGCCCTCTCCAACAACATCGCCGCCGCGCTCAAGGCCGAGCGCATCCACATCCTCGCGCCTGTCCCCGGCAAATCCTCCGTCGGCGTGGAAGTGCCGAACCTCATCAAGACCAAGGTCATCATGCGCGACCTCTTCGAGTCCGACGAATGGCGCAATACCAAGGCCCGCATCCCCATCGCCCTCGGCAAGGATGTTTACGGCCATCCCATCGTCGCCGACCTCGCGGAGATGCCCCACTGCCTCATCGCCGGCAGCACCGGCTCCGGCAAATCCGTCTGCATCAACTCCATCATCGCCTCCCTGCTCTACCGCTTTTCACCGGACCAGCTCCGCTTCGTGATGATCGACCCCAAGGTCGTCGAACTGCAGCAATACAACGCCCTGCCCCACCTCGTCGTCCCCGTCGTGACCGATCCGAAAAAGGTTTTGCTCGCGCTGCGCTGGGTCGTCAACGAGATGGAAAAGCGCTACAAGATCTTCGCCCGCGTCGGCGTCCGCAACATCAAGTCCTTCAACGAGCGGCCCAAGAACAAGCCGCTGCCCGACCAGGAAATGGAGCTGCCGCTCGCCGTCAAAAAGGAAAAAGTCGAGGCGGGCGCGGGCGGCTTCGCCGTGGAAGTGGACGAGGAGATCGTCGTCCCGCGCGAGGAAGACATCATCATCCCCGAGAAGCTGTCCTACATCGTCGTCATCATCGACGAGCTGGCCGACCTCATGCTCGTCGCCCCCGCCGATGTCGAGATGGCCATCGCGCGCATCACGCAGATGGCGCGCGCCGCCGGCATCCATTGCATCGTCGCCACCCAGCGGCCCTCCGTGGATGTCATCACCGGCGTCATCAAGGCCAACATCCCCGCGCGCATCGCCTTCCAGGTGGCCAGCCGCGTGGACTCCCGCACCATTCTCGACGCCATGGGCGCCGACAAACTGCTCGGCAAGGGCGACATGCTTTACCTCCCGCCCGGCTCCGCCAATCTCAAGCGCGCCCAGGGTGCGCTCATCACCGACAAGGAATTGCAGGACGTCGTTGACTTCATCGCCAAGCAGGGCAAGCCCAGCTACGAGATGGAAATCCACCAGCAGCTCTCCAAGCCCAGCGCCAGCTCCGACATCGAGAGCGGCACTGACGAGGACGAGGAACTCATCCAGCAGTGCATCGAGGTCATCCGCAGCGAGCAAAAGGCCAGCGTCTCCCTCCTCCAGCGCCGGCTGCGCCTCGGCTACACCCGCGCCGCGCGCATCATGGACGAACTCGAAGGCCGCGGCATCGTCGGTCCCAGCCAGGGCGCCGAGCCCCGCGAAATCCTCATCGACCTCGACGGCGGTGGCGCCGACGGCGGCGACCAGAGCGCCGTGTAAGCGGAAAAACTTTTCCCCACCCAGCCTCGAAGCTTCCCAGGCGGAAACATCTTTTCCCTGGCCGGTAGGGCGCGCAGTCCCCTGCGCGCCGGGCCTTGCGGCCGGCCACCTTGATAAACCGGCTTGGGAGTCATCCGGTTGCCATGCCTCACCTACGGCGAGCAAGGGATTGCCTGATTGTGGCCAACCATCAGGTGCGGTGGGGCGAGCGTACTCGCGAGCCGCGCCTTACGACGGGTCACCTTGGGGGAACCGGCTCGCGGGGACGCTCGCCCCACCAGACGGGGCTTTATCCGCGACCGCCCTACCGGATGCGGCATCAGCTTGGTGCCTTTGTGCCTTGGTGGTTTTTAATTGGCGAATGCCCGGTTCTATTTCTGCGGATAATGCCAGACCCAATCGCCGCGCTCGCGGTCTTCGTGGCCGTCAATGCTCCAGGCAGTGACGCCCCCGTTGTCGGTTTCGTTCCAACCGACCGAGTAGAGCCGGAAGTTCCAATCATCCCGCCGCGAATAGTTCAGCGGCTTGCCGCCGATGATGTCGTGCGGCAGCGTGGCGATGAACTCCGGCACCAGTGCGGTGAGGGCGGCGGGATACTTTTCATGCGCCAGCCGGTAACGCTCCAGGGCGCAGACCACCCGCGCCTGATCCACCAGCGTCTGGTTCCGCGCCATCGTCATGGAGGCCTTGGTGAAATTCGGAACGCAGATGGCGGCAATGAAATTAAACGGCGTCGCGTGTTCAAATTCCCGATTGATGCTCGTGCTGGCGACCTCCGCCTTGAAGGGGGACACCGTGTTGCCCGCCGTATCGATGGCCTCCAGCAACTTTGTCTCCAGCGTCACCACCACAACCTTGTTCTGGTAAATCCAGCCGCTGGGCATCAGCCACCAGCCCAGGTCGGAGACCTGCCGGTGCGTGCCATAGACGGCCCGCATCAATTCATCGGGCGTCAGAGTGTCGAGCAAATGGTTCACACCGGCGCGCTCGCCGCGGAAAGAGTAGGCGACCTCGGGCAGAAGATTGATATCCGCCAACTGCGCCTGCAGCGCGGCCAACTGCGGCTCGCGCCACGCCCGCGAATCCAAGCCGTAGGCGACCGCGTCCTCATACAGGCCGGCAATGGCCACATGAATCATCGCATCAACCAGGGTCAAGGCTTTGTGTTCCTGCACCAAGGTTTGATTCAGGTGATGCAGCAGGGTCAGATCCACCAGCGCCTCGTCCGGTTCGCCCAGCACGAGATGACATTTGGCGCGATGAGCCAGCGCCTGCGTCACGTTGCGGTAACTGATAAAGTTCGGCTGGGGTCCTTTGAAGGGCCGCACGTAATCTCCCTCCACCTGCGCCAGCGGACGCTGGACCGCGACGCGTATCCGGTCAAAGCCCGGCTCAAACGCGGCGCACCACGCCACATAATTGCTCGCCGAGCTGGCCGTGATGTCCTCCGCGGTGGTTTCCGTATTGCTGGTGGGCAGCAGATTGGGCCCATGGCTGACCGCGCCTTTGACAAACCATTCCGTCATCATCGGCGCCTTGAAGAAATTCTTCTCGTCCGGCACCGGCGCCGGGATGAAAGTCTTCCAGTCCAGCGAATCGCCGTGCGCGGCCACCTCGCGCTCGCATTTTTGCCAGGCGGTGACGCCGCGCGAGTTTTCCTCCGAGTAAAAACAGGCGCCGATGACGATGATGAACGCCGCCGTGACGAGCGTTCGCCAGAGGTAAGTCTTGAGCGTGTCGGACATGGCGGGTGATGGTCAACGATTGGCTCCCGCGCGTCAAACCTGCTCACACAAAAGCCGGCCACGGCCGCACGCCGCGCGGGGGTTGAAGTCCCGGTTTAGGGATGGTAGGGACATCGCGCTGCGATGTCCGGTCGGCGGACGGCGCAGCGCGGCCGTCCCTACCACCGCGCCGCGCCTTGCGGCGGGCCACCTTGGGAAAACCGGTCGGGAGCCGTCCGGTTGCCAGGCCTCACCCGCGGCGGGCAAAGGATTGCCCGATGATGGCTATCCATCAGATGCGGTGGGGCGAGCGTACTCGCGAGCCGCGCCTTACGGCGGGTCACCTTGAGGGAACCGGCTCGCGG
>CAIXBQ010000014.1 GCA_903917705.1 uncultured Verrucomicrobia subdivision 3 bacterium | reverse complement strand
CGCTAACCCGATGCTTTCACACTGGTGAGCGTGTGAAGTTTTCGGCTGAGAATACTGAGATTTTTGGCGGAGCGTGGTCGAAACGGCGGTTTTTTCTAACTTTGAACACAGTGCCCCCAACCCCCGTTGTTTTTCAACGTGCCGGGGCAGCACTCACAGGGCTTCAACCGCTGCCCAACGCCTGGGTCACCTGGCCGAAGAGCCGTTGATAGGGATAGCTGCTGCTTAACAGTAATCGGATGCGGCGCGTGTTGCGCAAGACCACCGCCCCGATCTTCAGCAGTTTCAGCCGAATGGTCCCGGCTTGCGCCCGCGCCAGTTCCGTCCCGGCCAGACCCAGCGTGCGCAACCGTTCCAGCAACACATAGGCAAAGCTCGAGAGCAGCAAGCGGAACTGGTTGGCCCACCAGCCGTGGCAGCTGGTCCGGTCGGCAAACAAACCCAGCTGCTGTTCCTTGATCCGGTTCTCCATCTCGCCGCGCGCGCAATAGACTTCGTCGTAAAGTTCCTGCGCGGCCCCGGTGAGATTGGTGACCAGAAAGCGCGGGTTGCTCCCTTTGGCGGTGTGTTCGGCTTTGACAATCACCCGCCGCTCCTGGTCCCAGGTGGCCGCGGCATATTGGATTTCGCCAAAGTGCCGCTGTTTTTCCTGCGTGGTTTGGAAAGTTTGTTCCGCTCGTGTCATCAACGGTTGGGCGGCGGCGAGCAACCGGGGGTTCTGCGCCAGGCCCACGAGGTAATGCACGTCGTGGTTCTCACACCAGCGCAGCCGCCGCCAGCGGCAAAAACCCGAGTCACCGCGGAAAATGATTTTCACCGGTGGCCAGGCTTGCCGCAACCGTTGGACCAAGAGTTTCAAGCTGGCCCACGCGTGCCGGGCGGCGCCACTATTCCCGGGCCGCAGATAGGCCACCAGCAATTGTTCGCCGCAGAACACATAGAGCGGCAGGAAACAGTAGTCGCCGTAGTAACCGTGGAAGTGCGCGCCTTCCTGCCGGCCATGCACGCGATCATCCGTGGCGTCGAAATCGAGGATCAACTCGGTGGGCGCCGTGCGGAACGAAGCGATGAACTGTTCCATCAGAATCCCATGTAGCGCCCAGGCGGCAGGGCGATCCGCGCGGTTCTCCAACCGGCAGAGCGTGGGACTCGAAGCCAGCGGTTTGATCTGCTCGACGGCGGTCTGCCAGACCGGGTCCAGCCGCAAGGTGTCGTGATCATTGAGGTCTTCGTAACCGTGGCACAAACCGTAGATGCGCTGGCGCAAGAGCGATTGCTGAGAGTGTTCAATCAACGCCGGGTCGCGCGGATCGGGCAGCATTTGCGCGATGGCCTTGGTCAGTCCCAACCGACGATCCAGTTGGCGCAGCAGCGGCAGCCCGCCGTCACTGGTCACGTCGCCACCGGAAAAACTGGCGGCCACCTGGCGCTTCTTGACGGCCGGAAAGCGGAAGAGTTCAGGGTTGCAAACTGTAGCCTTCGTCGCGGTGGGCTGCGTGTTCATTCCACCCACATAGACATTGGGCAGAATCCATCGTTACAATTTTCACCATGAATTTTTCGAGTTAGCGGCAAACCAGGCCCAAAACGGGTTGCTCCGCAACACCGTTTGACAAGGAAGTCATATTCTTCAAAGTATCGGATTGAACCACCAAAGTCGTCCGCAGACGCCAGCTATGGCCTTCCAAAAACACTTTGATATGTTGGCTAAAACCACTTTCAGCGCGGGCAGAGCGCCGGTTGTTTTCCCCCGATGTTTGAGATGGTGGTGCGCTGGGCAACGGCGAGCGCGTCTGGATCCTTGCTAAACTCCCCGGTCACATCCGGGTGGTTGGTGATGACGAGCGCCTGCCGAAGGACGCGCGTCCCTGGCGGTGATCGGACCGGGAGCCATCTGAACTCAAGCGGCGTGCTGGCCGGTAACAGCGGGCACATCGTCGGAACGGCGTGGTTTTATGCCACCACTGCGTTATAGTGGGGACGGAATTCGGTTGAGACCAGCGAGG
>CAIXBQ010000013.1 GCA_903917705.1 uncultured Verrucomicrobia subdivision 3 bacterium | reverse complement strand
GTTTTAGCGCGTGTTTACAGGGTTTTTACCACAAAAGAGACTCAGGCAAACCCCGCGAACACCGACGCGCGGTTGGCGGCTCCAAGCTCGTTTGCGGGCCTATTTTCATATCCTTTTTCGTGCGGTCTATTAACACCGTTGCCTATTATGGCTTACATGAGTTCTATACTAAATCTAACCGTCCAACAACTGCGCCAGGCCGCCGACCTCAAAGAGCAAATAGCGGACTTGGAAAACCAATTGAACCATTTAGTGGGTTCAACCACCCAATCGGTCGCTGCCCCAGCCCCGAAGAAAAAGGGCGGCATGAGCGCCGCGGGTAAAGCCAGGATCGTTGCCGCTCAAAAGGCGCGCTGGGCCAAGGTGAAAGCCGCCAAGCCGGCGGTTGCCCCGGCCCCCAAGAAAAAAGGCGGGATGAGTGCCGCCGGTCGTGCGCGGATTGCCGCCGCCGCCAAAGCCCGTTGGGCCAAGGCCAAGGCCGCCGGCAAAAACACGCTGTAAAAGTTTGTTTGAATTCGAGCCGGAGTCTTAATTGACTCCGGCTTTTTTGTTTTATAGGGTTCACAAACAAAAGTTCTAACGCTGGGATGCTGCATCGGCTGGGGATTGTGGGGAGTAATATTTTGTTTGAATCCTGATGCAATGTTGCGAAAAAAATCACCACTCATGAACTCCAGCAATGGCGGACGGATTTGAATAACTACACCTCTGTGGAATTCTTGGTTTGGCCGCGGCTTTTCCCTGGGATTAGTTTCCGCTTTGACGCTTTGGTGCCAGTTGTTTTTCCCTGAACAATGAAATCTTCTGGTTCTTGGCACCGGCAATTTCGGCCAGCGGCAAAATTTCCAGCCACGACAGTCTAAATCTTACCGCCGCTTTACGTCCGTGCTTGGATTTTGACATTTTCAACAGCCGGTTCACCGCCCCCAGCCAGCCTTTGGCCGGGATTCGTCCGGCTTCCACCTCCTGCAACCATTCCCGGAGAAAACCGCGCACACAGAAAAACAAAATCCTCAAATGTTCGACATCCTGCCGCTTTTGTTGCAAAACCGTCAGCGCAAGTTCCACTTTACAAATCAAAAGTGAAATCGGATCAAGCACGCGAATGGTCCTGCCGTTCCACTCCATCTCAACCGCCAAGGCATCCACGTTGGCCGTGGTCACTCCGGGAATGGTGCGGACAATCTCGATGCTGGTATCTGCGGTGCCGATGCGCACGGGGATCGCTCCGGCCAGAGCCGTCATGGCGACTTTGTGTGGAAACGCCGGCATCTGGTTCAATTGTCCGGCGATATGTCGGACATCCTCGCGGTTGCCGCAAAAATCAATATCTTCGCTGGTGAACGGAATGTGCTTCTGCAAATCCGGTTCCGATGCCAGATAACGACCAGCCCAGTAATTGACCGCCTGCCCGCCGATTAGAACATAAGGAAGCCCGGCCGGGTTCCGAATTTTAAGCACTTCAGAAAATTGCTGGAGTGTAAAACGAGTACCCACAAGTCAGGCCCATTTTGCCATCGCGGTCGCCACCTGACGCCAGTTGGTAATTCGCCATTTTGCCCCGTCGCCCACCAGTGAAACTCGCCGCTGTTCCCGAACCGCCGTACGTGTGCCCTTGCTGCGGATGACCGCCAGTCGGCGATCAGCTTCATGCTGCTTGAGTTGGTTGTGTCGGCGGACTTTCACCTTGCTCATACTATGCGCGGTTTCCCATTTGAAGCAAGCCCTGACGGTGAGCCAGGACGCGTTTTCCGGGCGGTCGCATTCTGCCATTATAGCGATGAGGGCGGCGCAGTCTGGCCGATCACCCCTTGAATGATGGCCGTCACATTGGACGCGCCGGCCTGAATCTGGGCATATACTTTGTCAGTCTTTGCCACTTACATATTTCGGCATGATGACTTAACCATCCATTGACTTGAATAATCGCGGGGGCGGCCGGGACAATGAAAACGGGCGGCTTGTATCCAAGCCGCCCGGGTGATTAATAGATCGAGACTTTTTAGTTGCCCGGCTCAGTCGTCATGCCGGCGGCTTTCCAACCGGAGATGCCAGCCGACATGTGTTTGATGTTCGTGTACCCCAGTTTCTCAGCGGCCTTGGCGGCGGCGAGATAGGCACCGCACTTGGGGTTGCCACAATAGGCGATGATGAGTGCCCCCTTGTCCTTGGGCAGGCTATCGGCGAGTTTGCCCTTGATGGCCGCAAAGTTGAGCGCGCCGGGAACGTGGCCCGATTTATAGGAGTCGTTACCATTGGCATCAATGATCACGGCGTTCTTGGATTCCGCGAGGGCTTTGACATCAGGGATGCTGATGTCGGTGAACTCAGCGGCGTAGGCCGACACGGCAATAGCCGCCGTGGCGAGCAGAGCTAGAATTTTTTTCATGGTTTTTTAATTGTTTGGTTTATTGTTCAATTGCCCCGGCCAAAAGGCAGGGCAGCTTGTTACTTAAGTCGCACCGGAGCCTTCAAAAGTCAAGTGAATGGTCTTGATAAGGATGGCCAGTCTGAGCGGATTCCCCGTCTTTGGATTCGAGTTGAACCCGGGCGGCTTTATCTTCGCCGTCCGGCAAACACCATCCAGACCATGCCGCCGCCAAACAAGATGGCCAGAACCCCATAGGCTCGGGCTCTTTCCTTGGAGACATGTTCCACGTAGTAACCCGACCGCCGGTAGACCTGGTGAATCACATCCGCCTCGGTCGGGTTTAACAGCATGACGGCGCCCGCGATGATGAACACCACCGCCAGAAACAGAAAGCCCGACTCAATGCCGCTGAGGTGGCGCATAAAAACGATTTGTGAGCAGGCCGGTTCGATTCAAAGGCCAAGCTGTTTGCCCAGCCAGGCGGTGAAGTCATCCGCCTTCAATTTATCCGACCAATCCGCGAGCTTTTGTTCGCTTGGTTCCGTTCCTCTCAAGATCAGCGTCGGGGCATAGGTGTAGGAGATGCCGCCTTTGCTGCTGCGGTGTTCCAATTGCACCACCGCGAGATTATCGATGTCCGTATAGTTCACCGTGACGCGCTCCTTTCGCCCGAAGGTCTCCGGCAAGTCGAGCGTGCGACCGGCTTCATTGATCACGAGATCGTCAAGGCCCGAACGGATCTTCCACCACTGCCATAAAAACACGCCAAAACCGGTTAGGTACACCCCGCCGATGACCGGCAAAATCAGTCCGACCGACGGTTTCATTTGCGTGCTGAACCCCACGATGAAAATGGAAGCAAAGCCAAGGCCGCCGGTCGTTACCAACCCCCAGGCCACGGCTCCGAACTGCGGCAAACGCACCCGCGTAAACATTCCATCCGATATGATTTTTATGCCCCCGGCCACGGGTCGGAACAGCCTTTCCCGGAGTTGACCCCCCAGCCAGATCCAAAAACCGAGCATGACGGCGTTGAACGGCGTCAAAAATAGCACCATTAAATAATCCGCGCCCGTGATGCCCGGGAACAGCAGTGAGTCTTGCGGGTTTTTCGGATCGTAAAAAATCCGCACCGCCGCACCGGCTGGATGATCATCCACCAGGCTTCTGGCGGAGGCTGAATCGGACGATGCCGGGTTATATCGCAGGCGCGCGCCGGTAAATGTCTGCCCGTCGACCTCGAAGCGGTAGTGGATGACCGCCTGGTAAGTTGTTCCGCCCTTTGAACCGCGGTGGCTCTTCACTTCGCTGTGCGTGACCGTGCCGGTCACGGCCGGATAATGTCCGGATTCATATTGTTTGAAGAAGCTCTTGGCCATGAAGCCGTCAAAAAACAACACGCCGGCTGACCAGAACAAGGTGAACAAAACCAGAAAACCGCTTTGCATGGACGGATATTATGTTCCGTTGAAAAACGAGTCTATTATAATTACCGGCCGGTTTGCGGATGTTTCCGTCCGGCTATCCCTGGGTATCATCCCGTCAGCCGGGCTGGATGTCGCCCGTCCCGGATCAACCGGTTGCGCTGTCAAATGGTCGCTGTCTGACCGGTCATGGTTTTTGCGGGAGAAAAGCGAATGTCACCGCGGCCAGAATGCATATGAATGCCGCGATGTAGTTCCACCGGATTTTTTCGCCGAGATAAAAAATGGCGAAAAAGACGAACACCGCCAGCGTGATCACTTCTTGGATGATCTTCAATTGGGATGCGGAATATACCGAGTTGCCCCAGCGATTGGCGGGCACCTGGAAACAGTATTCCAAAAAGGCGATGCCCCAGCTCACCAGGATGACGGCCAGCAGCGGCTTGTTTTTGAATTTCAAATGCCCATACCAGGCGAATGTCATAAAGACGTTCGAGATGGTGAGCAGCACGATGGGCAGCCAGCGAGATTGAGTCAGGTCGTTCATAAGTTACCGAAGACCATTTTGATTTAAAAACGGCCCGAACGCAAACCGGCGCAGGGTCGGTCAGAGTGGTGCCAAATTTGCTCCGCGCCCGGGGCGGGAATCAACCCGTCCGGACCGCCGTTACGATGTCACGGGCGCGATTCGGCATCGTCAGGGTAGGGGGATATTTCGGCGGCGTTGAGGCGCGCCCCGTTGGCGGTCTGGCGCAGGCCGAGCGCCAGGACGTTCTTTTTCCCCGGGCCGAAATTCAACCAGCATTCCGGTAGGAAAAATTCGCGTTGCGGGCCGGCTTCCCAGTGGCGGCCGAGGTTGTGCCCGTTGAGCCACAGATACCCGTTGCCGGAGGCGTTGAGCAGCAGTCGCCATGGAACCCATATGTTTTTCTCCGGCGCGGGCAGTTCAAATTCCATCCGGTACCACGTCAGCAAACCATCCGGCTCACCCCGGGGTACGACGTTCGCGCCGCCTTTGCGCGGTACGGCCCCGGTCGTGGCGAGGGGGACGAGCGTCCAGTCTTTGGCGTCGAAGTCGGGAGCTGTCCAGGCGCGTGAAACGCCGGCCAGGTCGCGGGCCACTTCCCAAGTGAGCGGTTTTTCGATCTGCCCTCGCTTCATCAGGCGCACGCCTTTGGTCAAGCCACCCGCACCGCTGGCGTTGGCCACGGCGATGGCGATGAGATTGGTTCCGGGCCGCACAAATTTGCCAATGTCCACCACGAACGGCTCGTCCCACTTATCATGGCTCGCGATCCGCTGACCGTTCACAAACAGGACGCCCCGGTCATCCACGCAGCCGAATTCGATCACCGTCTGTCCGGCGGCGATCATTTCCGGTGTCAATTCCATGTCCGTGCGATAAACCGCCGTGCCGCTAACGCCTTGCAGGATCCACGCGGCCGGCCACTTCGGCTTGGCCAGGCCGGCGATCTGAAGGGTGGCGAGGCCCGCGATCGTGTCGGCGTCGAGTTCGATTTTTTCCCAGCCGGCGGATTGCTGGAGGGCGGCGGCCACGTCCTTGGCCTGGTCGCTCGCGGCGCGGCGAACCTCCCATGACTCGACTGGCATGATGGACCCCTGCGAGGTGCCGAGGCCGCCGGCGCGCAGGCCGCTCAATTCCTCCATCGGCTTGTAGCCGTGGGCATGCCCCTGATTTTCGTAGAGCACGATGATTTCATTCTGGCCCGCGCGGAACAAACCGCCGGCGGTGAACACATTTTCCAATTCGTTCTTCGAGGCGCGTGGCGCGATGCGGCCGTTCACCTGGATGAACACCGGATCGCCGGTGAACAGGTCGAACCGCACGCTGCCCAGCTTGGTTGCCTCGTCCGGCGCAAGCGTGAAGCGGCTGCGATAGAGCGAAAACCGGCAGTCGTTCACGCCCAGCTCCGGCAGCGAAATGTTTTGGCCGAGCGGCAGCCAGTCGGCGGTGAAATCCTCGTTGCGCTTGAGCGCGGAGGCGAGGCGCACCGGCGCGGGCAGCTTTACCGGCCGGGCGATATCCGGCTGCACCTTGGGCCACCACTCACCGTGCGCGGGGTCGTCCACGCCGGCGGGCAGCACCAGCACGCGGCTGTCGAACGCGCCCAGGTCGAACGCGACGTTCAGCGGCGCGGAGTTGTCCGGCAGGGTCAATCGGACCGTGCCGGCCAGGGGCTGCTTCCGGTCGGGGTTGAATAAAAACACAAAGCGCGTGCCGTCTCCGGCGCGGCGGAGCCCGGCGACGAGTTTGTCGGGCGCCCCGGCAAGCTCACATTTCACCGCCGTGGCGCGGGCGAGGCGCGGGCCGTGGGTTTTGAGAAACTCGCCGACCCCTTTCACCGCGAGGAATTTTTCGCCGACGCCGCCGTCCTCCTTGATCGCCGCGCCGTAATCATAGGAGGTCGTCATCCGCCGCGCGCCCCAGCCGGCGAAATGCGTTCCGCCAAAAAACATGTAGTAATTCAACCCCGTCGAACCGGCGAGCAGGTTGACGAGCGCCATGGCCTGCGCGTGGCGGCCGTCGAGATAGCTGTCCTCGCTCAAGTTGCCGCCGACCGTCGAAAACCAGCCGCCTTGAAGTTCGGTGACAAAAGCGGGCGCGTCGGGTTGTTTGCGTTTGAGGCTGGCGATGCGGTCGGGGATTTCCGGCACTTTCCACCAGACGTATTGGTTGTCGCAGTCGAACACCTGGCGGATTTCCGGATCCCGGCTGCCGCGCACTTCGGGCGTGACGCAGGTGAAGAACGGCACATTGATTCCGTTCGTCACGGCGGTTTCGTACAGTGCCTTGAGGACGCGGATTTTTCCGGCCGACGACATGTCGAAATAAACGTATTCATTTTCCAGCTGGAACAGGATGATGCCTTTCGCGCCGGCGGGCTTGCGGGTGATTTGTTCGTCGGCAATGGCGCGGCAGACGGCGCGATACCAGTGCTGCGACCATTTGATGTGCCCGGGGTCGTCGCTGCGCAGCCAGAAACTGGCGTCATATTTCTCCGGGCAGAATTTCGCGAGCCAGCGCGGATAGGCGCCGCCGGCCCACTCGGCGCAGATGAACGGCCCCGGCCGCACGATGGTGTACAGGCCGAACTCATCCTGCGCCATGTGCAGCCACGCCTTGAGGTCCGTGAAATCGCATTGCGAAAAATCGTCCAAGCCGGCGGGCAGATTGCGCTCGTGCCAGTTCCAGGGGATATACGTCTCGACGGTGTTGAAGCCGGCCTCCTTGATTTTGCGGAACCGGTCGCGCCACAGCTCCTGCGGACAGCGGAAATAGTGAAACGCCGCGCTGAAAACCATCGTGTCCTGTCCTTCGATGGTCAGGCATTGGCCGTCGTAGCGGATGCGGTCGGGGTGAGAGAATTTTTTCGTGAGTCCGTCTTGACTGGCGTTTCGATTGGAGCCGGCTGTGGCAACCGACGGGCCGACAGCCGCGTTGACGGCGGCATCATAACCGGGAAACGCAAGGGCAATGAATAGCAGGCTGGCAGTGATAAAACGTTTTTGGAGATGTCTCATGAAGCGTTTTTAAAATTGCATAAATATCGGGAGGCGCGCAATAAAATTGCTTAACCCGACGGCAAACAACCCCAGTTCTTTAGGCCTCGTCCGCAGCCTGCTCGATGGTCGCCGCGTTGGTGGGCTGGCTCCAAGGCCGCCCGCGCCGGGATAAAATGTAACCAAACTCCGTCTTCGGGCATCTCATATTGCTTATGAAACCTCTTTTACGCCTTTTATCCGTTGCCGGAATCGGCCTGCTGGCCGGCAATGTCCTGGCCCAGACCCCCGCCACTCCTTACAAGGTGCTCGACACGACCCAGCTTATGGGGAGCGGCGGCATTGATTATGTCTATGCCGATAATGACGCCCGGCGCGTCTATGTGCCGCGTGGCGGCAATACTTTTGTATTCGATCTGGACGGCCACAAGTTCATTGGCGCGATCACCAATATCGGCGGTCACGGCGTGGTGATCGATCCCAAGACGCATCACGGCTTCAGCAGCAGCAGCCCGGTCGGCATGTTTGACACTGGGACGATGCAGAAAATCAAGAGCGTTGACGTTCAGGGCCGGCCTGACGGCATCCTGCTGGAACCGTTCACGGGCAAAGTCCTGATTTTCAGCCATCAGTCACCGAGCATTACGATGATTGATCCCAAGGATGGCACGGTGACCGGCACCATTGACGTGGGCGGGGCGATGGAACAGGCCCAGAGCGACGGGCAGGGAACATTATACGTGGCGGTGGAGGATGAGAAGAAAATCGCCGTGGTGGATTTGAAGACCATGAAAGTCATCACCAAGTATGATCTTGGCGACAGCGCTGGCGAGCCGGCCGGACTCGGTCTGGATGTGAAGAATCACATCCTGTTCGCCATGTGTGCCAACCCCGGCGTCTGCGTCGTGTTGAATGCCGCCGACGGCAAGGTGTTGACCACGCTGCCCCTTGGTAGTGGCACGGACGGTGGCGGGTTCAATCCCGCCACAATGGAGGCGTTCAGTTCGCAGCGTGATGGCACACTGACCCTCATCAAGGAAAGCACTCCCGCGAGCTTTGCGGTGGAGCAAACCGTGCAGACGAAGGCGGGCTGCAAAACCTGCTCGCTCGATACCAAGAACAACCGGATCGTTTTGATCTGCACGGAACGGCTGCCCCAAGCGGCCTCGGCCTCGCCAACGACCAACGCACCTGCCGGTCAGCGGCGCGGCGGTGGCGGACGCGGCGGTCCTGGCAATCTCGACGTGTTGTGGGTCGGTCGCTGACTCCCAAACTTTTAGGCAGACAGCCCAGCCAATGAAGGCTGGGCTGTTTGTTTTTGGGAATGAAAATATATTTGCCGGACTCGGCCGGTGGCTTTGGACAGCTGTCAGTGGCGTCCGCGACCGGCCGGCCCGGCCCAGCCGGTTGCCAGGCCTATAATTTTCCTAATAAAAGCTGTGATTTTTCTTGGCGAGCAGTGCCCGAACCGCTTTAATGGGCCGGTAAACATTAACCGTTAACAACAAACACCAAATATATATTATGGCAAAAGCTCTGACTAAATCACAAATCGCCTCTGAAATCGCTGAAAAGAACAGCATCACCAAGAAACAATCCGTCGAGATTCTGGAACAGATCGCGGCGCTGGCCTACAAGCACGCCAAGGACTCGTTCACGATTCCCGGCCTCGGCAAGCTCGTGTTGGTCAATCGCAAAGCCCGCGTCGGCCGCAATCCCGCCACTGGCGAAACGATCCAGATCAAGGCCAAGAAGGTCGTGAAGTTCCGCGTCGCCAAGGCGGCCAAGGACGCGATCCTCGGCGTGAAGAAATAATTTCGGTTCTCCCTCAAAGGCACCCTGTTTATTCAGGGTGCCTTTTTTATTACTCGCCAATGATTTTAACCAAAACGCGTTTGCGGCGGTGGCCGTCGAATTCACCGTAGAAGATCTGTTCCCACGGGCCGAAATCCAGCCGGCCTTTCGTGATGGCGACCACGACTTCGCGGCCCATGACCTGCCGCTTCAAGTGGGCGTCGGCGTTGTCCTCCCCGGTGAGGTTGTGCCGGTAATTTTTAGTCGGCGCGTGCGGCGCGAGCTTTTCCAGCCAGACATCGTAATCGTGGAGCAGGCCTTCCTCGGCGTCGTTGATGAAGACGCTGGCGGTGATGTGCATGGCGTTGACCAGGCATAACCCTTCTTGCACGCCGCTTTGGGCGACCAGTTTTTCCACCGTGCCGGTGATGTTCACAAACCCGCGCCGGCCCGGCACTTCAAACCAAAGCTGTTCGGTGAGTGATTTCATATCCGGGATTTAGCCGCAGTTGAAACCTTGCCGCAAGGTCATTCAATTACCTGAGCAAAATCGAAGTCAGTACATTGCATGGCTCTGACAACCGGGAAACCTGAACATCGGAGGAACCTCTGCACAGATCAGTCTGCCATCAGAGCCACCTGAATATAATTCATTTTCCGGTTATTTCCACCCCGGCGCATCCGGCCGGGGCCGCTTAGGGTTGGGCCGGAGCCGGAGAATTGGTGGAGCCATCCACCATGAGTTGTCCCCGGGATTTGAGCACTTCATCAATGCTGTAAGCCGGCAGCTGGTAGGTCCAATTCTCAAACGCTTTTTCCTTCGCCAATTTGCCCGTCAATCGGGCCTGCTGGTCCTTGAATTCCTTGTCGAGTCTGGCTTGGTCTTCCGGCTTTTCGTCTTTGTTGGCGATGCGCTGGGTCGGGATGGTTGCCGCAATGGAAAAACTGACCGGATAATTTTCAGCCTGTTCCCGGCCGATCTGGGCGACGTACGTGAAGCCGTCAAAGGTTTCCACGGTCATCAGCGTGGCATTGGTCTGGCCGGCTGGGTTGGACGCGGCCACATCGTTGAAAGCGGGGGATCCGAACGGGTTGGTGACTTTTGCAACCTTGGTGCTGTCCAGCTTCTCATCCTTGGCGGCATTCGCCAGCTGCCAGTCGTTCGTCGCGCTGGCGCGGGTGAGTTTCCAGGAATTGGTGGCTTCCGGAAATTGCACGGCGATGGCGCGCGGGTTTTCGATGCTCAGAAAATCCTTGTTCAGCCATGCCGCCGGTCCGGTCTGGACGCTGTCGAGCGGGTCGGCAATCACTGCCAGCGTCCGGGTGTTCACGCCGGCCATCACGTAGCGCCCATCCGGCCAGCCCTCGTCATTGGGGGAGTTGCCAGCAGGTTTTTTTTGGTGTTTTTTACCCAGCAGGACGGAGTTGATGACCTTGCCGCCGGCATCCTTGAATTCCACCAGCGTGCCGCTGTTGGCGGCGGAGCCGGGCGGGAGCAATTCAAACCGGCCCAGTTGCGAGGGCCCGATCTCTTCGCTTTGCACCACCTTGAGATCGGCGAACTTCAGCAGCAGATCGCTGATCTGGGAAAAGTTTGCCGGATAATCGCCGCGTTCATGTACGCGCCATAGATTGTCCCGCTTGATCAGGGTTGCTTCACCGGCCCCGGCCTTGATGGTGATCTGGGCGATATCGTTGACCGGCAGATTGGGCAGGAGTTTCTGCCCGATGGTCGTGGCGGCGCCCTTCCAGGACGCGCGGTTCTGGTGGCGCACGAATAAACCCGCCGCCCCGACCACGGCGACGAGCACGAGGAGAATGATGAATTGTTTCCGGTTCATTTGGCTGAGGTCTTTTTGCGTTTGATGAAAGCGATGCTCATGCCGGCGAGGGTCACGCACAAGGGCATGGCGAGGATGTTAAGCCATTTGAGCCGGGTCTCCAGCGAGACGACCTCTTTGCGCAAATCCTTTTGCGCCTGCTTGAGCTCCTTGCTGACTTCCGCCTGCTTCTTGCGGAAGTTCTCCAGCTCGGCCTTCTGTTCGGTGGAAAGAATGAACCGCTGGTCCTTGTCCTTCTTCTGCGCCTGAAGTTCGCCCAGGCGCTGCTGGGTATCCTGCAGGCTTTGCTGCAGCTCCTGGATTTTCGCCTGGCCGCGCACCTCCGCCTCCGCCTCCAGTTTTTTCACCAGCGTGAACGGCCGGCTCAGCGAAGCGCGGCTGCGCACGCCGATGAGATTATTGTCGCCCGCCATCTGCTCGACGAGATTCTGCGTGAGGTTCAGGTTCGCATTCATCGGATTGATCATGGTGCCGAAGGGGCTTTCCACCCGGCGCAGCGAAAAGTCGTCGGCGAGCAGGTCCGAATCACCGACGAGCACGACCGAGGTTGCGGTTTTCGATTCCTTGAGCGAATCATTCGTTTTGGCCACGCTGTTGGTGCTGCCGGCCTCCGGCTTGTCTTCCGGCTGGCCAGCGGGGAAGGCGGTTTTGAATTTACCGGTCAACCGGACGGCGAGTTTGTATTCCACGCCGCTGGGCTTGAAGCCGCTCAGGATGCTGTCGCCCCCCATGCCGGCCATAAAGCCGTCGACGAGTTGCGATTCCTTGGTGCTGTGGAGGAGCACCGCTTCCGTGAGACCGGCGGCCGGCTCGCCCGTGAACGCGCCGCACAGCGGCAGCCAGATATTGTCGATCGGGCCGGTCACGATGTCGTCCCGGTTGATGCCATCGGCAGTCAAGGCGAGGAAAGCGGGCGCCTCCGTCGGCTGGCCATTCTGGCCGCGCAGCTGCATCTTGAAATTCAGGTCGGCGACGACCTTGCTCGTGTCGAACTGGAGGCCCCAGGCTTTCAGCAGCTTGTCGAGCGATGACGAAGTGCCGGCGGGACCGCCCATCATCGGATTCTGCTGCCGGCTGGACAACACTGATTGCGCGTCGAGGAACGCAATCAATTTGCCGCCGCGCAGCACAAACTGGTCGATGGCAAACTGCGCTTTGTCCGAGATGTCCTTGGGGTGGATGACGAGCAATACCTTCACCTCGTCGTCGATCTTGTCGGCGGTAAGATCGATGCGCTTCACGTTGAAATCCTGCTTCAGCTGCTCGATCAGCGTCCATGGCGGGGTGCCTTGCTGGCCCATCTGCATCATCATCTGGTTGCCCATCTCGCCGAACACCGGCAGTCCGCTCATGATGCCGACCGTGGGTTTTTCCGGCGTGAATACGCGCGCGATCGCCCGCGTGATGTCGTACTCCAGCTGTTTCTCGCGGCCCGGCTCCAGGAAGGGCAGCGCCACCCGTTCATCCGCCAGCGAAACGGCCAGGCCAAGATAGAACTGGTCGACCCCTTGCAAAGGTTGGGGTTCCAGCCCGTCGAGCCGGGCGGAATCCTCCGCATCCGAGTCCGGCTGCGGATCGTATTTCTCGATGACCAGGTTTTTGCCGGCGATCTGTTTGTATTCCTGCAACAAGTCCTCGACCTTGCGGGCGTAGCTTTTCAGATAGACGGTTTCCGGGGTGGCGGTCTCGCTTTGCGTGCAGTAGAAACGGATCTTCACCGGGGTGTCGATCTTCTTCAAGATGGCCTTGGTGCCGGCGGACAGCGTGAAGGCCTTTTCCTGCGTCATGTCCACGCGCACCGGCTTGACGCCGGTGATGACGTTGACGGCGATGATGATGGCCAGCATCAGGATGATGCCGGCCGACGAATAGAGGATGGTTTCGAATGACTTCTTTTGCATCTGGGACTCCGGAGATTAGCTGGTGCGGTGCGTGCGCAGGATCACGCTGGTGGTGAATAATGAAAATCCGATCACGGACAGGAAAAAGAGGATATCGCGCGAGTCGAGGACGCCTTTCTGGAATCCTTCAAAGTGCGTGATGACGCTGAAGGAGGTGATGACGTCCACGAGCCATTGCCAGTTGTTCGTCAGGCTTTGCAGCAGGTTGATCACCGGCGGAAAGCCGGCCAGGATCAGGAACAGGCAGGCCACCACCGAGATGATGAAGCTGACCACCTGGCTGCGCGTGATGGCCGAGGTGATGCAGCTGACGGCCAGGTACGTGCCCGCCATTAGCCAGCTGCCGACATACGCGGCGAAAATGACGCCGTTGTCGGGGCTCCCGAGATGGTTGACGGTCAGCACAATGGGAAAGGTCAGCACCAGCGCCAACCCCAGGAAAAGCCACGAGGCGATGAATTTCCCCACGATGGCTTCCCACGGTGCGATGGGCATGGTCAGCAGTAATTCCAGGGTGCCGACGCGCCGTTCATCCGCCCACAACCTCATGCCGACTGCCGGGACGAGAAACAAATAAAACCAGGGATGCCAGGTGAAGAAGGAGTTCGCCAGGGACGCCTCGCCGCGTTCAAAAAAACCGCCGACCATGAACGTGAAAAATCCGTTCAGCAGCAGAAAGATGACGATGAACACATACGCCACCGGCGATGAGAAATACGCCAGCAGTTCGCGCTTGGCGATGGTTTTGATATTGCCCAGGGGATTCATTAACGGGTTTCCTTTCCAGTGGTGTCCGGCATGGTGATGCTGCGGAAGACTTCATCCAACCGGCCTTCTTCGGTGCGCAACTCCTCCACCTGCCAGCCGCTGGAGGCTTCGATGACTTCGCGCGTGAGGTCGCCATCGCCCGCCGTGCGGGGATACACCGTCACGGTCACTTTGCCGCCTTCGGTTGCGGTCGTGACTTTCTTGGCCGCGCGCAGGCGGTTGAGTTTTTCCTGCACGGCATTCGCCGCCTGGCCGTTGACCCGCATCGTCACCGCGCCGGCCCATTCGGACTTGCGCCGCAGCTCCGCGGGCGTGCCGTTCGCCACAATCCGTCCGCGATCAATGATGATGGCCCGCGAACAGACGGCATCCACTTCTTCGAGGATGTGGGTGGAAAAGATGATGGCTTTCTGCTCGCCCATCTTGCGGATGAGCTGGCGGATCTCATGCTTCTGGTTCGGATCCAGGCCGTCCGTCGGTTCGTCGAGCACGAGGATGTCCGGATCATGGATGATGGACTGCGCAAAACAAGTCCGGTGCCGGTAGCCTTTGGACAGCGTATCCACATTTTGATGCAGGACGGAATTGAGAAAGCACAATTCCACCGCGCGGTTGATGGCCGCCTTTTTGGCGGCGCCCCGCAGCCCGCGGATCTCCGCGGCAAAATCCAGAAATCCGTACACGGTCATGTCCGTATAGGCCGGGGCGTTTTCGGGCAGGTACCCCATCAGCTTTTTGGCCGGAATCGGTTGTTCCAAAATGTCGAATCCGCCAACGGTGATTTTCCCGCTCGTGGGTGGCAGGAAGCCGGTGATCATCCGCATCGTCGTGGATTTGCCGGCGCCATTCGGCCCCAGGAAACCCAAAACCTCGCCGCGCTCCACGGAAAAAGAAACCCCGTCAACAGCGCGTTTTGCCCCGAATATCTTGGTCAGGTTCTCAACTTTAATCATTGTGTCTGCGTCGGTTAAAGCCCGTAAAAAATCTAGAATAGGGGAATGTCATGGCATTGCCCACCCATTTTTACATGGACAATGCATAGACAATTCCCAAAAAAAATGTTCAAAATTTTTTGCGCCCGTATTCACGCTGCGTTTTCACGAGTTGGAGACAGATCTTGGCGTTACGATAAGGTGATTTAGTTTATTGCATAGATGGCTTATAATCAGATACATGCGTTGAAGTCTGTGGCGGGTGTTCAGTGAAGCTTTCGGATTTGGGGACGCTGGACACGGACCTCGTGTGATCCGTTCGGAACGGATCTATACTTAAGGGTGGGCGTTGAATGAGGAGGCGAATATCACATTAAACTCTGGGAGGAAGCAGCCGCACGATGGATTAGCGCCCAGGCTACGAGGAGCTGTTGACGTTTAAAGAAACCCGCGCGAGTGTGCGGTGTTAAATGAAGTAGAGGTGATTTATGAAAACAAACTATTTTCAAAGGGCGTTGACGATGCTGGCCGCCATGGCGGTGGTTTTAATCGGGGCAAACGCGTTGGCACAAGATTCAGCGGCAAACTCGCAGTCGTCAGCAGCGGTCAGCGCGCCCGCACCGTCGTTGTCCTACGGCATGATGAAAATCATGGAGCTCTCACAGGCAAAGATCAGCACCGATACGATCCTGGCGTTCATTGATAATTCCGGGAACACCTATGATATGACCGCAGATCAGATCATTTATCTGCATCAGCAAGGCGTTTCAGATGTCGTCCTGTCGGCAATGTTGAAACAAAACCGAACGGGATGGGCCAATCCGGCCGCGGCCGCAGCGCCATCGGCGGCTTATCGTCAAACCGCGCCGGATACGATTGGGTATTCGCAGCCGTATAATGATTTTTATTACCAGCCATATTATAACTACTATTGTTATCCAAATTACTCATGGTATCCGCCTGTGACGTTTTCCTACGGCTGGAACGGAGGTTGGGGCCGAAACTGGTATGGCGGTTGGCATGGAGGCGTAATTGGCAATGGCTGGCACTCAAGCGGGTTTGGCAGTTTTGGGCATGGTGGTGCGACTAGCGGAGGGTGGCATGGCGGAGGATCATCCATTGGCGGTTCGCACGGCAGCGCGCCGGGCGGGCATGGCGGTGGGTTTGGTGGCGGCGGACACAGCACCGGACACCGATAAATCCGGGTACAGCTTTGGACTATGCAGCGGGCGTATCAGGCGTTGGGGGCGTTGCGAGCGTCCCAAGGTCAAAGTCCGTGATGCCAAGTGCGGCACATTGTGAAGACCACATCTCCGGCGTAACTTTCGTTTCTTTCAAGGCCGGCAACAACCCAAACGGTTTCAATTGTTCACCATTAATCGTTATGGAGATCTCATTGCCCGGAGCGGTATCCAGTTTGCCGCCGCACTGGATGAGGAGCAGGATGACCGCGGCACCGACGACCGCGTTGGATAGCCCTTCGACATTTTCCTCCTCGGCTTTGTCGCCGGCATAATCAACCAGGGTTTTACCGAATGCCTTCATGTCACCGGCAATCTTCGGCAGCGATGCCGGAGTGACCCCGCCAAGGGGCGAGAGGTTGAGTTGCACCAGACGGGTCCACTGGGGGACATAAACCTCCGCCCCGACCCTGTCCCAGCCAATGGATTTAAGCTTGGCGGCCTTTTCTGTCCCGGCCATCTGGGCCAGCAAAGCCCGCTCCAATTCGGGCACATCTTCCAGCAGTGATACCGCCGGCAGGTCTTCCCCCAGATTCAATCCCGCCGGCAGGCTGGCAACCGCCGCAATCCGATCTTTGAGGGGTGGATGCGTGTCATACGGGTCAGCCTTGCCACCGGTCAGTTGTTCCTCCAAATGTTTGTTCATCTTTTCCGCAATATTTTCTGACCGCACGAACTGGTCGAAACCATCCACCAGCGGCGGCAAAAAACCCGCGCTCAACACCGGCGAACACTCCCTGCGCCAATAATAGTCATACGCCGGCGCCACCTTGTGGATGCTGCGCAACCCGTCGGCCAGCGGTTTGGCGCCGACGGTTCGCGCCGCCAGCTCATCCGCCACAAATTCCTGTCGCCGCGAAACCGCATGCGTGATGCGCAGAAACATTTTCCCATACCAGCGGAACGGAGCTTGCAGCCATGAGCCGTTACCGAGCGAATTCAGCGTGCGCCCGATGGCCCCGCGCGTCTTGTAGATCCACGGGCCGATTTTTGTGTCGCCGCCATGGTAATGACCGAACTCATGCGCCAGCACCGCGCGGAACTGGGAGCAAGTGAGCACGCGCATGAGCGGCAGCCCCAACCCCATGACACGGCGACTTCCCAGTCCCATGATGCCACCCCGTTGCATCACCCAGGCGTTTACATCCGACACGAGATAAACCTCGGCCGGCATGGCTTGGTTGGTGGCTTCGGCCACGGACTCCAGTTCTTCGAAGAGTCTCGGGTATCGGTCCCGTTTCAATTCCGGCCCGGGAGCTAAAAACTTGTCCAGGCGCGGCAGGATTGACCAGAGAATGGCCACGCCACCGATGATGCAGATGATGGCCAGTTTGGGTGTGATCCGGTGGGCGTAGACCAACTCGGCATAGGGAATCCACAGCAGTCCCGCCGCAATGCCCAGCGCCAGCAGGTAAAACCCGACCATCAACACCACCGCGAGAATTGCCCGGCCAATGATGAAGGATGCTTTCATAAAACCCGCTGCCTTTCTTGATTGGGATTGCGTTTTATACCCGCGGATGTTTTAGCAAGGCGTTTGGCAGTTTGCCAAGCTGTTTCGCGTGGGGACATAAATGGAAACACAACGCACGGTCACGATCATTTTAGTTATTTCTTTGCCTCCAAAATCGTTTGAAATATTCCGCATCCGTCCTCAGCCTTTCACCAGGTCTGGACGGAGTTGGGCGCGATCGCCGGCCGGGAGGTGTTCATCCACGACGAAATGCTTCGGATTGAAAACCCCGATGGCCTGACGATTACCGTGCCGACCGATCTGGATCAGGTGGCACGTGAGTTCAAGCGCGTGGCGCCGGAGGACAGCGGGCTGATTGATCAACTGGTGCGGGACGCGCGCAAGTGTGCGCCGCTGGAACCGCCGCTGGACAAGCCGCTGGAGCTGATGAACCCGTTTGAGAAAACGCGGCTGGGGCTGCGCTACCTGCCGATGGTGCCCGCCATTTTCCGTTATAAAAATCTCCCGATCACCACCTACCTCGCCCGCTACAAAAATAAATCGCTCCGCGAGGCGCTGCAGCTCATCGTCGGCAGCGAGGACATGTCGGCGCTGGTGCTGGTGATGCTGCTGGCGTTCCGGACGCGGAACAATACCGGCTTCGTCGCGGGCGGCTCGTGGGCTTTTGCCATGGCCATCGCGAACCGTTACGCCTGCCTCGGCGGCACAGTGCGTTATAAAACGCGGGTGACTTCAGTGAAGGTTGAGAATAACCGCGCCGTCGGCGTGCAGGGCGCGGACGGAACTTTCTTCCCGGCCGACACGGTGGTGTCGTGCGCCGACGGCCACACGACGATTTTCAAAATGCTGGGCGGAAAGTTTGTGGATAAAAAAATCCGCTTCCTTTACGACCATTGCCAGACGTTTCCGGCCATCATCCAGGTTTCGCTGGGCATAAAAAAAGTTTTCCCCGATGCGCCGCACACGCTCAATCTGCCCTTGCGCCAGTCGCTCCGCGTGGACGACCGGACGAGTTATGACCGGCTGGAAGTCGAGACGTTTGGTTCCGGGTCGGGACTTTGCCCGGCCGGCACCACCGTCATGACGCTCCGGTTTCCGACGAGCTTCGAATTCTGGACCGGCCTGAAAAAAAATGATCCGCAGCGATACCGCCTGGAAAAGAAAAGAGTCATCCAGGAAATCATCGTCCACCTCGAACAAAGATTTCCGGGGTTGGCCGAGCACATTGAGCGTTCCGACATCGCCACGCCAGCAACTTATGTGCGCTACACCGGCAACTGGCAGGGGAGTTACGAAGGCTGGCTGCCGACCCCGGCCATCCTGGGCCGGCCCATCGCCAACACGTTGCCGGGACTGAAAAATTTCTTCATGGCCGGCCATTGGGTGGTTCCGGGCGGCGGACTGCCTTCGGCCGCGTTGGCCGGGCGCAATGCCGCGCATATGATCTGTGCCCAATACGGGAAAGCCTTCGCGGTCACCACGCCGTGAATATCTTAGTAGGCCAGCGGCCGGCCATTGCGGCCGGTGCGGAAAGTGAATTCAAAGAGGCGATCAGTTTGTTTTTCCGCTGAAAAACCGCCCGTTATTTTATACTCGGTCTGCGGTTCCAGTCGCAGTTCCGGCGGGAGCAGATAAACCCTCTCGTCGGTCCCCGTGTCCGGCAAGGCGGCTGTCAGCTTTAAACCCAGGGGCGGCCGGGCGGTTTTTTCTGGCTGGTGATTGCCCCGCTCAAAGTGCGCGCTGACGTAGCGCGGAAACTTTTCCAGCGTCACTTCCAGGGGGGCTTGGTGGTCAAGGCCGGCCAGTTGTGGCGACCAGATCCGCAGGCAGACGTCGTCATCCGGCAGACGCGTGAATTCCTGGTCAAACGGGTCGCGGGTAATCCGGACCCGGGCTTGTTCTTTTTTAGTGACCCATTCGGCGCCGTTTTCTTCGGCGCGGAAATCTTTGACCCTTGGAAAATCTGCAAACTGTCCGGCGACCCGGTGGGTCGAGGTGTCCTGCGTGGGGGTGAAGTTGCACAGCAGGATGCCGTCCGAATTGATGTCGTCCAGCCCGCCGTGCGTGCTGCCGCAGGTCACCAGCCGGCTGCCTTGCTGCACCAGCCAGCTTTCGTTGACATATTGATTGTCTAGGCTGATGAGGATGGTTGCGGGATTGAGCGTGTTGCGCGCGAAGCCGCGGACGATCCGCTCCAGTGCCAGCGGATAATGATGGGTTATCGTGGCCGCCATCCAGTCATCCGCGGTGGCAAAGCCGTCGGCGTCCACCTGGTGCATTCGGGCCAGCGCCTCGGTCATCGGGCGGTAATCGATCGGGTCACCCTGCACGGGGGTGTAGCGGAAGGAGTTTTTTGCGGGGTTCCAGTCAATGACGGCCCGTTCGCTTTTGGAATTCATCACCAGGAACCGGTTGGGCTGATCCGGAACGGATGCCGCCAGCACATCCACGCCCGGCAGTTGGCAGAGGCGCGTCGCCAGCCTTTCAGTTTCGTCGGGCGCGCTGTGGACTTCCACCCAGGTCTCCACCCCGACCGTCGGCAGGACCACGTCCTTTGGGCTCGCAATGGTTTCGGCCGGCCGGTAGCCGGCTGCTTCCAGAAAGGCGCGCACGGCGACGCGCTGGCCGCGTCCGGCGTGGTTGTGTCCGTGATCCGAGAGGATCACGATTTGCAGATCGTGCCCCTCGCTGGCTTGATAGCGGGCCCGCATGTTTTGAAGCAGTTGGTCGAGCTCGCACAGCAGGGTGGTGATGTCGCGCTCCATATGCTGGGCGTCATCGGATGCGCGCAGATAGACATAGTAATTGTTTGTCTGGTGGGTGGCTTGCCAGAAATGGTCGGCCATTCCGCGGAGTTCATATTCGTAGGTGTGCACCGGAAACAGGTAGCCCATCGCCCGCAGGAAACCATTGTTCACCTGCCAGTTCATTTGACGCTCGTGTTCCATGGAGCTGGTGACCCCGTTGAGGGATATGACCGCGTTGGCCGCCGTGCTGAAATAAGTGCGCTGATAGCCGGGCAGGGGGCGGTCGCCGAAAATGTCCGTCCACGCCACGTCGCTCGCCGAGGGAAACGTCGAGACCATCCGGCTGACCGGAAAGTAGCCCTCTTCGGCGGTGAACGCCCGGAGCTGGACGGGTTTGCCCCAGAAATTCGTGCGGGTGATGCCCGCCTGCAACGCCTGCAGGTCGCGATACGCGATGCCGTCGAGCGCCAGCACCAGACGCGCCGGGAGCGCCCGGCCCGCCGCCGGGCAGGCCGCCACCGCCACCGCCGCCAGCAGAATGCCCCGGCGCAGTTTTCCCCGCCAGTAGCCTGACCGGTTGGACTTCGGGAGAAAAATCATCGCGCGAAACCTTTAGCGGATTTGTTCCGGCATGTCGTGCAAAAACAGATAATATTCGCGGCGTCACGGCCGGCTGGCGACATCGCGGCTTGCGCTGGAGCTCAAAATGGCGCAAAATAAATCATTCAGTAGCTAAGTATTTTGTAATGGTTAACATACCCGCAATCAAACAGGGCATCAGAAATCTGATGGTCGAGAACCTCATGCTTCAAATCAGCCCGGAAGAAATCGGCGACGACCAGCCGTTGTTCGGCCCGGGCAGCGTGGGCTTGGATTCCGTGGATGCCCTGCAGCTGGTGGTCGCGCTGGACAAGGCTTACGGCCTCAAAATTGCCGATCCGGAAGCGGCGCGGCAGATTCTGCAAAACGTCAACACCATCGCGGACGCCGTCGCCAAGCACCAATCGTCCGCCGCCAGCCAGCCGTGAAGCCGTGGGGTCCCCCCCCCCGGTTGTTTTTTCACGATGAGGGTCGCATTTGATGTTTGATCCGTCAGTCGCGGATAGCGCCAGCAAGACAATGTCCGCCGTGTTTTGAGGGCTTTCCCGCTGTTTTCGGCGACCTGACTGACGCCCGACGCGATGAAGACGGGTTGCTTTTGGACGAAGAACGACTGCCAAAACGGGTGCGTAGCAAAAAATACCACTGGCTTTATGAAACGGACGGTAAATTTTTTTGTGGGCGATGAGGCGCGGTTTGTCGGAACCTTGCATTATGACGGAGTCGGCTCCAAAGTGCGTTTGGCTTTTGAACATCCAGAATGTGAAGCCGCCCGCCGAGTTGCATGTGAGTTGATTGAAGCTGACTACGGAGAGCCATCCCGTAGCAATAAGAGGCCAGCCCAACGCAATTTGTTTTGCAAGAAACAGGCTGGCACGACCTTCAGCTCCAAATGCCCGGGATTGGGTGCGCGAGGATTGTTAAGGTAGGCCAGATTGGAAAATCTTTGGCTTGCGGGACATTAATGCTCAAAGAAAGTGTCGGGATGGTCAGCGACGCCATCCCGTTGAGTTTGAAACGTCTCTTGCCAGTTTGTCGTCGCTGCTGACAAAAGAACAGTCGGTTAGTAGTCATGGTTTGACTGCCTGACCAAAGTTCTGTTCAAATAAATATTGTGCCATCAATGATTACAGTCCGTGGCACAGAGAGGTTAAAGGCTGGCGCTAGTGGAGCACATTTGCCGCTCGTTCTTCATATCAGCCAGCGATCCGGGAAAGGCTGAGCCTGAATCAGCGATGATTGGATGAACGGAATCGGCATACTGGATCAAAATTTTGCCGTCACCGCACTCGGGTTGGAAACGATTCCCATGAACAAAATGGCGCGCGTGGTTTTGTCGCCGATTGCGAAGAAGAAAGGATGATCCAGAATCATTTCAAAAGGTTTTTCCGGGCGCATTACTGCCAGGGCGCGGAGCGTCGCGGTGGTCACCGCTGCCGCCTCAGTTCCCTCCTCGTTTACTTCGACAAAGCTTTTCTGCTTCACCTCGCTCAAAAACAACTTCTCGGCGGACATGGCCGAAAAGTCGGCGTCAGAGGAAAAGGCATGTTTCATTCCCAATGCTTCGAGCGGCTCGTTCAAGATCACATCATAATTCAATTTGAAGCGCGGGAGCATTACCGTGCCTTCGCGATTACGAAAATGTGTCGGAATTTTGTTTTGCCAGGCGCCGCCATCAAATCCGGCTAGCAGTTTTTTGATGTCGGAGCCGCTGTCTGGAAGAAAGAGATACATTTGCAGACGTCCACCGGCATAAGGCAGACACAAGGCTTGAAATCCCTGAGCCTGAAAATAATCAAAATGTCCATGCTGCTGCATCATTGGAACTTGGATTTGCGTTCCATCAATCGGCGTGAAAGCTCGGTCCGTCGTCGCGCTTTTGTCAAATTCATGCGCCCAGTTGCCCTTGAAATAAATTGCGTTGGCAAGGATGACCCGAGTGAGCGGGTTCATCGGCCATTGGACGATGTCTTTGATTCGTCCATGAGTGTTTGCCGCTGCCCAGTCGTTGATGATTTTGGCCGACTGCGGACTGGCAAAATCCAGCGCGCCGGTTTTTGCCTGGGAATAATTGGTGCAGGCAGCCACAAATTCCGGATTTAATGCGACACCTTGCGTGAGCCAGATGGCATTGGCCAGATTCAGAATGACGTTGCTTTGACCACTCGTGATGGATTGATCCAGCTTCCTGCAAGCCGTGTCCCGCGTAGCCAATCCATTGACATGGAGAACGCTTTCAATTTCCTGTTTCGTAACGCCAGACGCCCCGTCGCCAACCATTTGCAGGATGGACGAAACGCTGTAAGGCGAAACAAATACATTGCCGCCAGGCTGTTTGTCGGCGATTTGTTCCAGCAAGTCAAAGGCGAAACCGGTGTTGGCTGCTATCAGGCTGTCCTGATCGGCCTGCGTATCGGCCTGCACAGCAATCCCAGCGAAGCAAACCAGCACAACCACCCCAAGCTGCGTGATTTTCGAAATGATGTTCAATATGTTCATAAACCAGCAAAGCCATGTGAATCTGTCCCCACTCTCAGTGCCAGCGCCATTGACACTGATATACCCAGCGGGCAACGATCACAACAGCATTGTTTCTGGTCATTTTTTCATCTAAATCCGTTTTGGGTTTTCATTCTACCGGTGATGACACACTAGGCCGCGAGCCGGGCTTTTTGCCATGGGGTCAATACCCCATATCGGATGCGCTGTTGACATGTTTAGGAGAAGCTTTGACTAGCGGGACAATGAAGATGAGGAACAGCGGTGAATGAAGAAAGTGTCGGGACGGGCATGCCTATTATGATGCCGGCAATCGCACCGGAAACAAATTCGGGAAACAGTAGGAAAAGACCCCATGGGAATTGTATTTCTTGAAAGCATAATGGGTTTTAATGACCGGTACATTCTAAAGAGCCAGTGAACCAGTTTATCAGGACCATAGCCTTGATTGCACTGTTAACTGCGGTGATGTCAAAGGCTTCTGAATTAGCCGGGACAAACAGCATGCCGGCCACAATCCACAACTTAATGGAAACCGAAGGCTACGTTATCAATCAAGATCTCCTGTGCAACTCTTCGCAAGACACAAATTCGCTGAGACATTATGTGATGAACGAGAGGCAAAGATTCGATTTGTTGGAATTATCAATTAAAAAGAAGGGCTGGAGCTTCTGGGATAACACCAGCATCAAATATTTGCACAGAACCACCGCAGCAACCACGTCATCCTTCTCACAGTTGGAATATGACATTTACTATCCGTTCACATTCTAAAGCACTTGATAAACGGCCGCCTCCAATGACCTTGAATCTGCCCTTGAGCCACATCAACAGGCCTGAAACTTAATGATAGGAATCTGGAGGAGGGGTGGGCTGGCTTATGGCTTGAGGCAAGCCACATTTGATTTTAATGCTTCAAAACCGGAGATCACGTCGAAAAGTTCCTCGTCAATGCCCGCCTGACGAATCCGGTGGAAAGTGCCATGGAGTGTTTCCAGCAATTCATCGATGTTTTTGTCGGCGCGCTCCATCGCCGCCAGGCGGCTCGCGTTCTCGCTCGCGAGGGATTCGGCACACGCCCGAAAAAGCGAGATAAATAGGTATTCGCGGATGAGGGCGCGGAGAGTTCCGGTGCCGCGGCCCATGACCTCGGGCAACACTTTCGTCGGCCAGGGAGCTTTGGCCAGACCTTGCTGCCACGGTGCGTCGAGGGGCAACAGCCGCTGGCTGACTGGTTCGTAGAGCGCCCCGGACATGGGGCGGTTATGGAAAATGTAAAGCCGCGCATATTCGCCTTTGGCCCGACGCGCTTCGCTTTCGATTTGAATCTGCCCGACGAGTGGCGTGATGGCCTGGACTGAATTCGGCACGGCAAAGAGTCCTATCAGCGGCACGCCCGCATCCGCCAGACGCGCCTGAACGCGCTCGCCGACCGCCCAGACTTCGGGTTTGCCCGGCAGAGCGGCGAGCGTCTTGACCGCAAAATCGGCCACCACGTCATTGAACTGGCCCACGAGTCCCTGATCGGAACCAAACACGACCGCGCCAATCGCTCCCGCATCGGTTTGTCCTTTTCGTATCACCACCGGGGCAGCTGGATCGCTTTCCCGAAAGCACGCGCCCAACCCAAGTTCCACGGTGCGATAATAGTCACCCAATGCGCGCACCGATTTCTCGTATTGGCCGATGCTTGATGCCGCCAAGGCTTTCATCGTGCGAACGACCGATTGAAGATCGCCGGCGCTGCGGAGTTTTCGGCGGAGGCTGGCCGTGGTGTCGCTCACGACTTCTCCTTGGGTGTCGCCTCGGGCTTGGGTTTAACTTCCGCTTGAGCCTCCGGGCTGGGTTCTGATTCAGGTTTTGTCTCTGACTTAACTTCAGGCTTAGGTTCCGCTTTAACCTCTGGCTTGGGTTTAGCATCGGCGGTCACTTTGCCATCGTCTTTGCTTCCAGCTTTTGGCTCAACTTTGGATTCAGTCTTAACTTCGGGTTTGGGTTCTGGCTTGGGTTGGAAAGGTGCGAGCGCTGTCCGGGCGATTTCCATAATCGTTTTTTTATCTTCATCATTTAATTTTGCAGCGGTTTCAAAACGCGCACTCACGTCCTTTGGGATAGTCGCCGCGGCTTCGCGGACGGCGTTGCCAGCGTCAGTCATTTTGTCCAGCGGAACAGGATCGAAGAGGTTTGCCGTCAACGCCAGCAGGACGGCAATTTGTGCAGGCACGGACACCGGGGCGAATTCAGGTTGTTTGAGGCAGGCGCGAATTCTCCGCCCATGCTCGATGATTTTGCGGGTGTCATCGTCCAACCGCGCGCCAAAACGGGCAAAAGTTTCGAGCTCCTCAAACTGCGCATAGGCGAGCTTCAGGTTGCCCGCCACGGCGCGGTAGGCCGCCCGTTGCGCCTTGCCGCCGACGCGCGAAACGGATTTGCCGACATCCACTGCGGGCAGCACTCCTAATTCAAACAGCGATGGCGAAAGGTAAATCTGCCCGTCCGTGATGGAAATCAGGTTGGTTGGAATGTAGGCGGAAATATCCTGCGCCTCAGTCTCGATGATGGGCAGCGCGGTGAGTGAGCCGCCGCCGCGTTCTTTTCGCAGATGCGTCGCGCGTTCGAGCAGGCGCGAGTGGATGTAGAAAATGTCGCCGGGAAAGGCTTCTCGTCCCGGTGGCCGGCGGAGCAGGAGGGACAGCTCGCGATAGGCGCGGGCGTGCTGCGTGAGGTCGTCATAGACAATCAGCACGTCATGCCCCGCTTCCATAAAATGCTCCGCGATGCTGGTGGCGGCGTAAGGCGCGATGTAAGCCAGGCCGGGCGCGTCATTGCCTTCCGCGACCACCACCACGGTATAATCCAGCGCGCCCCTGGTGCGCAGGCTGGCCACGACCCTGGCGACGGCGGAAGCGCGCTGGCCGATGGCACAGTAAACGCAGATCACATTTTTCCCGCGCTGGTTCAAGATGGCATCGAGCGCGATGGCGGTCTTGCCGGTCTGGCGATCACCGAGAATCAATTCGCGCTGGCCGCGCCCGATGGGAATGAGCGCATCAATAACCATCAAGCCGGTCTGGATCGGCACGGTGACGGAGGCGCGGTCCATGATGGCCGGGGCGGGACGCTCAATGGGCAGGCGCTCATTGGCGTTTAAGGGTTCGTTGTCATCGAGTGGCCGGCCGAGCGGGTCAATGACGCGTCCCAGCAATACCTCACCCACCGCCACGTCCATGACCCGGCCTGTGCGTTGAACTTCATCGCCCGCGTGCAAGTCTTGATATTCGCCAAGCAGCACGACGCCGATTTCGTCCTCGTCCACGTTGAACGCGATACCGAGCACATCGCCGGGAAACATTATCAGCTCCTCAAAACCCACGCCGGGAAGGCCGGAAACCTTCGCAATGCCCGTCGCGACACTCATGATCGTGCCGACCTCGCGTGGCGCCAGTTGCGGCGTGAAGTTTCCCAGTTCCTGGCTGATTCCGGCGAACGTGCGGTCGAAGACGCTCTGCAAATTTTCAGGGGCAGCGTTCATGCGCTTATGGTTGCGGGCCTGGCTGCTTCAGGTTCAGATGCGGATTTGGGTTCAGGTTTGGGCTCAACTTTGGTTTCCGGTTTCGGCTCGCCCTTGGTTTCAGGCTTGGGCGCAGCTTCAACTCCGGATTTAACCGCTGGTTTAATTTCGGGTTGCGGCTCGGAGTCGGCTTTAGGTTTACTCCCGGCGTTGGCTTCAGTTTTGGACTCCGACGCAGGTTCGGGTTTAGGTTCGGCCTTAACTTCTGGCTTAGGCGCTGGCTTTTCTTCTGGCTTTGACGATTCAGGTTCAGGCTCAACTTTGACTTCAGGCTTGGGCACAGGCTTGTCCTTTTCTTTCAGAAGTTCGCCGACACCCTTTTCCAACGACGCCAAATAATCCGCGATGCTCCAACCCACTTTTTGTCCATTCGATGAAAGTTCGATTCCGCTGACCAGGGCCGGCGAGGTTTCAAACCGAAGGTGAATTTCGGTTGAAAAAGTTTCGTTGAGCGCATTTTGAATCGCCGCCCGTTGCTCTGCGGGTAAATCGAAAGTGCTGCGAATCAGTGCGGGTTCGGAATTCTTCTTGAGCGCGTCGCCAAGGACAGTTTTCGCTTTGTCGTCCAGTTCGCGCAAGCGCCGGGTGAACACCTCGCCCATCCGCTCTTCCAGACTCACCGTGGCCAGATCCGTCAACGCCTTGCGCGTGATCGCGAACACTTCTTTCTGCGTCAAATGACTGATGGCCCGGTTCAAATTTTTGGCGTCATTGACCAGCGATTCCTGCCGCTTGTCGCTCAAGGCATCGGCCGCTTTACGGGCTTCGTCGAGGAGTCGCTCACGTTCGGCTTTCGCCGCATCCGTGGCCTTGGTCAAAAGGACGGCACGTTGCTGATCAAACTCCGCATTCTTCTTTTGGAATTCGTCTCGCTCCTTTTGGGCTTCGGCCGTTTTTGCGTCCGCGTCCGCGAGTTTCTTTGCAATCAGCTTCTCCCGCGCGTCAATGGCGTTCAGCACGGGCTTGTAAAGAAAGCGCTTCATCAACCACACGAGAATGAGGAAATTCAGCGCCTGCGCACCGATGGTGAACCAGTCAAGCAGCATAGGCTTATTTTCCCGCCACTTTGGCCGCGCCGGCGATGACGTGGTTCCAGAACGGGTTGGCAAAAATCAAAATCATCGAGACCACGAAGCAGTAGATCGCGATGGATTCGATCATGGCCAGTCCCACAAACAAGGTGCGGGTAATCGTCGCCGAGGCATCGGGCTGCTGCGCCAGCGAACTCAAGGCGGTCGAGACGGCGCGCCCTTCGCCGAGCGCCGGGCCGATGCTCCCCAGCGCGATGGTCAGGCCGGCGGTGATGATGGAGACCACCGCGATGATTGTCATATTATCCATAATGTTGTCCTTTGGTTGGTTGGTTGGTGAATGTTCAAGTTTTGATTGCCAGCGCAGGCTTGGGCTTGGGCGTGCGGGTGGCGGCGGCGATGTATACCGCCGCCAGAATGCTAAAAATGTAGGCTTGCACCATGCCGGTCAGCAGACCGAGCAGCGTCATTACGATTGGAAAAATAAAGGGCGTGATGGTGAGCAGAATCGCAATGATCATCGCCCCGCTCATCATGTTGCCAAACAGGCGGACGGCCAGGGCGAGCGTGCGCGAAAGCTCGCTGATGATGTTAAATGGCAGCATGATGACGGTTGGTTCCATGTATGACTTGAGATAGCCGTCCAATCCTTGCTCCTCGATGCCGAACAACGGCACGGCCAAAAACACGCACAAGGCGAGCGCCGCCGTGGTCGAGAGCGAACCGGTCGGCGGCTCGTAGCCCGGAATGATCGTGCAGAGCGCGGCGAGGGCGACGAACAGGAAAAGCGTGCCCAGAAAGCCGATATATTTCTCCGGGTGCTGCAGGCCGACATCTTCGATTTGTTTCGCGATGCCGGTGACGACGATTTCCAAAAGGTTCTGCCAGCGGGATCGTTTCAAATTCGTTGAAAGTTTTCGCGTGATGAGCTTGGAACCGACGGCGAGCACGAGCATCAATCCCCAGGTGAACGCAATCGTGCCATTGAGTTTGAAAACCCCGGATTGCCAGAAGATCAACTGGTCGGGGCTAAGGCGCATGGCCGGCCTCCTTCGCAGGGGAGTTTGAATGTCCGATGGGCTTGCGGGTCAGCCGCAGCACGATGATTCGCGCGATGAAAAACCCGAGCAAACAAACGGCGATCCGCTGCCAATCTCCGCGCCCGACCAAATAAAACCCGGCGAGGACAAGGCCCATCCGCAGCAACATGCTGCCGAGAAACAGAAACGCCGGCGATTTGGAGGAAAGGCCTTTGCGCACCGTCCACCAAAGGCCGCCGAAAAAAATCGCGCCCAGCAAAAGTCCCGCCATCAACGCGAGTGCCAGAAATATCACATTATTCATTGTCGTCCTCCGTTTCGTCGTGCATGGCCTTGTCTTCCTTGGCGACCCAGTGCCAGGCATTCAAACAGCCGACCGCCAGCCCGACCACCAGCAGCGCCAGCGTCCACGGATGTTTGCCGGGATGATGATTATCCAGCCAGATGCCGAGCGCCGCGCCGAGCAGCGTCGGCACGACCACCGACCAGCCGACCAACCCCATCATCCCCAGCCCGAACCAGACGCCCTGCGTGGATTTGCGCGCCTTTAGCTTGCGCGCCGCCTTCGCACCGATAGCTCCGGCGAAGGGCGGCTCGTTCTTCGAGGTTTTGTTTGGCTCGTCATTCATGGTGAAATTTTGCGAACCTTTCCAGAAATCCGGTTTCCAATTTCGCCACGGCCGAACGCACGCTTTGTTCGTTCTCGTCCAGGGTTAGAAACTCCTTTTCCACCGCCGCGTGCAACTGGCCAAGGTCCGTTCCGCCGATGGCCCGGCGCACGGAGACGAGCACGTCCATGCCGGTCTTGACCAACACGCCTTCATCCACGGCCACCAAAACCTCCCCGCCGGATCCGGACTGATAAATCAAAATGCCCGGCACGAGCGCCGCCACGCAATCAAGCCGGTGCGGCAGCAGTCCAAACGAACCTTCGCGCGTTTCCGCGACGATGCTTGCCACATCCGTTTTCTCCGCGAAAACCTGGAACGGCAAGAGCACTTTAAGATGCATGAGCGACGCCGGCATGTTCGACTTTGGGTTCAGGTTTCGCCTCGGGCAACGGCGGCACGGGCGCGGCCTTGGCCGGCGTGGGGGCTGCGGGCTTTGGTTCAGCCTTGAGATCAGACTCCGGTTTCTGCTTCGTCTTTCCATCACCCGTACCGTCCAGCTTGGCTTTATCGGTGGGCTTTGATTCAACTATCGGCCCGGGCTTTACATCCGGCTTGGCCGTTCCAGCGGCCGGGGCGGCTTTGGTTTTTCCCTTCGCCTCGCTGATCGCACCGATCATGTAGAGACCACTCTCCGGGTAGTCCTTGAATTCGTCGTGCAAGATTCGCTCGCAGCCGTCCAGCGCGTCCTTGAGGCTAACGAGTTTTCCGGTCAGGCCGGTGAACTGTTCCGTTGTGAAAAACGGTTGCGTGAGAAAGCGCTCCAGCAAGCGGGCGCGCACCACCACATTGCGATCCTCCGGCGAAAGTTGCTCCAGACCGAGCATGGCGATGATGTCCTTGAGTTCGCCGTATTGCGCAAGCGTGCGGCGGATTTCCTGCGCGAGGGCGTAATGCCGTTCGCCAACGATGCCCGGCGTGGCCATTTTGGAACTGGATTGCAGCGGATCAATGGCGGGAAAAAGCCCTTCGCCCGCCCGCTTGCGGGAGAGCACGATGGACGCCGACAAATGCGAAAACGTATGCACCGCCGCCGGATCGGTAAAATCATCCGCCGGCACATACACCGCCTGAATCGAGGTGATCGCGCCGGTGTCGGTGTTGGCGATGCGTTCTTCCAAGCCTGACAACTCCGTGCCCATCGTAGGCTGATAACCGAGACGCGACGGCATTTGTCCTATCAAGCCGGACACCTCCATGCCGGCCTGGATGAAGCGGAAAATATTATCAATGAGCAGCAGAACGTCGCGATGCTCGTCGTCGCGGAAATACTCGGCCATCGTCAGCGCGGTGTGACCGACGCGAAACCGGCTGCCTGGCGGCTCGTTCATCTGGCCAAAGATCATCACCATATTCGGCAACACGCCGGCGGCCTTCATATCACGGTAAAGCTCCTCACCTTCACGGCAACGCTCCCCGATGCCGCAAAAAATGCTCACGCCCTGCTGGTGGCCGATCATGTTGTGGATCATTTCGGTGAGCAAAACCGTTTTGCCCACGCCGGCGCCGCCGAAAAGTCCCGCCTTGCCTCCGCGCTCCAGGGGTGCGAGCACATCAATGACCTTGATGCCCGTCTCGAAAATTTCCGACTTGGTGGAACGCCTCGCCAGCGGCGGCGGCGCGCGATGCACCGAACGCCATTGGACATCCGCAGGTGCGGCTTCACAATCAATGGCGTTGCCGAAAACATCAAACATCCGCGAGAGAATGGCCTTGCCGACTGGCGCTTTCAACGGCCCGCCCGTGTCCGTGACCACCATGCCGCGCGCCAGCCCCTGCGTGGGCGTTAGCGCGATCCCGCGCACATGACGAGAATCCCGCTGCGCCAGCACTTCGATGACGATTGCGTTTTTCGCCCCCGCGCGGAGAACCGAGTAGATCGGCGGCAACTGCCCGTCGAACCGCACGTCCACGACGCTGCCGCGCACCGAGGCGACCGCGCCGAGATTCGTGGTGTTCGCGCTATTATTCATGACGGCTCGGAAATCACTGATTTAACGACAAAGACAAGAGGCGAATGAACACTTGTGACATCATCCCGCTGATACGCTAGGCCACGGGCCGGGCTTTGGCCATGGGGTGTTCACCCCCCTGGCATTACGGGGCTTTGCCCCGCCTTTTACAGGCGCTGATCCACAGAGTTAAAATCACAGCTTCACATTACGCAGCCGCAAGGCATTGCTGATGACTGAGACAGAACTCAGACTCATCGCGGCACCGCCAATGATCGGACTGATCAACCAGCCTAAAACCGGGTAGAGCGCGCCCGCCAATGCCAATCCCGGGCGAGAGCTGGCAGAACCTTGTCCAGCCTTCGCTGGTTTCTAGTTTATGCCTTTCATCATCGAATCCGGCGACATCGGTTCCTTGCCCATCTGCCGCAGCTGCATCATTTTCCCCCGCATGTTTTCCATGCGAAGATACGCGGTCGTTCTTTGCGCCGCCATCCGGGTCAACACGGCGGCCATCAGGTCCATTTTCCGGTCTGCCGGCGCGCGGTTCATTTCGGTGATCTGGCCGGTGAGCTGATTGTCCTGCGCCTTCATTTCATCCATCATCGCGGCCGGGGTCATGGGTTTTTCATCGCCCATCGAATTTGTGTCCATGCCCGGCGTCATCGGACCGGAAGACATATTCTCTTGATCCCTCTGAATATTTTTCACCATCGCCCCATGCATCATTTCCATTCGCGCATTCATATTTGTCCGCTGGGACGCCATGCGGGTCACAATGTCCGCCATCAGCTCCAACTTTTTGTCCGCCGCCGCATGGTTCATTTCGTAAATCAGGCCGGCGAGTTGCACGTCCTGCGCATTCAGGTCGGCCGTCATTTTGCTCCTCTGTTCCTGCATCGACTCAGAGCGTGGCATCCGGTTGGTTTCCGGCATCATTTGCCCGCCCATCATCATCCCGTCCGCATGCGCGGCCGATCGGACCTGGACTGGAGACCAGAAGCCCGCGGCCAAAACCAAAACCAGACTGGAACGCAGGAGGAGGTTCGATTTATACCGGTTTTTCATCATATCAGTAACCTTTCGTTTCGCGTTACGGCTAGCGGATCACCGGTTCATCAACCCAATATCCTTTGCGATTGTAATGCCCATAAAGATGGGTCTCGTAATCCCGGTCGACGAGTGACTTGTCGGTGAATTCCGGCGAGCGCTTGATGGCTTGCCGGGTAAGATCAATCACGACTTTGCGTTCGCGCCAACTCACACTCTCAATCCAAAGCGGTGAAATCAGAACCTTCTTTCCGGCCCACCAATTGCTTGTGTTGACGACGAGATAGCGAATCTCCCAGGTATCGGCGTCAATGATGAAATCCTCCACATGGCCAATATCGCCGTCTTCGGCCTGGATGGCGTAGCCGGTAACCTCGTGGCAACTGCGAAGGTGGTGATCATATTTTTTCTGATTATTATTCGGGAACCCGTTCCATTTTTCACGGTTGCGTTCAACATATGGCAAATAGCCCCAACTATTGGGTCCATCCCAATACGTCGGCCATTCATAAAACCCATAATAGGATTCTTCATATTGCTGGGAAACGGGGATGTCACTACCGAGCAAGGGACAATCCTCGATTTGCTTTTTGGTCAAATCGGCAATAACGTTTTCGTGATCGGCATTCACCGCCACCAGCGCATACGGGGAGATCAACACCTGGCGACCCGTAAGCCAATTTCCCGTGTTGGCTACCAGATAACGGACCGTCCAATACCGGTCATCAAAATAAATATCTTTGACCTTACCGATGGTTTCATCCCCGGTGTTCTGGATTGAATATCCAATCAAACTTTTAACTTTGCTTAACATAATAATTCTTTCGTTGCTGCCGTTTTGCGTTGGTTCGTCACGGGCGTCCGGATGTGCCTGCGGAAACCCAGTCGCTTTGACTGCGGTTAGCACGGATCCCCGCAATCAGAATGCGCCGCCGGCGGGGGATTTGCTATAAGGTGTAACCCGAATGATGAAAAGTTGACCGCAGGCGAAACCGGGCGCGCCACCGTCGCCCTCGCAATACCCGGTCATTTTTTGGCCATTGGGGTTTCCGGCCAGATCTTCTTTCAAGTCGTATCCGCCTTGACCGGCGGGGATGCCGATGGGTTGAAGTATTTATGACAATCCCTTCAGCAGGTTATCACGGTTGCGCTCAGGTCTCCGTTTGGTGCGGCTGAGGATTTCTTTGGCACAGGCGATCTTTACAGAAGGAAGTCCGGCCAATCGGTTTTATCTGATCTTGGAGGGCGAGGTGGTGCTTGAATCCGAAAAGGAAGATCGCAATGTAATTCCGATCCAAACGCTCGGGCCGGGCGATACCCTGGGTTGGTCCTGGCTGTTTCCGCCATATTCCCTGCATTTCAGCGCGCGGGCCGTCCAGCCAACCCGGACGATATTTTTCTATGGAACCCGTCTGCGGGAACATGTCGAGCAAGACCACGAACTGGGTTACCAACTCATGAAGCGCATCGCCGAAGTGGCGACCCAATCGCTCCGGGCCACGCAGCGGCGCTTGATGCAATACATCAACAAGTACGTTCCCGAGCAGGAATCAGAATCAGCATATGAACCTGCTGCGGGAACTGAACCAATGAGGAGTCCATTATGACCAAAACCATGAGCCGCGAAATTCGGCTGGCGTCCCGTCCCGATGGGATTCCCTGCGCGGGCAACTTTGCCCGCGCGCAGATCGAACTAAAGACGCTGCCCGATCAGCAGGTGCTGGTTCGCAATCTTTTCATGTCGGTGGATCCCTACATGCGCGGACGCATGAATGACCGGACATCATATGTGCCGCCGTTTGAGATTGGCAAAGTGCTGGAGGGCGGTGCCGTCGGCGAAGTCATCGAGTCGCGCGCCAAGGAATTCAAAGCGGGCGATGCCGTGACTTCCAATTTCGGCTGGCGCGAATATTTTATCGCCTCACCGAAAGACCTGCATCCGGTCAGCCGCGAGTTTAAACCGCTCTCGGTTTATCTCGGCGCGCTGGGCATGACCGGCATGACTGCCTGGACTGGCTTGAATCTGGTGGAAGTCAAAGCCGGCGATATTATATATATTTCGGGAGCCGCCGGGGCTGTCGGCAATGTGGCCGGGCAATTGGCGAAATTGCGCGGTTGCAAAGTCATCGGGTCCACCGGTTCCGTCGAAAAGGTGAAGTTTCTTCGGGAGGAATGCGGCTTTGACATCGCTTTCGATTACAAGACCGGACCGGTGGTCGAACAATTGAAGGTTGAAGCCCCCGATGGGATTGATGTGTATTTCGATAATGTCGGCGGCGAAGCACTCGAAGCGGCGCTTTCAGCGTTGCGCGTCCATGGCCGGATCATCGCCTGTGGCGGCATCTCGGGTTACAATGAAGAAAAGTCCCAGCCGGGTCCTTCCAATCTATTTAACATCACCACCAAACGTCTGACGATGCGCGGAATGATCGTCAGCGATGCGCTGGGCCGGCGGGGCGAATTTGAAAAGGAAGTGGGCGGCTATTTGCAATCAGGCAAATTGAAGAGCAAAGAAACGGTGGCAGAAGGACTCGATCAGGCTGAGGCCGCTTTCATTGGCCTTTTCACAGGAAACAATATCGGCAAGATGGTGGTTAAACTTGCCTGAGCCGGTGGCTTGACGGTTTCCAGCTGCGAATGCGTCCGCTGGTTACGGCGTGGGTATTTCCAAATGGCCGCCGAATCCGTAGCGCATGGCGGAAAGCAGCTTGTCCTGAAAATCAGCTTCGCCGCGCGAACTGAAACGCGCATAAAGCGCCGAGGTCAGCACCGGCGCGGGCACCCCTTCATCAATGGCCGCTTTGATTGTCCACCGGCCTTCACCTGAGTCGGAGACGCGCCCGGCAAAGCTGGCGAGAGCCGGATCCTTGGCGAGCGCATTGGCCGTCAAATCCAGCAGCCATGAAGCGATCACGCTGCCGCGCCGCCAGACTTCGGAAATGTCGCCGAGGTTGAGTGGATATTGATATTGCTCCGGCTCGCGCAAGGGCGTGGTCTCGGCGTTGATCTCACTTTGCTGCTTGCCGATGTTCGCGCCTCGTAAAATGCCAAAGCCCTCGGCATACGCGGCCATGATTCCATATTCGATGCCGTTGTGAACCATCTTGACGAAATGCCCGGCACCACTTGCCCCGCAATATAGGTATCCTCGCTCGGAAGTCCCGACGAGTTTTTCGCGGCCTAGGGTGCGCGCGATGTTGCCAACACCGGGTGCCAACGTGGTGAAAATCGGATCAAGCCGCTGAACCACCAGCGGATCGCCGCCGATCATCATGCAATATCCGCGTTCTAAGCCCCACACGCCGCCGCTGGTTCCCACATCCACATAATGAATACTTTTCAAGGCGAGGTCTTTTGCGCGCCGGATGTCATCAATGTAATAAGAATTGCCGCCGTCGATCAGCGTGTCGCCCGCTTCAATCAAAGGCAGGAGTTCGGCAATCGTTTGATCCACCACTGCCGCCGGTACCATCAACCACACCGTGCGCGGTTGGGTGAGTTTCAGGGCCAGGTCCGCGATCGAAGACGCCCCCACGGCGCCATCCTTGGCCAGATCTTCTACCGCTACCGGCAGCCGGTCAAATACCACGCACTCATGCCCGCCCTGGATCAGTCGTCGCACCATGCTGGCACCCATCCGGCCCAGGCCAATCATGCCGAGCTGGGCCCTGGATTTATTACTCATGCGCGGAATGGATTCGGAACCCGGGGCGGCAATCTCAAAGTTAAGCGGCAAGTCACGCCGCCATCACCGCCGCCACATTGCTGATGCGTTTTGGCTGATGTTCCGCCAACGCTTCGGGATTGGTGGTATGGAGGATTTCCCGGGCGTGGATCGTTTCCATATCGGTTCCATGGGCGATCAAAACATACTTCCCGCTTTTGACCGCCGTCTCGTACTGGATGATGCTGTTTTTGGGAATGCCCATGCTGTATAGCCCGGCACCCAGCGCGCTTAACCCGCCCACTACGACCGCGCCTTCCAGTGCGCCGACGATATAACTGACAATGGGTCCGGCGAAGAGCAGCGGGCCTACTCCGGGAACAAAAAAGAAGGCGGAGCCGAATAACAGGCCCCAGAATCCACCCCAGAACGCGCCCAGCTTGCCCCAGTATTTCATGCGGTCGCCGGCGTTGTAATAGCCCACCACATGTTCATCAGTGTGATAGTCGCGTCCGATGATGGAGAGTTTTTTCATGTCAAAGCCAGCTTGCTGGAGCTCCTTGACAGCGGATTCGGCTTCGATGTGGGATTTAAAAATCGCCACCACGCAATTGTTCTTGGTCATATAATAGGTTCCTTTTATTCGTTTTTTTAACTGCCATTTTAGGCCGCTGCGGGATTTTTGCGATGGGGTGTTCACCCCATTGTTTGCGGCGGCGAAAAAAGTCAGTTTCTAACTGGTCAAAATTAATGAAAACCCCTGATCTATTTACTCCGGTTCTTTTGGGCGCCATTGAAGCGCCAAACCGCATCGTCATGGCTCCGCTCACGCGGATGCGCGCGGGGCCGGGCCGCGTGCCGACGCCCTTGATGGCGGAATATTATGCGCAGCGCGCGGCGGCAGGCTTGATCGTCAGCGAAGCCACAGCGATCTCCCAGCAGGGCACGGGTTGTCCCAATGCGCCTGGAATCTATACCCATGACCAGTCCACGGGCTGGCAGCGTGTGACCGAGGCGGTGCACCAGGCCGGCGGACGAATTTTTTTACAGCTCTGGCACATGGGCCGCATCTCGCATCCAGGTTTTCAGTCGGACGGTGGCGTGCCGGTCGCGCCCAGTGCCATCGCCCCCCGAAGTGGCCAGGTGCTCACGGCGAATGGGATGCAGCCTTACGTCACGCCGCGCGCCTTGAAAATAGAGGAATTGTCGGGCGTCGTGGCGCAGTATGCCGCCGCCGCACAACGCGCCAAAACCGCCGGCTTCGACGGCGTGGAAATTCATAATGCCAATGGCTACTTGCTCGACCAATTTCTCCGCGACGGCACAAACCAGCGCACCGACGAATACGGCGGGCCGGTGCGCAACCGCGCTCGCCTCACGCTGGAAGTCGTGGTGGCGGTCACGAAAGTCTGGGGCGCTGACCGCGTAGGCATTCGTTTCTCGCCGGGCGGTGTCTTCAACGACATGCATGATTCAAATCCGCTGGCTACGTTCGGCCATGTGCTGCACGAGTTGAATCGCTTCAAACTCGCCTATGCCCATTTGATCGTATCCACGGAGGAAGATTTGAAACATGGCGCGGTGCCGGTGCCATTGGTGGCGCTGCGCAAGGAGTTTCACGGGCCGCTGATGGTTGCAAATGGTTTCAATCGCGCAACGGGGAAGCAGGCCTTGGCGGAAGACCTGGCCGATGCGGTGGCATTTGGGCGTTTGTTCATTGCGAATCCTGATCTGCCCGAACGTTTCCGCTTGAACTCGCCGTTGAACCCGCTGGATGAGGCAACTTTGTATGGTGGAGCCGAGACCGGCTATACCGATTATCCCGCGCTAGGTCCCCAACTCGTTCAAACATGATGGACCCTCAAGCCCGAAACATCTCGCTTGAATCTTCTGAACTCATCGGCATCGCTGCCGACCATGGCGGGTTCGAGCTAAGGGAATATCTGGTCAAGCGGTTGCGCGCGACGGGGCGGCCAGTGATTGACTTCGGCGACCGGCAGCCACAGCCGGATGATGATTATCCGGATTTTGTCGTGCCGCTGGCCCGTGCCATCGCCGGCCGGGAGTTTGAACGGGGCATCGCCATATGCGGCAGCGGAGTTGGTGCTACGATCGCCGCGAACAAGGTTCCCGGCGTCCGCGCTTGCCTGATCCATGAAACGTTTTCCGCCCATCAAGGCGTCGAGGACGATGACTTGAACTTGATTTGCCTCGGAGGTCTGGTGGTCGGCCATGCCTTGGCATGGGAGTTAGTTCAGACCTTTCTTGCTGCGCAATTCACCGGCGCGGAGCGTCACCTTCGCCGGCTGGCGAAATTGGCGGATTTGGAAAACAAAATATATACGCAAGAGTTGCCATGACTACAGTCAAACCAATACCGGTCGGCCAGCCGGTTTACGGTCAATTGAATGCCGATGTGGAAGGCTTTGATTCCCTGGCAGAACTGGCCTTGGATTTGCACTGGTCATGGAACCATGCCACCGACGAGGTGTGGCGGCAGCTTGATCCTGCGCTGTGGGAGTTCACGCAAAATCCCTGGGTGGTTCTGCAAACTGTCTCCCAGGACAAACTAAAGGCCGTGCTGGCTAATCGGGACTTCCGCGAAAGAATTGATGGCCTGCTGCGTTCCAAGCGCCAGGCGGCGGCGGCACCTGCGTGGTTTCAGAAAAATCACCCGCATTCGCCGTTGCGGTGCGTCGCCTATTTCAGCATGGAATATATGTTGAGCGAAGCGCTGCCTATTTATTCCGGCGGGCTGGGTAATGTCGCCGGCGATCAACTCAAAGCCGCCAGCGATCTGGGGGTGCCGGTGGTGGGGGTGGGACTGCTTTACCAACAAGGCTATTTCCGTCAGGTCATTGACCAGGACGGAGCACAACAGGCGCTTTACCCGTATAACGACCCCGGACAGTTGCCGATCACGCCCTTGCGCCAGCCGAACGGCGAATGGCTGCGTTTGGAAATCATTTTGCCCGGCTATTCGGTTTGGCTGCGGGCCTGGCAGGTGCAAGTGGGCCGCGTGAAACTTTATCTCCTGGACAGCAACGACGCTGCGAATTTCCCGGCGCATCGTGGCATTACCAGCGAATTATATGGCGGCGGCCCGGAGTTGCGTCTCAAACAAGAGATGTTGCTGGGCATCGGCGGCTGGCGATTGCTTACCGCGCTCGGTATCCATCCGGAGGTCTGTCATCTGAATGAGGGCCATGCGGCATTTGCCGTGCTGGAGCGCGCCCGCAGTTTCATGGAGGCGAATGCGCAGCCGTTTGAAGTGGCGTTGGCCGCCACGCGAGCGGGAAATCTATTTACCACCCACACGGCCGTGGCCGCCGGGTTTGATCAGTTCACTCCGGCGCTCATTGAACAATACCTCGGCCATTATGCCACGGAAAAGCTCGGTTTATCGCTCCATGATTTGCTGGCTTTAGGCCGTCAGAATCCGGATGACCCGTCGGAGCGCTTCAACATGGCATATCTTGCCATTCGCGGCAGCGGTTCGGTGAACGGTGTGAGCCGCTTGCATGGCCAGGTCAGCCGACAGTTGTTTTCGCCACTTTTCCCGAACTGCCCAATCGAAGAAGTCCCCATCGGGCATGTGACAAACGGCGTTCATCACCCCACTTGGGATTCATCGGCCGCGGACGAGCTTTGGACAAAGGCCTGCGGCAAAGACCGCTGGCTGGGCCTGACCGAAAATGTGGAACAGCAGGGGATCCATCGTGTCTCCGATGACGACCTGTGGCAATTCCGCGCCGACTCCGCCAAGTGCCTGGTTGATTACGCGCGCGAGCGCCTCGCCCGGCATTACGCCGCCACCGGTGAATCCGCGGAAACGGTGGAAGCGGCAAAACATTTATTCGATCCAAACGTATTGACGCTCGGCTTTGCCCGGCGTTTCGCCACCTACAAACGGCCAAACCTATTGCTCCATGATCCCGAGCGCCTGCTGCGCCTGCTGTCCAATGCCCAGCGCCCCGTGCAACTCATCATCGCAGGCAAGGCGCACCCGGCGGACTTGGCGGGACAAGCGCTCATCCAGCAATGGGTCCAGTTCATCCGCCGTCCGGAGGTTCGTCCCCATGCGATTTTTCTTAGTGACTATGACATGCACTTGACCGAACGACTTGTGCAGGGCGTGGATGTCTGGCTCAACACGCCCCGGCGCCCGTGGGAGGCGTGCGGCACGAGCGGCATGAAGGTGCTGGTCAATGGCGGTTTGAATCTTTCGGAGTTGGATGGCTGGTGGGCCGAAGCCTATGTGCCGGATTTGGGCTGGGCGCTTGGCGATGGACGGGAACATGGCAGCGATCCCTCGTGGGACGCGGCCGAAGCCGAGACGCTCTACCAGCGGCTGGAACGCGAGGTCATTCCCGAATTTTATACCCGCAACCAAAAAAGTATTCCCGTGGCCTGGGTCCACCGGATGCGTGAAAGCATGGCGCGCCTGACCCCGCACTTCGCCGCTGACCGCACCGTGCGCGAATACGCCGAAAAGCATTATCTGCCGGCGGCAATCGCCTGCCAGTCACGCGGGGCCGACAAAGGGGCCATCGGCAGGCAAATGGTGGATTGGCAGCACAGTCTGGATCAGAAGTGGGGCACGCTGCACTTCGGTCAGGTGACGGTGGCGACCAAGGGCGGGCAGCATGCCTTTGAGGTTCCAATTTGTCTTCACGGCCTTGATCCCAAGGCGGTTCGCCTGGAACTTTATGCCGAGGGCATTAATAACGGGGCTTCGGTGCGACAGGCAATGACCCTGCTTCACCCGCTCGCAGATGAATCGGGCGGCCATGTTTATAGTGCAACCGTATCAGCCATCCGGCCACCCAGCGACTATACCGCGCGGGTGATGCCGCAATTCAACGGAACGCCCGTCCCGCTGGAAGATCCAAGAATCATTTGGCAGCGTTGAATCATTACGCATGAAACAACCTATTCCAATCACCTGCCTGTTCCTGGATATCGGCGGGGTGCTTCTGAGCAACGGCTGGGATCATCACGCCCGCCGGCGGGCGGCGAAGCACTTTAAGCTCGATTGGGCTGAAATGCAGGAGCGGCATGAGTTGAACTTTGAAACCCACGAGTCAGATAAGATTTCATTCAATGAATATCTGGACCGGGTGGTCTTTTACGAAAAGAGGCCGTTCAGCCGGGCCGCCTTCCGGCAATTCATGTTTGCACAGTCGAAACCCTGCGCCGGGATGATTGAACTGGTACGGAACCTGAAAGCGAAATATCGATTGAAGGTTATCGTGGTCAGCAATGAAGCGCGCGAATTGAACGCCTATCGGATTCGCCAGTTCAAACTGGACGGTGTTGTGGATGCTTTTGTTTCCTCCTGCTTTGTCCATCTTCGCAAACCGGATGAGGACATCTTTCGGCTGGCGCTGGACATCGCCCAGGTGCCCATCCGGGAGATTGTCTATTTAGACAACACCGCGATGTTCGTTCAGATCGCAAAAAGTCTGGGGATTTTGAGCATTCTTCATAGAGATCACCGGTCCACGCGCGAGCGGCTGGCTTCGTTTGGACTGCACCTTGGCGACGGAGTCGTGTTATGAAGCCCGGCGATTCAAATATCCTGACCATCAACGGCGGCTCCTCGAGCATCAAGTTCGCGCTCTATAAGGTTGGGGATCCCTTGGCGCGCGGACTGTCTGGGAAAGTTGACCGCATTGGCTTGAGCGGAACGAATCTGACGTTTCGCGGGCCCTGTGAAAGACTCCAGAACACCCGCGAACTTATTGCCGCCGACCACAAATCAGCGGCGAATTCCTTGCTGGACTGGCTGGAAACTCAGCCGGATTTCGCGTCGGTCAATGCCGTCGGCCATCGCGTAGTTCATGGGATGAAGCACTCCGAGCCGGAAATCGTCACCCCGGATTTGCTAAATGAATTGCATCGCATCGCGCCATATGACCCGGATCATTTGCCCCGCGAGATCGAGCTGATCGAGGCGTTTCGTCAGCGGCATCCGAAGCTGCCGCAGATGGCGTGCTTTGACACGGCATTTCACCAGGCCATGCCGCGCGTGGCCAAATTGCTGCCGATTCCGCGACGCTTCGATGCCAAGGGAATTCAACGCTACGGCTTTCACGGTTTGTCCTACGCGTATCTGATGGAAGAGCTCGCGCGCTTGGGTGATCCGGCGGGAAAGACGGGCCGGGTCATCCTCGCGCATCTCGGCAACGGCGCCAGTCTGGCCGCTGTGCGCGCCGGCAAAAGCATTGATACCAGCATGGGCTTCACCCCGACGGCAGGCTTGGTGATGAGCACGCGCTCGGGTGATTTGGATCCCGGTCTGGCACCTTACCTGGCACGCACTGAGCAGATGACCACCAAACAGTTTTACGACATGGTAAATCACGAGTCGGGTCTCCTCGGCATATCGGAAACCAGTTCCGATATGCGTGATTTGCTGGAGCGCGAAACCGGCGACGTCCGGGCGGCGGAAGCCGTGGCGCTGTTCTGTTACCAGGTTAAAAAGTGGATCGGCTCTTTCGCCGCTGCGCTCGGCGGTTTGGATACGCTCGTCTTCGCCGGAGGCATTGGGGAGAACGCGCCGGTCGCCCGCGCCCGCATCTGTGAGGGGCTAAACTTCCTCGGCGTCGATCTGAATGAATCTCGTAATGCGGAGACTGCGCCGGTGATTTCCACGGACGCCAGCCGGGTCATTGTCCGTGTCATCCGCACCGATGAAGAGCTGATGATTGCGCGCTCGGTCTGCCGCATTCTCGAAACCCGCGCGGTTGATAAAAACGATCAAGCATGAAGACAAACACCCTCACGCCGGAACTGCTCGACAAGATGGACGCCTACTGGCGTGCCGCCAACTACTTGTCTGTCGCCCAGATTTATCTCTATGACAATCCGCTGCTGAAACGCCCGCTCGCGCTCACGGATATCAAACGCATGCTGCTGGGACACTGGGGCACGACCCCGGGGCAGAACTTTATTTACGTTCATTTGAACCGGGTCATCAATAAGTATGACCTCGACATGATTTACGTTTCCGGCCCCGGCCACGGCGGTCCCGCCGTGGTGGGCAACACCTATCTCGAAGGCACCTACAGCGAAATCTATCCCGTGATCAGCCAGGACGAAGCCGGGTTGCAAAAGCTCTTCAAGCAATTTTCGTTTCCCGGCGGCATTCCCAGCCATGCCTCGCCGGAATGCCCCGGCTCCATCCATGAAGGTGGCGAGCTTGGCTATTCGCTCAGTCATTCTTTCGGGGCGGTCTTCGACAATCCCGATCTCATCGTCGCCTGTTGCGTCGGCGACGGTGAGGCAGAGACGGGGCCGCTGGCGACTTCGTGGCAGTCCAATAAATTTCTCGATCCCGTCACCGACGGCGCGGTGCTGCCCATCTTGCACCTCAACGGTTACAAGATCGCCAACCCGACCGTCCTCGCCCGCACCCGGATCGGTTCAGGCGGCGGATGCGCACGAGCTCGGCGTGTTCCTGCGCGATGTGGCCAAGCTCAATCGGGCGCAGCGCAATTTCCGGATCTTCGGCCCCGACGAAACCCTCTCCAACCGTCTGGGAGCCGTGTTTGACGTGACTAACCGACAATGGGAAGCCCGGACGCAAAATAACGACGAGTTCCTCGCTGTTGATGGCCGCGTCATGGAGATGTTGAGCGAACATCAATGCGAAGGCTGGCTCGAAGGTTATCTGCTCACCGGACGTCACGGGCTCTTCAATTGTTACGAGGCGTTCATTCACATCGTTGACTCGATGTTCAACCAGCACGCCAAGTGGCTGAAAGTCACGGCGACGCTGCCGTGGCGGCGGCCCATTGCTTCGCTGAACTACCTGTTGGCCTCGCACGTCTGGCAGCAGATGCACAATGGTTTTACGCACCAGGACCCGGGTTTCATTGATCACGTCGTGAACAAGAAAGCCTCCGTCGTGCGCGTCTATCTGCCGCCGGATGCCAACTGCCTGCTCTCGGTCTGGGATCATTGCCTGCGCAGCCGCCACTACGTCAACGTCGTCATTGCCGGCAAGTATCAAGCCCCGCAATGGCTGACCATGGATGCCGCCGTGAAGCACTGCGCCGCCGGCATCGGGATCTGGCCTTGGGCCAGCAATGACGCCGGATCCGAACCTGATGTCGTCATGGCCTGCTGTGGCGACGTGCCCACGCTGGAGACGCTCGCCGCCGTCTCCATCTTGCGCGCGCAACTGCCGGACCTGAAAGTCCGTGTCGTCAATGTCGTGGACTTGATGAAACTGGAACCGCAGAGCGAACACCCGCATGGGTTGAGCGACGTGGACTTCGACGCGCTGTTCACCAAGGACAAGCCTGTCATCTTCGCCTCACGGCTACCCTTGGTTGATCCATCGGTTGACCTACCGCCGCACCAACCATGACAACATTCACGTCCGCGGCTACAAGGAAGAGGGCACCATCACCACACCCTTTGACATGACCGTGCTGAATGATTTGGACCGCTTCCACCTGGTGATGGACACGATTGACCGCGTGCCGCAGACCGGTGAGCAAGGCCGCGCCCTCAAGGAAAAACTCATAGCCAGGCTCATTGGGCACAAACAATACATTGATAAATACGGCGAAGATCTGCCGGAAATTCGCAACTGGAGCTGGCCGGGGTCACCATTATGAATCGCGACATTCCCAGCCACCGGCCTTACTGGAGACGGGCACATCGCGACTGGCGTCTCTGGGGCATTGTGATTTTGATGCTGGCAGCCATGGCGGTCTATTTGATGACCGGCGACTTGCGCTGGCGACTTCAAGGGCCGGCGGAGCCCCGGCAACCCATTTCCGCTCCGGCCGGCAACTGAAATGTGACGTCCGGATCATTGCCACAATAATCATTATGAACACACAAATTCTAACCGACACCGCGAAAGCGATGATGGCCGACGACAAGGGGTTGCTGGCCATGGACGAAAGCCATCCCACCTGCAATAAACGATTCGCCAAGCTGGGCATTCCGCAAACCATGGAAGCCCGGCGTGCCTATCGGGAACTGATTGTGACCACACCCGGGCTTGGGGAGTGCATCAGCGGCGTTATTCTCTTTGATGAAACGATTCGTCAGCAGAAGCAGGACGGCACTCCGTTTCTTCAAGTGCTTGCCGGGGCAGGGATCATTCCCGGCATCAAAGTGGACACTGGCGCGAAGGATCTTGCCGCTCATCCCGGTGAGAAAATCACCGAAGGTCTGGACGGCTTGCGCGACCGGCTCAAGGAGTATTTTCAAATGGGCGCGCGTTTTGCCAAGTGGCGCGCTGTGATCATCATCGGCAATGGCCTTCCCAGCCGGGGTTGCCTGGAAGCCAACGCGCACGGGCTGGCGCGCTATGCCGCGTTGTGCCAGGAAGCGGGACTGGTGCCGATCGTTGAGCCGGAAGTGCTCATGGACGGCGATCATTCCTTGGAGCGGTGCGCCGAGGTGACGGAAGAAGTTTTGCGGACGGTTTTCAACCAGCTTAATTCCCAGCGCGTGGTGCTGGAAGGGATGATTCTCAAACCGAACATGGTGTTGCCGGGATTGACGTGCCCCCTGCGCCAGGAAGTCAAGGAAGTCGGCATCGGCGAACAGCAGTATCAGGTGCGACTGACCGACCAACCGCTGGACGAAGCGCAAGCGGTGGACGAAGTGGCTGACGCAACGGTAAAGAGCTTGTGGCGGACCGTCCCGGCAGCGGTTCCCGGGATTGCCTTTTTATCCGGAGGCCAGTCCGCCGAACTGGCCTCGGCCCGTTTGAATGTGATGAACCACCGCTTCAAGGCGCAACTGCCGTGGGCGCTCGCTTTTTCATTTGCCCGCGCCATCCAGCAGCCGGCCTTGGAGACATGGCGCGGTGAAGAATCCAACGTGCAAGCGGCGCAGCAAGTGCTGCTGCATCGCGCCCAATGCAACCGCGCTGCGCGCCGTGGCGAATACACGACGGCAATGGAGCGGACGTAATCCATCCCCAGCCGGTTGTGTGAGCGCCTGACCCAGGGATGCGGGTTACACCCCATGGCTCTGATCCTTGAAGCAGCGTAATTTTAAGACCTTTATGACGACTTTAACCGCCTCCCGACCGGCCCCGCCAAAAAACCACCCAGCCAGAATTAACAAAAACAATCAAATTAACTTATAAATTCATGAAACGCCCCCTATTCCCCATTATTGTTGCCAGCCTTGTGCTCGGCTCGCTGGCATCCGGCCAGGCCGCCGTCGAAACTTACAGCATTGACCCGGTGCATTCTTGGGTCGGGTTTTCCGTCTCTCACTTTTTTACCAAGGTGCCCGGCTATTTCAGCAAGGTGAAAGGCACCATCGTCGTGGATCGCAGCCACCTTGAAAACAGCACTGTTGAAGCGGTCATCGCGGTGGCCAGCATCACCACGAATACTAAGCTGCGCGATGACGACCTGCGCTCCACCAATTTCTTCGCCGCCGCCACCTTTCCCGCGATGACCTTCAAGAGCAAGTCCTGGAAAAGCACTGGCGCCGATACTTACGACGTTACCGGCATTCTCACCATGAAGAACGTGGCGAAGGAAGTCGTGCTCAAAGTCACGTCTTTGGGCTTTGGCCCGGGTATGAACGGAGCGTCGATTTCCGGCTGGCAAGCCTCGCTGGCACTCGATCGGCGTGATTTTGACATCACGGCCGATCAAGGCGCCGTCGGCAACACGGTGGACGTCCTTATCAATATTGAAGCGGACTTGAGCAAAATGGCGACGACCCCGTGAACTCCATCGCTGGTGAGTATCACGGCAGGCGGTGCAAAGCATTATTACGAAGATAACCGCCTGCGGCACCGTGATCGCGCCAATTGTAAAATGAAGCCGAGCCTCGCCACCCTCACAAACCAGGTGGAGCGACACCGGAGCAGTCGCGCCGGGTGGTTGCGCGCAGCCGTGCTTGGATCGGATGACGCCATCGTGTCGACGGCGAGCCTCATGATTGGGGTTGCGGCCGCCTCGGCGTCGCAGGAGGCAATCTTGGTCGCCGGTGTGGCTGGCCTGGTCGCTGGGGCGATGTCGATGGCCGTGGGCGAATATGTGTCGGTCAGCTCACAGCGTGATGCGGAACAGGCGGACATCGGCCTTGAAACCCACGAACTGGCCGCCGAGCCGGAAGCCGAATTGCAGGAGCTCGCGCTGATTTATGTGAAGCGTGGCTTGGACCGGGATCTTGCGTTAAAAGTCGCGCAGCAACTCAGCGCCCATGACCGGCTTGGCGCGCACATGCGCGATGAGCTGGGCATTGATCAAGCATCTCTCGCCCGGCCATTGCAAGCCGCGTGGATCTCCGCCGCCAGCTTTGCGTGCTTCGCCGTGGTGCCGATTGTGGCTTTGCTCATCGCGCCCGTGGCTCTGCGCATCCCCATGATCGCAGCCTTCTCCTTGGCAAGCCTCGCGGGGTTGGGTGCCTTTGGTGGTCACCTCGGCGGCGCGCCGCTCGGACGGGCCGCGTTGCGGGTCACTCTTGGCGGCGCCCTGGCCATGACCGTGACCGCTTTAATCGGTCGGATCCTCGGCGTGGCGGTGGGGTGAAAGCTGCCGGGCGTAATCGCATGAAAAAGCTCATTGTTTTCGATTTGGATGGCACGCTGGCTGAAAGTAAATCACCGCTGGATGCGGAGATGGCACAGCTTCTGGGTGTGCTTTTGAGTTTGGTAAAAGTCGCGGTGATCTCGGGCGGCAACTGGCCGCAGTTTGAAAGGCAGGTGCTGGCCGGGCTCCCCCATGATGAACGATTGAACAACTTGTCACTCCTGCCCACCTGCGGGACAAAGTTCTACCGCTATGACACCGGCTGGAAATTGCTGTATTCGGAAGACTTTACCGCTGCGGAGAGGGGGAAGATTATCTGCGCCTTGAACCAGGTGATGGCGGAATCAGGCTTCGCACCGCAGCGGACTTGGGGCGAAATTATTGAAGACCGGGGTAGCCAGATCACCTTTTCCGCATTGGGGCAGCAGGCGCCAATTGAGGAAAAGAAAAAATGGGATCAGGATTTCAGCAAGCGGCAACGGATGAAATCGGTGCTCGACCGGCTCATCCCCGGATTTTCCGTGCGTTTGGGCGGCACGACCTCAATTGATATCACCAAGCTCGGCATCGACAAAGCCTATGGCATTGGAAAACTGCGCGACACCCTGGCCATTGCCATTCAGGAAATGATCTTTGTCGGGGACGCCCTGTTTCCCGGCGGGAACGATTATCCGGCCAAGGCGGCGGGTGTTGAGTCCATCCAGGTTCGGGATCCGGCTGAATCAAAACGGGTGATTGAAGCCATCATCGCCTGTTTGCGCGGGGTTGAACCCAAACCCTGATAAACCGGATTCAATCAATCGCCGATTGCGCCATGCACTTTTTTGATGAAATCAAAACCGGGGGATTTGCCGATCCGTCCACGCTCCAGGGCGCGTTCCTGTTCGCCGTCGTTTTTGCGTTTCTGGCCTGGCTGGTCGGGCGCACCTTGCGGGTGGCGGTCCAGCGGATGCTGGCGCACGATAAACATGCGCACCTGGATCTGATGACCGTCAAGTTTCTTGCCAAGCTGGCCCGTTACGCCGTTTATGTCTTCGCGTTTGCTGCCTATGCGCACTTTATTCCTGCCCTGGCTGGTATTGGCACGGCGTCTTTGACCAGTATCGGCATGATCTCGTTGATCGTCGGCTTCGCGGCGCAGAATACGCTGGGCAACCTGATTGCCGGAATCTCCTTATTGCTCTATCGCCCCTTCAAACTGGGCGACCGATTGCAGGTCAGCGCCCCGGCCGGGCTGGAAACCGGCACCGTGGAAAGCCTCACCCTTGGTTACACGCTGTTGAAAACGGACGACAATCGCCGGGTGGTCGTTCCCAACAGTGTCATGGCCAGCCAGACCAACATCAACCTGACTACGAATGATCCCCGGGTGATTTGCTCCGTGCCGATCGGCATCAGTTATGATTCAGACATCGAAAAAGCCCGCGCCATTCTAACGCAACTGGCCGGCCGGCATCCCAACGCCGTGAAAGTTTGCGGCTGTCCCGTCACGCAATGGGGCGCTACCGGCATCGTGCTGACCCTCGATGTGTGGTGCGCCGATGCTTTGACCGCGATCACGCTCAAATGCGATTTGCTGGAACAGGCGATAAAATGCTTTGCGCGGGAAGGTATCGGTCATCCGCTTCCCTTGACGACGGTCATTTTGAAGGACGACCGCCGCCTTGACCACCCGCCGGCAAAATCTGCTGCCGGGGAGAACACCCCATAGAGGGCGCTTGTTCAGCAGGAGATGCTCATGGCTAAACCATTTGCCTCAAGGCGATAAATCCAGCTATACCGGCAAACAAAAACACCAGGCGGCGCACATCGAATCAGGGGCGGCGGGATCTGGGTTTCATCCGGGTCCTCTCAAAAACCCTTCAGCCGCGTCATTGGGTCAATACCGCGACTTTTGGCCTTTAGGAGTCGACCGACCCAACCCGTGGTCAGCGCCCGGTCGGACTTTGGGGAAAACACCACAGCTCGTTCGCATTTGGTTCATCCATCTTCTCTGTCCATCCCACGATGGGCATGGTCCTGGCGGAACCGTCAAAGATGCCGATGATGGCAACTTTGCCATGCCGCCCGCTGGTGTTTTCATCGGGACTGCTAGCGGCATCATTGAAGAGGGTTTCATTGTCCACGGCGGTGGCGTTGTTGCATTCCCAGAAAGCCACCCCGGCGGGGGATAATTGCGCGAGTTTTACCGAAGGATTCCTGCCGCGCTGGTAGCCGCAGACCGCCCCGTTCATCACGTAGCTGGAAAGCTGTTGCGGTCGCAGTTTGAACAACGCGCTGTTGGTGTCATCGCTCGGGCAGATAAACATTTTTGGATTGGCCAGGACCGGCCAAAAACTGCCGGTTTGAGCCGGAAACTCCGCCGGGCCGCTGCCGGTGAGGTTGCGCGTATAGAGCCAGCCTTGAGGGGCCGGGCTGGTTTCTTCCCCCGACAGCCAGTTCGCCCACGGCATGTTGTCGTTGTTGTCCGACACGACCAGGTTCATGGCCACGCCCAGCTGCTTGAGATTGTTCAAATCCACCACCCGGTAGCCGCTCTGCTTCGCCTTGGACAAAGCGGGCAGGAGCATCGCCGCCAGAATGGCGATGATGGCGATGACCACCAGCAATTCAATCAGCGTAAAAGCCGATATTGAGCCGGCTTTGTGGGGAGCTACGTCCATTGCATCTCAAGACGGGAAACTTTACCAACCGGTTTCAGTTTGGTCAAGTCCTGAAATAAATTTGTCACCTTGTCTTTGAGTTATGTTTGCTGGTGGGGTGTGGCAATCGGGGGGATTACGCGCTGGAAGATGGGCTGCCCCTGCGGGGGAACGGAGGCTTTGGCACGCAGTGCCAAG
>CAIXBQ010000012.1 GCA_903917705.1 uncultured Verrucomicrobia subdivision 3 bacterium | reverse complement strand
TCTTGAAAGAGCAAGGGCTCCTGCTTACAGTCTGTCGTTGAAGAAGCGGTGAGTGGCGTTTTCATTTGGCTGAGTGATATCAAGCCTTCTGACGCTCTCGCCGCTTCTTTGTTCAATCCCCCTATGAAATATCCGGGCTAGTACATACACCGGAGAGGACATCGGGGCAAGGGAGCGGGGCGGCTTGCAAACACTTGCGCTCCTTTGCGCCTTAAACGTCGCGGGCGACGATGTGAATGTCCTCATCGCCCAAAATTTTAGCAGGGCCGCGCGGGTGGACGGTGATGGGTTTGGGAAACCCGGCTGGTGGGGCGAGCGTACTCGCGAGCCGGGCAAATCCACGGCTCCCGCGGCTCGCGAGGACGCTCGCCCCACCAACGCCGGCCCCGGCCGCGCGCGGGCCGGGATTTGAATCTGAAGTCGCCGTATACATGACTGGAGAGGGCATCGGGGCACGGGAGCGGGGCGGCTTTTTGACATTGGCCGCTCCTTTGCGCTCAAAACGCCGCGGGCGACGGTGTGAATGCCCTCATCGCCCAAAATATTATCAGGCGCCGCCAGACTGGCGGCTTGGGCACCATCAAAGAGAAATGCTGGAACATTCTTTTACCATCGAACTGGAGGCGAGCCACATGGGCCGCTGTCGTATGCTGGCCTTGACGGTGGCGATGATGATGCGGCGCTACGCCCGCCAAAGCGGCAGTGAACTGGAGTACCTGAATCATGAATGGCGGTTGACCCCGGATGACTGGCTCAAGGTCAGATTTCATGTGGGGAGCTGGCAAAACAACATGGTGTGCATCTCGGTGGGCTGGCCGGTGACGGCGATTCCCCCCGGCACGGGCTTGAAGATCAGGGGCGGACGCTGGCCGGGCTGGAGCCGGTTCTGGCTCAATACGCCGGAGGAGTTGCCCGCCGTGGAAAATTTTTTGGACGCGGCTTTTTATCTCGCGGACAGTGATTATCGGAATGTTTACGGCAAACCCGTCGTCCCAAGCGTCTCCCACATTTGAGGGATGGCGCAGTGATTGAGATTTATTTATAATTTCAAAATTATGACCGATCCACGTTATCCCAAGCTGGCGAAACTTCTCGTCAATTACTCCACCGCGCTCAAAAAGGGCGAACGCATCCTGCTCGACATGATTGATGTGCCGGATGAGTTCACCGTCGAGCTCATCCGCGCCGTCCGCGCCGCGGGGGCGGTGCCGTTCGTGGAGACGCGCCACACGCGCGTGGGCCGCGAGCTGCTCCTGGGCACCAATGAATCCCACGCCACCACGGTCCGCGACCTGGAACTCGCCCGCATGAAAAAGATGCAGGCCTACATCGCCATCCGCGGCAGCGATAACATGAACGAAAATTCCGACGTGCCGTCGGGGTTGATGAACATGTATTCGAAAATCATCCGCCCGGTGCTGGATTACCGGGTCAATCAGACGAAGTGGTGCGTGCTGCGCTGGCCATCGCCCAGCATGGCGCAGGCGGCGGGCATGAGCACGGAGGCGTTCGAGAATTTGTATTTTGATGTGTGCACGCTGGATTATCCCAAGATGGCCCGGGCGCAGACGCCGTTGCAAAAGCGCATGGCCAAGGCCGACAAGGTCCATCTGAAGGGGCCGGGCACGGACCTGACTTTCAGCATCAAGGGCATCGGCGCGAAAAAATGCGAGGGCACGCGCAACATTCCGGACGGCGAGGTTTTTTCCTGCCCGGTGAAAACGTCGGTGAACGGCATGATCCAATATAATACGCCGACCTTGTACGCGGGCACGAAGTTCGACAACGTGCGCCTGGAGTTCAAGGACGGCAAGATCATCAAGGCCACTTCGAACAATACGAAACGCCTCAACGAAATCCTGGATACGGACGCGGGGGCGCGGTATGTGGGCGAATTTGCCATCGGCTTCAATCCCTACATCCAGAATCCGATGTGCGACATCCTGTTCGACGAAAAGATCGCGGGCTCGCTGCATTTCACGCCGGGCAAGGCGTACGAAGATTGCGGGAACGGCAACAACAGCGCCATCCACTGGGACATGGTGCTGATCCAGCGCAAGGAATGGGGCGGCGGCGAAATCTGGTTCGATGGCGAGCTGATCCGCAAGGACGGGATTTTCCTGCCGAAGGATTTGAAGGGATTGAACCCGGCGAATTTGAAATAAGTCGCGTCTTGACGCGAGGAACCGACCGGCGCAGGCTCGGAGCATGAAATTGCTTCCGGGCCTGCTTCTTTTTTGCGCCGCCACGGCGCTGGCATCGTCCGCCGCCGATGCCCCGCCCGCCTGCCGCCTGACGGTGGAGTTGAAGGACGGTTCGCGCGTGGTGGGGGAGAGCGCGGGGAAATATTTCCGGTTTCATTCCGCGCTGCTCGGGGAAATCAAGCTGGCGCCCAAAGACCTGCGCGCGGTGGAGTGTCTGACGACGAATTCGGCGAAGCTCACCACGGCGAGCGGCGATACGCTGACGGTTTCGTTCGCGGATTCCGCGCTGGGGGTCAAGACGAGCTTCGGCAGGGTGGAGCTGGCGCTGGATACCGTTCGCAAGTTGACGGTGTCAACCGCCAGCGCCGGCAGCCATCACCAGGGCTTGGTGTCCTTATGGTCTGGCGAGGGCGCCGCCGAGGACAGCGTGGGAGGCAATAACGGTTTGGTGCCCGCTGGAACCACGTATGTTCCGGCCAAGGTGGGCCAGGGATTTAATTTCACCGGCATCGATAATATCACGGTGCCGAATCATCCGTCTTTGAACCCCACCGAGCAACTGACGATTGAAGGCTGGTTCTATCCGCGCTCACGTCCTTATGCGCGGTGGACGCAACTGCTGTTGGGCAAGAACAATGGCCGTGAAGGAATGCGGCAGTATAATTTAATTGTGGGCGACAGCCCCACCCATCCGGGCATGGGAAATTTCCGGGGCGATATCGGTCTGCCTGCCGGTTTTTTGGCACTTGATGGCGAAACCGTTTTGCAACCCAACACCTGGTACCATGTGGCGGTTACTTATGATGGTTCCATGTTTATTCTATATGTGAACGGCCATGTGGATGCGCAGATGGCGGCGAGCGGTTCGATTGTGACGTCGGCCGAACCACTCCGGATTGGCGGCGTGGCAGCTTCAGGTTATCCAGCCTATAATTTTAGCGGGATTATTGACGAGGCGGCGATTTACAACCGGGCCCTGTCGCAAGCGGAGATTCGCGAGGATTACGAGGCCGGCAACCGGAATTAATTCAGATGAAAAACATCACCGTTCTATTCCTCATTTTTTTGTTTATCCAAGCGGTCCAGGCGGCTGACACCAATCCGCCGCCACGCCTGACGGTGGAGTTGAGGGATGGTTCGCGCGTGGTGGGGGAGAGCGCGGGGAAATATTTCCGGTTTCATTCCGCGCTGCTCGGGGAAATCAAGCTGGCGCCCAAAGACCTGCGCGCGGTGGAGTGTCTGACGACGAATTCGGCGAAGCTCACCACGGCGAACGGCGATGTGCTGACGGTATCGTTCGCGGATTCCGCGCTGGGGGTCAAGACGAGCTTCGGCAGGGTGGAGCTGGCGGCGGGGTCGATCCGGAAGCTGTCGGTGACGGTTGCCGGCGCGGCGGGTTTGCGGCCGGGGCTGGTGGCGCTGTGGTCGGGCGAGGACAGCGGCAAGGATTCCGCCGGGAACCATGACCTGGAATTGACGGACGTTTCTTTTGCCGAAGGCCAGGTGGGCCGCGCGTTTGTGATGAATGGATCCAGTTCTTGCATGAAGCTCGCAGACGCGGCCGGCTTGAATCCGGGCACGGGCGATGGCCTGACTCTCAGCGCGTGGATCAAGCCGAATAATGTGTACGGCTTTCATCCCATTCTCGAATGGAATCCGAGCGGGAAGCTGCCCGGAATCATCGGGGTGCAACTTTGGATCGGCAACGTGCCGGGCTCCCAAGGCGTGCTGTCGGGACAGTTGGTTGGCGACCACGGCGAAACGCACAGCCTGATCTCCCCGCCGGGCACGGTGGTGGCGGGCCGGTTCCAGCAGGTGGCCGTGACTTACGACAAGGCCACTGGCGCGGGGGCATTGTATGTGAACGGCGTGGTGGTGGCGCGCGGTTCCTGGGGCCGCTTTGAGCCGCTGACCACGGGCGATTTGTGGGTCAGCCGCCGGCCGACGGATCATCCGGGCGACTGGACTTATAACGCTTTTTTCTCGGGTTTGCTGGATGAAATTTCCATCTACAACCGCGCCCTGTCTGCGGCGGAGATCAAAGCCGTCGGCATCGAGGAAAACCACGGCGAACCCCTGCCGCCCCCGCTGCCGAGGCCGTTCCTGCAGAATTACCGGAACGGGAGTTTCGGCGAAGGGTTTCGGTGAATAAAAAAACGGGCGACGTTTCTGGCGTCGCCCGTTCGCGAAAGGGGAAAGGGGCTTAAACCGTGCCCTTGAGGATCGTCAGGAACTGTTTCATCGCGGGCGAGAGCACCTTGTTCTTTTTGTAGATGGCGGCGAGCGGCCGGAAAAATTCACCGTCTTCAATCTCCACGGCGGCCAGGGTGTTCTTGTTGATTTCCTGGGTGACGGTGCCGAGCGGCACGATGGAGATGCCGGCGTCGATTTCCACGGCGCGTTTCACCGTCTCGACGTTATCAAACTCCATGACGTGTTTTACCTCGACGCCGTATTCGCGCAGGATCTTGTCGAGCGCCTTGCGCGTGGGGATATCCGGCTCAAAGCCGATGATCTTCTGGCCCGCGAGCGACTTGAGGCGGAGGGCCTTTTGCCGGGCGAACGGATGCTGCGGATGGCAGATGAGGACGAGCGGCTCCTTGCGCAGCGGGATGATTTCGAGCTTGGAATCCTTGGTGGGATAGGCCACGAGCCCCATGTCCACGACGTTGCTGAGCACGTCCTCGTAGACCTGGTTGGCCCGGCGGTATTCGACGTGGACATTCACCGTCGGATAGCTCTTCATGAAGCTTTTGACATACGGCGGCAAATCGTGCAGGCCGATGGAATAAATCGTGGCCACGCGGATGGTGCCGGAAATGATGTCCTTCAACTCCTGCAGCTTGCTGTCCAGGGACTCATAAGTCTGGATGATTTGCTTGCTGTAATCGTAGAGCACCTGGCCTTCGCGGGTCAGGCGGAACTTCTTTTTGCTGCGTTCGATGAGCAGCGACTTGAACGTGCGCTCGAGCGAACTGATCTGCTGGCTCACCGCTGATTGGGTGACGCTGTTGACTTGCGCGGCCTTGGTGAAGCTTTCAGTTTCGGCCAGATCGCAGAAAACCTTCAAACTTTCGATTTGCATAAGCGGAGTTAAACATAACCATGCCGATTAGTCAACAGCCGACGTCGAGCGCAGCGCCGCTTTTACCTTGAGCAGCAGCTCGGTGCTCGTGAAGGGCTTTTGCAGGTAGCCGGCGCCGGCTTGGTTTTCCTCCGGCATCACATAACCGCTGGTGCACATCATGGGCAGCGCGGGATCGGTCTGCCGGATGCGCTCGATCAATTCGCGTCCGCCCATGCCCGGCATCACCAGGTCGGTGATGAGCAAATCCACCTTCGTGCCCGGCTGGGCCAGAATTTGCAGCGCCTTCGGGCCGTTATTGGCTGTCAAAACCTGATACCCGAAGTCCGTTAATATCGTATCGGCCATTGTGAGCAGCAGACTTTCGTCATCCACAACCAGAATCGTGCCGGTGCCGCGCAGTTCCTTGTCCCCGCCCACGGATTCCTTGACGAGGGTTTTTTCCGCCGGCAGATAAACGCGCGCCGAAGCGCCCTTGCCGACCTGGCTGGAAATCGCCACCCCGCCGCCGTGGTTGGTGATGATGCCATAGACGAGCGCGAGCCCGAGGCCGCGATGCGGCGCCCGCTTGGTCGTGAAAAAGGGTTCAAAAACGCGGGGCAAAGCCTCAGCCTCGATGCCCGGGCCGTTGTCCTGGATTTCCACGCAAACGTAATTTCCCGCCGCCAGCCGCACGTTGCGGTCCTGTGTGGCCGCCGTGAGTTCCACGTTTCGCGTCTGCACGGAAATCTGGCCGGTGCCGCTGCCGCCAAAAGCCTCCACCGCGTTCTCCAGCACCTTCGTCAGCGCCTGCTGCACCTTCGCCTCGTCAAACCGGGCCGCGAACAATCCGCGTTCCAGCGCCAACCGCCACGAGAACCGCAGACCGTGCGAGTTCTGGAAAAATTCCACGCAGCGGCCGGCCACCAGGTTCAAGTTGCCCGCCGGTGCGCGGCGGGTTTCTTTTTCCTGCCGGCTGAACAGCGCCAGTTCGCCCGCGATTTCCGCCGCGCGCGACGCGGATTTTTCCACCTCCAGCAACGAGTGCCGCCACGGGTGGCCCGCCTCGATTTTGCCGAGCAGCAGCGAAGTGTGGGCCAGCACACCGGTTAGCGCGTTGTTGAAATCCAGCGAGACCGTTCGCGCCAGTTGCAACACGCAGTCCAGCTTCTGCTTCAGCGCCGCGTCGCCCGTCGGCGCGGACTTCGCGTCCGGGGACGGGAGCAATTGCAGGACGAAAAATCTTCTGCCGTCACTTTCCAGCCGGCAGATTGCCGTCAAAAAGGCGGCAGCCGCTCCGCTGGCCGTGCGGAATTTCAAAACGGCCGGGGCGGCCGGAGAAGTCTCCGAGAGCGCCAGAAAAGCCACGGCGGTGCCGCCATTTTCCGGCGACCAGACCGCGGTCAACTGCACCGTACCGCCGCCCACCGACGGACCCAAAACTGTTTTCGCCGCCGGGTTGGCCATCAAAATGGCACCGTCGGCGCTGACCAGCAGGGCTGGCCACGCCGCGTTTTCAAATCTAGAAAAAACTTCAGGTTTCATCAAAAATACAGACCGAGCAGACTACGACGAATCTTTCAAATATCAAGGGGCATCAGGGTTGAAGACAAAAGCCTCCGGCAGCAGTCCGCGCACGGTGAACGCCCGGATTTTTTTCAAATCATCGCTGTCGGCGATGAACACGCTGGCGTCCGGCGCGTATTCCGCGAGCAATTGCCGGCAGGCGCCGCAGGGCATCGGCCCGCCGTCCCAGCGCGCCACCACGGCAACCGCGACAAAATTATGCTTCCCTGCCGTCAGCGCCTTGAACAGCGCCACCCGCTCCGCGCAGCAGGTCAACCCGTAGCTCGCGCTCTCGACATTCGCGCCGCCGATGATTTCGCCTGCGTTCGTGAGCAGCGCCGCGCCAACCTTGAATTTGGAATACGGCGACACTGAGCCGGCGCGCGCCCGGGCCGCCGCACGGACCAATTGATCCCACAGCCGCCGGGGCGGCGCGGCGATGATTTTATCTTTTTTCTTCATTGGAGATAAAGTTCCGCAAAGTTTTTCAGCAGCGCCGCGCCGGATTGCTTGACGCGTTCCGCCGTTTCCAATACCTCCGCGTGCGACAGATTATTCCGGCTGATGCCCGCCGCTAGGTTGGTGATGCACGAAACCGCCGCGACGTTCAACCCGCACTGGCGCGCCACGACGGCCTCCGGCACGGTGCTCATACCCACGGCATCCGCGCCCAGCCGGGCGAACGCGCGGATTTCTGCCGGGGTCTCGTAGCTCGGGCCGCTCACGGCGAGGTAAACCCCGCGCTGCAGCTTCAGCCGGGCCAGCTTTCCGGCGCGAAACAGAAGTTCGCGCAGCTTCGCGTCGTAAGTTTCGGTCAAATCCACAAAGCGCGGCAGACCGGGCGCCGAGGGGCCGCGAAGCGGATTTACCCCCATCAGATTGAGATGGTCGGTCAGCACCATGAAATCGCCCGCGCGAAATTTTTTATTCAGCCCGCCCGCCGCGTTCGTCAGGAGCAAGTCGCGGATGCCGAAGGCCGCGAGGGTCCGGACCGCGAAGGTCACGCGCTCCATCGGATGGCCTTCATAAAAATGCGCGCGTCCGCTCAAGACCAGCACGGGTGTCTGGCCGAGGCGGCCGAAATACAACTCGCCGGCGTGGCCGCTGACGGTTGGCTGGGGAAAGCCGGGAATGTCCGCGTAAGCAACGTTTTTCTCCACGTGCAGTTCCGCCAGCGCGTGGTGAAATCCGCTGCCGAGGACGATGGCGAGGGCGGGTCGCAGTGGGGAAATCTTTTTCAACCGCGCGGCGGCGGCTTGTGGCTGGGGCGGTTTCATTTGCCGACAGTTTAAACTTTATCCGCCGTCCGCCAAGCTTCAACACGCTTCCGGCGGCTTCCATGAGCACGCTCCGGGACGCTTGACCGCCCCGGCTTCCAGTGCTACGGTCGTTTTACTGATTGAAAGACGGGGACCGCCGACGGTTTTGAAAATAACTTTCTCTACGGATCAGGTTTATGAACTGCCAGGAAATAAACGAACAGAAGGCGCAATATAGCCGCGCGATCTTCGACGCGATTCCACTGCCAGCGTTCATCGTGGATGAGGATGTGCAGATACTGGATTTCAACGCGGTCGCGGAGCCATTGCTCGGAGCCGAGCCTGCCTCAGCCCTGTTCCGTCGTGGCGGCGAGGCGCTGCACTGCATCCATGCCGAAAAGGCGGGGTGCGGGAAGGCGAAAGTGTGCCGGGACTGCGTTATCCGCAGCAGCGTCAACTACGCGATGCAGGGCGGCGCCACCAGCCGGACACTACACAAGGCTGAGTTGCGCGGCAGCAAAGGGGTGGTGCCCATTAGCCTCCTCGTAACCGCCAGTCTGTTGCCTTACACTGAAACGCCACAGGTGCTGCTCATCCTCGAAAATATAACGGAGACCATCAAGCGGCACGCCGCACCGGCAAGAATGTGACCCATCGATCGCCCGCCGGATTTTCTATTCTCAACTGAGACCACACATGCCCTGCCAGAGAATGAAGGATGTCCCCTGTTTTGTTTCTATTGACAACATTTGCTTCTGAAATAATCTTCTAAATTAAGCCCGATAAATGATCTGGTTGCCGGTTCAGCCAAAATCATTTTTCGAGCGGGAACATTTATGGACGGCCTGAAAAAAGTTGATTCACAAGCGCATTGGGGGCGCGCCATTTTTGATGCGTTCCCGCTGCCGGCCTTCATTGTGGACGAGGATGTGCGGATTCTGGATTTCAACGTGGCCGCGGAGGCGTTTCTCGGCGCCGCGCCCCGGTCGGCTTTGCGCCGGCGCGGCGGGGAGGTGTTGCATTGCGTTTGCGCCGGTACGGCTGGCTGTGGAAAATCCAAGTCCTGCAAGAGCTGTCTCATTCGCAACAGTGTCAGGGCGGCCCTGAACGGGGAAGACGCTTGCCGGAAGTTTTGCCACGCGGAGCTACGCGGCAGCCGGGGTCCGGTGCCCGTGAACCTGCTGGTGACCGCCTGTCTCCTGCCGGAAACTAAAATGCCCCAAGTTCTGCTGGTACTTGAAAATGTGGCCGAAACCGTCCGCCTCTGCAAACGGCAACCCGGCGCGTGACCTTCATTTCTTCGCCAGCGATTGAACGTGCCGGTCGATGCGGTTGCCCGCCTCGATGAGCTGTTCATAGCTCGTCGCAAAGCATGCCCGGCAAAAGCCGGAGCCGTTCGCGCCGAACGCGGTGCCGGGAACCATCGCCACTTTTTCCGCCTGCAACAAACCGACGGCAAAGTCCTTTTCGTTGAGGCCGGTCACGGAAACATCCGGGAAGGCGTAGAACGAGCCGCGCGGCAGATGGCATTTCAAGCCGATTTCATTGAACCGGCGCACGATGAAATCGCGGCGGCGATGATACTGGTCGCGCATCTTTTTCATACCGTCCTCGCCGCGCACAAGCGCTTCGATGGCGGCTTCCTGGCTCAGGATGGACGCGCACATCATCGAGTACTGGTGCACTTTCATCATCGCCTCGATGAGCGCCGCCGGGCCGCAGGCATAGCCGATGCGCCAGCCGGTCATCGCGAATGCCTTGGAAAATCCATGCAGGAAAATCGTGCGGTCCTTCATGCCGGGCAGGCTGGCGATGCTGGTATGAACCCCTTCAAAGGTCAGCTCGGAATAAATCTCGTCGCTCAACACCAGCAGGTCTTTTTCGACGGCAAACTTCGCGATGGCCTCGATCTGCGCGCGGTCGCAGGTGCCGCCGGTGGGATTGCACGGCAGATTCAGGACGAGCAGCTTGGCGCCGGGCTGCCACGCGGCGCGGAGCGCAGCGGCGGTGAGCGCAAAATTATCCTTTGCGTACGTCGGCACGGGAATCGCCTCGCCATGGACGAGCGTGATGCTCGGCGAATAGCTGACGTAGCACGGCTGGTGAAACATCACCTTGTCGCCGGGATTCACCAGGGCGCGGAACGCGATATCCAGCGCCTCGCTCACGCCGACCGTGACGAGAATTTCGTCTTCGGGCCGGTAGCTCACGGAGAAATTCTTTTCGACGTAGTGGTGAATGGCGCGGCGCAGTTCAATCAGGCCGAGGTTCGAGGTGTAATGCGTCTTCCCCTTTTCCAGCGCATAAATCGCCGCCTCGCGGATGTGCCATGGTGTGTCAAAATCCGGCTCGCCAATGCCGAGCGAGATGACGTCCTTCATCTTTGACACGATCTCAAAAAAGTCGCGGATGCCTGACTTGGGCAGGTTGACGATGTGCTTGGCGATGTAACGCGAGGAATCCATGTTTGATTGCACGGTGCAAAATCAGCAGCCGGTCAGGGCGTGACTTTGAGCCTTTCCGCCTCCTCGGTTTTCACCTCCAGCATGAAGCCCTGCTCCTTGTAGGCTCGCAGCATGAAATGCGTGGCGGTCGAGAGGACGCCTTCGAGCGTGGAAAGTTTTTCGGAGACGAACGCCGCGACCTTCTGCAGACTCGCGCCGTTGACGAACACCAGCAGATCGTAGCCGCCGGACATGAGGAAGCAGGATTCCACCTCGTCGAAGCGCGAAATGCGCTCGGCGAGACGGTTGAAGCCGCCGCCGCGTTCGGGGGTGATGCGCACCTCGATGACGGCGCGGACGACGCCGGAATCCTCATGGGCAAGGTTCAGCACGGGGCGGAAACCCAGCAGCACGCGCTGCGCTTTCAGCTCGTCGAGCTGGCGGTTCACCTCGGCCTCGGACAGCTTGAGCACCTGCGCCAGCTGCGCGGCGTTGAGGCTGCCGCCTTCGAGCAACAATTTTACGATTGGCTTCATCAGGCAGGCAGTTTCGCAGAAATCCGCTGCAAATCCACCCCAAACTCGGGGGGACGCGGCGGTTTGGTTTGTCATGCGCGCAGAGAGTTGAAATAATTTGCCGATGGCATCGAGTTTAGAAACCAGGCCCGGCCAAGCCCGGGCGCTCTGCGAAAAAGGGCTTTGGCCGGACGTGCTGGCGTTCGCCGGAAAGTGGCGCGCGGAAAATCCTGCGGAGGCAAAGGCGCTGTTTTACCAGGGCGTCGCGCTGGCGGCGCTGGGCCGGTCGGCCGAGGCGGAAACCAGCTATCGCCAGGCGCTGAAGCTGGACCCGGCGGATTTCAAGATCTGGAACAATCTCGCCAAACTGTTGTTTGAGGCGCTGAACCGGCCCGCCGAGGCCGCGCAATGCCTGGCGCAGGCGCTGAAGATTGATCCGGCCAGCCAGCTGGGCTGGACGAATCTCGCCAGCCTGAACGGCCAGCTGGGCCGCCACGCGCAGGCGCTGGAATGCGCGGAGCGCGCGATCCGGCTGGACCCGCAGATGGTCGAGGCGCAGCTGCACCGCGCCCGCGCCGCGCAGGCGCTCGGCAAAACGGAAATCCTGCGCGCGGCCAGCGAGGCGCTGGCGCAGCTGCCGCCGGAGAAGTTCTGCCGGGCGCAGTGAACACAGCCGCTTGTTAACGGGAAAATCTCTGCTAATCTATCCCGATGATTTACGACGCGTCATTGGACGAGTTGCTGCAAAAAGTCTGGGACGGCCACCGGATCAACGGGGCCGAGGCGAGGCGCCTTTATTCCCTGCCGCTGGAGGAGCTTGGCGCGCTCGCCGATCGCCGCCGCCAGCTGGCCAAGGCCGGGGCCTACGGCAATCGCGGCAACGAAATCGTCACCTACAACGTGGACCGCAACGTGAATTACACGAACGTCTGCAATGTCTATTGCAAGTTCTGCGCGTTCTACCGCACCGAGAAGGATGCTGATTCCTACGTCATCACGCTCGCCGAGATGGACCAGAAGATCGAGGAGACGCTCGCGCTCGGCGGCACCCAGATCCTCATGCAGGGCGGGCATCATCCCAAGCTGACCAAGCAGTGGTATCTCGATTTGCTGGCGCACATCAAAAACAAATTTCCGCAGGTCAACATCCACGGATTCAGCCCCAGCGAATTCGTGCATTTCCGTGAGGTCTTCGGCGAGCCGCTCGAACAGATTATCGGCGACTTCAAGGCGGCGGGGCTGGGCTCCATCCCCGGCGGCGGCGGGGAAATCCTGGTGGACCGCGTGCGCGAACGCATCTCCCCGCTCAAGGCCATGAGCAGCGACTGGCTGGAGGTCATGGACATCGCGCACCGGCTCGGCCTTTATTCCTCGGCCACGATGATGTTTGGGCACGTCGAGACCATCGAGGATCGCATCGAACATCTCGAGCGGGTGCGCGCGCAGCAGGACAAATCGCTGAAGCGCGTGGCGGAGCACACCGGCGCCGGCATCAAGCCCGCCCATTTCACCGCGTTCATCTGCTGGACGTTTCAGGCCGAGCACACCAAGCTGAAAGCCCCGACCGTCGGCGCGCAGGAATATCTGCGGACGCAGGCCCTGGGCCGGATTTACCTGGATAACTTCGAGAACATCCAAAGCTCGTGGGTCACGCAGGGGCTGGAAATCGGCCAGGTCGCGCTGAAGTTCGGCGCGAACGATCTCGGCAGCATCATGATCGAGGAAAACGTCGTTTCCCAGGCCGGCACCACTTTTTGCATGACCGTGCCGGACATGCACCGCCTCATCAAAGACCTCGGCTACGAGCCGCACCAGCGCGACAACTGGTATCGGCTGGTGAATTGACCCGCGCGCCTCGTGCTGAAAAAATTTGACGCGGACCGCATTCGGGTTTTTCATTCCGGCATGAAAAAGATTTCACTTTGGTTTTTGATGTTCACTTTTGCCGTCTGCGCCGTGCGCGGGCAGGACGCGGCCACCCAGCAGCAGATCGAAAAGCTGGGCGGCCAGATCAAGGATTTGACGGACACCGTCGAACTTCAGCGCAAGGAAATTGAAAACCTGAAAACTCAAATCAACGAGTTGCGCGAAAAGGTCAACACCCCGCAGGTGAACGACAGCGCCAGCCGCGAGGATTTGAAGAAGCTTGCCGAGCAGGTGCAGGAGATCGACAAGAAGCGCGCGGATGACAACGAGATGATCCGCAAAAACATCGAGAAAATCGGCAAGGTGGTTGCCAGCGGCGACGCCCCGCCCGTCCGCGCGCACAAGCCGGTCAAGCCCGCGGATGACACTCCCACCACTACGCCGCCGACGCCGCAGAACGGCTACGAATATACGGTGAAGGCCGGCGACACGCTGGGCCTCATCGCCAAGGCATATCGGGAGCAAAATGTGAAGGTGACGACGGCACAGATTCTCAAGGCGAATCCTGGACTGGAGGCGACCAAGCTTTACGTCGGCAAGAAAATCTTCATTCCCGATCCGAACGCGAAGTGACGCGCCCGGCTGGCTGATCCACCGGCTGTGGCCGCGATTGTCAGGCGGCCGTGATTTGAGCCTTGGCATTGCTTCGTCATTGGGCATTTTCCAATGAACCCAAGCTGCCAGCTTCCGAATTCAGGATAATAGCTCCCCAAGAGCCGCCCCACACCGCTGGTCAGACGACCAAAGCATCCCGGCTGATTTGGAGGACCTTTTTGCGGGATTATGCCTTTGACAAGTCTTTCTCCCTCTCCTCCCTTAAAGGAGGAGAGGGTTGGGGTGAGGAGGCCAAGACAGATTCAAATTCAATGCCCCTCACCCCAGCCCTCTCCCCGTTTGGAAGGGGAGAGGGAGTCCAAGCCGCCGCCCTTTGGCAAACTTGTCAAAAGCACAATCTCTTCTTTTAACCAAAAACATCCACGCCAACACACCCACACCGACCGTTCCCAGTCCGCAAGGACTGTCCTCAATTGAGGCAAAATCAGGCTGTTGACGACTAACTGGCTGATTTAGAGCAGTTTGGAACCAATAACGAGCGGAAAATAGCCGCTTGGGAGGCTGGAAAGTGCCCTCCGGAGGGCAAATTTTGCCCTCGCGACCGTGAATTTTGCCCTCCGGATGGCAAGGGCTTGCCATCGCGAGCGCGAATTTTGCGCTCCGGAGCGGAAACTTTGCCCTCCCGACCACAAACTTTGCCCTCGGCATGGCAAAATTTCCCATCGCGAGCGGTTCGTTTGCCCTCGCGAGCCAAAATTTGGGCTCGCGACCACAAAGTTTGCTCTCCCGACCAGAAACTTTGTCCTCCCGACCGCAAAATTTCCTCTCCGGAGAGGTTATTTTGCCCTCCGGAGGGCAGGTTCTGCAGTCGGGTTGACTGAACCTGAAATCCGAAGTTCAAATGACGAATGCCGCAAGAATGGCGAACCGCTTTCAGGCTGAGGCGGGATTTGAGGCAGCGGCGGGGATTTGGGCTTTGGCAATCCTTCGGCGTGGGGCATTACGATGAAACCCAAGCGGCCGACTTCGGAATCCGGGATTAACGGGATTTTTCGTTACCGGATGAACGCAAAAATCAGGATGGCCAGCACTATCCGGTAGAAGCCGAAGAGGTTGAAGGTGTGCGACTGGACGTAGCGCAGCAGCCATTTCACGGCGATGAAAGAGACGACTGCGGCCACAATGGAGGTCAGCACCAGCATCCCCCAGTCTTCCTTCGGCGCGAGCAGGTCGGGATGGTGCAGGGTCTTGAAAATTTTCCAGCCGCCCGCCGCGAGCATCGTGGGAATGCCGACGAGAAAGGAAAATTCCGTGGCGGCCGGCCGGCTCAGGCCGAGCAGGAGGCAGAATACAATGGTCGCCCCGGAACGCGAGGTGCCGGGACAGGTGCCGGCAAGGAGCTGGCCCGCGGCGACGGCGACGGCGATGGTCCAGGTGATTTCCGTGCCGAGCTTTTTGCCGCGCAGGAAAAATTCCACGGCGAGAAACGCCAGGCCGCCCACGAGCAGGGCGATGGCGACGGGCGTGGGGCTTTCCGGCAGCTTGAAGCCTTTTTTATCAATGATGAAGCCGACCGCACCGGTGATGACAAAGGCGACGCTCAGTTTCAGGAGGTAATCGAGCGTTTCTTTCTGGCGCAGCTCGAAGACGAATTTGTAAAGCCGCTCTGGAAACAGCGGCAGTACGGCGATGACCGCGCCGCATTGGATGACGATGTTGAAAAGGTCGGATTTCTCGACGTGCAGCAGCCGTTCGGCCACGAGCAGATGGCCGGTGGAGGAGACGGGGATGAATTCGGTGATGCCCTCGACCACGCCGAGGATGAGATTGATGAGCCAGTCGTGCATGAATTCCTATTTGGACGGGAAAACCGCGCGGCGGGCAAGCGCAAAATTATTTTTTGCCGCCCCAGAAGGTTTTATTCTCCCCGGTGCGCTGCTTGACCTTGAGCTGGCCGAGGATGGCATGCCAGCCGATGTAGATCTTGTGCCACTCGGTTTCGAGCCCCCGCAGCGCGCCTTCGCCCATCTCGCTCAGATGGCGGAGCGAGGGGGCGTTGCCGATGAGGTTGTGGATCTGCTCGCGCGTGGGCGAGGCGACCTCGACGCTGGCGAAGATGAGCTCCAGCTCCTGCACGATGATGCTTTTGATCTCGAGAAAATGGTTTTCGTCCGCGGCGCCGAATTTCTTGGCGCGGGCGAGCGAGATGAAATGGTTGAACTGCTTCCAGCATTCGATGTGGGTCTCGATCTGGGTGACGAGCTGGTTGATATCCTTGGAATTCATAAGCGGGGCGGGGTGGGCGTGGGGAGCAACGCGGTTTGCGGGAACAGGAAAATGATGGCGCCGCCGCGGAGCTCGCGGGCGGTGATGCGCAGGCTGCCGAAATGCAGGCTGACCTCCGCGAGCGGCATCTGCGCGACGCGGGCCTCGCGGAAGAGTTCAAGCACGTCGCGCCCGATACCCTGCAGCAGGGCTTTCGGAAAGCCCGAGGACACGGTCGAGGTGACGATGTGGCCGTGCCGGTCCACCGTGATGGTGCCGGTGGGCAGTTGCTGCACGGCGGCGCGGGCGCCGAAGATTTTTTTCAGGAATCCCATGAGGCGACGAGTTTGCGGCTTTTGTCCGGCAGGTTGCCCTCGGCATCCGTGGGCCAGCCGACCATGAAGGTCCGGTCGCCCTGCGGCAGCAGGAGCACCTGGCGTTCGAGATTCTGGCCGGCGATGTGCGAGAGCGGTCCGGCTTCCAGCCGGTCGCCGAGGCAGCTGGCGATTTCGGCGGCGCGCTGCGCCCACCCGGCGTACGCGGTGAAATGCTGGGTGCCGAGCGCCTCCGGCTCGCCCTGTCCGGGCGGCGGCACCACGATGACAAACTCCGCGCCTTCCCGGGTGAGCTGCGCGAGTTTCCACATGGTTTTGCGATGGCTGGCGCTCTCGATGGAAGCGGGTTCGGTGCTGGGATTGGCCGTTTCATCGAGGGTTTGCGCGGACTCGAGCAGCAGCGCATTGACGGGTTTCTGGATGGTGCGCTCGCGGTCGGGTTCGGGCGGTAGATTCTCGAACGTGCCGGATTTCCAGGCCAGCAGGCGCTGGAACGCCGGTTCGCCGCGCGCGCCGTCGGCTTCGGCATCGATCAATTCGCCGTCCTGAATCCACAATTTCGCCACCAGCGCCCCGCGCGTGATCCGCAGCACGGTGGAGGTGCGCGAAAGACATTCCATCTGGATGATATCCATGAGGCTTTTGCTCTGGATGCCGCGGAAGCCCGGCTCGTTGTCGCGGCCGAGGAGGGATTCGAGACATTCGGCGAACAGCTTGGAGTTGCGCTGCATCTCGGTCTTGAGCCAGAACAAATCCACGCCCAGGGCATAGGCGCGGGCGCGGTAGTCCTCGTCCTCCAGCCCGCTCAGGACGATGGTGCGCAGCTCGGGAAACCGGCGGCGGACGATGGCAAGCATCTGCAAACCGTCAATGCGCGGCATCTTCAAGTCGCAGACCAGCAGGCGGACCGGCTCGGTTTCGATCAGCGCCAGCGCGCGTTTGGCGTTGTTGGCGGTGAGGATTTCCGGGTGGCTGGGAAGTGCGGCAAACAGCTCGCGGCACAGCGCCAGCCAGTCCGTGTCATCGTCGAGAATCAGGATTTTATGCCGGGTGTCCATTTCGATGGGTGCCTAACCGCTAACCGCGTTGGCGCCGGAATTCAAGCGCGAATAAATCTTCATGCCCCATTTGCAAGCAATCCGCGTACCCGCCGGCCAAACCGGCCGGGGGCGTCGCAAATGGGACAGATTTCCCCTCTACCAGTCCAACCGTTGGACAAATGACCCCGATTTCTAGGCGGCAGGCACATGGCGCGGATTCTGCTAAAAACCCCCTGCGCTGTTGAATGAGCAGCGTGAAATCATGGCAATCTCGATGAAACTAAAATTTGCCGGCCTGCTCCGGGGCCTGTTGCGCCAGCTTGACGATGGCGGCCCCTCGCCGTCCGGGCGAACTGCGGTCGCTGCCGCGCCATCGCCAACACCCGCCGCCGCGCCGGTGGTGAATCCGGTTGCCGGCCCGCCGCGAACCGCCGGCACCGATGAAATCGAATTGCCGCTCGCGCCGGTGGTTGCCGGGTTGCCGATGGAATTGCGGGCGAAACTGATGTCCGTGCCGCCGGCCGGCATGACGATTTGCGTCCCGGTCGAGACCGTGACCAGCCAGTTGGCATTTGGCGCGGTGAAAATCACCTTCGGCGAACTGCGCCAGCTTGCGCCCGGCATTTTTGCGAATTCCGGCGGCGAACACGACAACCGGTCGGTGAGTCTGCCGCTGCACGAGATCCTTTCGCGGTTGAACCCCGCGCTGTTTGCCCGCCGGCCGGTGCAAAAAATAGAAGTGAACGAGGAGATTGCCGGGCCGTTTGGCGGGCGCGGGCGGGGGGTCACGTTCACCACGCAGCCGCTCAAGCCCGCGTCGGCCACGCCGCCGGCCATACCCCAGCCGGTTACGATTCCGGTGCGGGTGACGGCGCCGGTCACGCCTGCGCCGGAGCCCGCGACTTTGACGCCGCGCATCCCGCAACCGCCGTACGCGGTTCCTTTCCCGGCGCGAGCGGTGCAGCCGTCGCCGGCAATCCCGTTTTTATCGCCCGCCCGGTCTGCAAGTAATGGTAATGGCAACGGCAACGGACATGCGGTTCCGCCCATGGCGATGAAAAATATTGCTGCGCCCGCTCCGGTGCAGACGACGATTTTTGCCGCGCTCTTCGACCTCTGCGAAAACTGGCCGGAGGAATTGAGGAACGAAATCATCCGGTCGACGCTCGCCGGGGCCAGCGTGCCGCTGGCCGGCCCCATGGTCGAGGCCGGGCTGAAGCGCGGCCGCGTGACCATGACGTGGAAACAGCTCCGCACGCTGGCCAAGCCCAGTTCGCCAGCATCGCCGAATGATGATTTTGAACTGGAACTGCCGTTGAAGGTGATCGCGCCGATGTTTTTCGCGGCGCAGAAAAATTTGCAGAAGGCGCCGGCGAAAGTATCGGTTTCGGCGGACATCCCCGATTTGTTCTTTGGCTTTCCGCAGGCTGCCCCGGCCCCGGCCCCGGCCCCGGAGCCGTCGCCGGTTCGGGCTGCCGCGCCGCCGGTACCGCTGCCGCCGGTTGTGGCGGAGCGCAAAACTTCGGACACGAATTTCTACGTCTGGGGTGACAACGGTGAAGCGCCGAAGACGGAGAGCGAGTTTGAGCGTCCCGCGGTGCCGCAGACGGATTTCACCCACCGGCAGGCGCATCCCCGGGAGGTGGTGGCGCGGGCGGTGGCGCTGCCCGGCGTGGCGGGCGCCGTGGTGTCGCTGCCGGACGGCCTCTGCGTGGCCAGCCAGGTGGCGGCCGGACTTAACGCGGATTCGCTGGCGGCTTTTTTGCCGCAGATTTTCGAGCGGGTCAACCAGACGACGCGCGAATTGCGGATGGGCGCGTTGAACAACGTGAATTTCACCGTCGGCAACGTGCCGTGGAAAATTTTCCGGGTCAGCTCCGTTTATTTCGCCGCGTTCGGGCGAGCGGGAGAAAGCCTGCCTTCGGCCCCGCTGGCGCAGCTGGCGGCGGAACTGGACCGGAAAAAGCAGCAATAAATATTATGGCCATCATCAATCAAGCGACCAAGGAATTGCAGGTTAAAATCGTTTATTACGGCCCGGCGATGGGCGGCAAGACGACCAACCTCGTGCAGGTTCACGACCATGTCCAGACGGCGGCCGGCAACAAGGGCAAGCTCGTGTCGCTGGCCACCAGTTCGGACCGGACGCTGTTTTTCGATTTTCTGCCCATTGAGGCGATGACGATCAAGGGGTACAAAACCAAATTTCAACTTTATACCGTGCCGGGCCAGGTGATTTACAACACCACCCGGCAGCTGGTGCTGCGCGGCGTGGACGGCATCGTGTTTGTGGCGGATTCGCAATATGAGAAAATGCCGGAGAACGTGGAAAGTTTCCAGAATCTGGTGGACAATCTTAATGCGCTGAAGCTGAACCTGGCGGAAATACCGTATGTGCTGCAATACAACAAGCGCGACCTGCCGAACGCCGCGCCGGTGGAATATTTGGAGTATCTGCTGAACAACCGCGAGGTGCAGGTGCCGTCGTTCCAAGCCACCGCGCACCGGTGCGAGGGCGTCTTCGAGGGCCTGAACATGATCACGCGGATGCTGCTCCAGAAATTCATCAACCAAAGCGTTCCGCAGTACGCATGACATGGCCACTCTGCCACAGCTACTTGAGAGCGACATCCGCCAGCTCGACGACGTGTTGGGTGAATTCGTCGCCCGGACGGACGCGATTGCCGCGCTGGTGATTGACAAGGGCGGTTTTCTACTGGCCCACCACGGCGACGCGGAAAGCCTGGATTTCACCACCATCGGCGCGCTGGCGTCCGGGGCGTTCATGGCCAACCAGACCATCGCGGGGCTGGTTCACGAGAAGAAATTCAACAGTTTCTACCAGCAGGGCGAAACCTTCAGCCTGTTCATCATGGACGTGGATGAACATTGCCTGCTGGTGGTCATCTTCAAATCGCAGTCCGGCGTGGGCGTGGTCAAATACTACGCCGCTGGCGTGGTGCAAAAAATTGCGGCGCAGTTTGCCGTTGCGTGCGCGAACAATCCCGGCGGCGGGCTGGACCTGTCGGAATTGAACGTCGCGGATCCGCGGGAGCTGTTCCGGAAAAAACCGGCGTGAACCAGGAGGCCTCTATGAATACAACTACAACGATCGAACTTGACCGGGTGCTGACGGCCATGATCCAGAGCGCCGAGGGCATTTCTGATTTGCTGTTCGTCGCCGGCATGCCGCCGCAGGTGGAGGCGCACGGCGCGCTGGAACTGCACCCGTTTGATTGGCCGGAACCGGTGTTGACGGGCGAGCGCATTGAGAGCCTGGCCCACGTCATCATCAACCACAATGGCAAGCTGCTCCGCGACTTGGCGGAACAGGGTTCGTGCGATTGTAGTTATGCGCTGGAAAATTCCTGCCGGTTTCGCGTCAATATTTACCGGCAGAATGGGAGTTTGGCCATGGTGATGCGGCGGCTTCAGTCGGAGATCCCCACCCTGGAATCACTCGGCCTACCGTCCGCGTTCCGCGATATCATCAGGGAAAAGAACGGCCTCGTGTTTGTCACCGGCGGTTCGGGCAATGGCAAGACCACCACGCTGGCCGCGCTGATGAATGAGGTCAACCACACCAGCCAGGTCCACGTGGTCTCGCTGGAGGACCCGGTTGAATTTTTGCATCCGCACCGACAGTCCACCTTCAGCCACCGCGAGCTGGGGCGCGATTTTTTTAATTTTCCGGACGGTCTCCGCGCGGCGCTGCGGCAGGCGCCCAAGATCATTCTCGTCGGCGAAATCCGGGATCGCGAGACGATGGAGATTGCGCTCACCGCCGGGGAGACCGGCCATCTGGTTTTGAGCACGCTCCACACCATTAGTCCCAGCCAGACCATCCACCGCATCCTTGGCCTGTTCGGCAAGGATGAGGAGCAACTGGTGCGCGAGCGGTTGGCGGGAGCCCTGCGCTATATCATCGGTCAGCGGCTCGTGCCGAAACAGGGCGGCGGGCGGCTGCTGGTCACGGAATTGATGGGCAGCAGCCTGCGCACGCGCGAAGCCATCGAACTGGGCGAAAATGAAAACCGGCGCCTGCACGATATTATTGAGGCCGGCGCCAACGCCGGCTGGCACAGCTTCGAGCAGTCTTTGCTCAAGGCTTACGAGGAAGATCTGATCACCGAGGAAACGGCGCTGCTTTACAGTGTCAATAAACCGGCCATGCGCCAGCGCCTGGACATCGCCCACAGCCATATCCGCCGCACCGCCAAGGCGAATCCGGCAGTGCCCATGATGGTGGTTGCCGCCGCCGAGCGGCCGCCGATTCCGGTGGTGGAACCGGTTATCAAGCCCGCGCCCCACCCCGGCATGTTGAACGGCATGTTAAACAGCGTGATGTAGCCGCCGCCCGGATTTGAGGTGAATTATTTTCTGGTTTGTGGTGCCGGTCGGATTTAGGCTGGCATTGAATCAATTCCAATCCTTCCAATTATGGACATCGTCTTTAACTGTCCGAACTGCGACCAGGAACTGGCGGTGGACCAGACCGGGGCCGGTTCGCAAATCGAGTGTCCCGCCTGCGGGGAAAACATCAGCATTCCGTCCACCGGCAAGGTGACCACCGGCTCGCTACCCGTGGTGCCCGTCGGCCCGGTGCCGGCCGCCAGCTCCATCAACACCTCGGCGGCGGCCAAGGTGGAGCTGCATTTAAAGGTGCCCGTCCATGACAAGCCGGCGGAGTCGCTGATCGGCAAGCCGAAACCGCCGCTGGAGGTCGTCCAGAAGGGCGCCGGCAAAAAGCTCCGCATCCGCACCATCCGTCGCGCCTCTTGCATCGAGTCAGGCCACGATAAGTTTGACGAGAAGGTCTCGGAATTTTTACACGAGGTCGGCGAGACGAACCTCGTGGGGGTTCACATCATCAACTACGAACAATTTGACGTGGGCATCCAAAAAATCATGACCGACTACGGCGTGCTGGTGGTTTACCGGGGCTGAATGGTTTTGACTTGCTTGGAATTGGCCGTTAACGTGCGCGCATGAACCTTCGGTTGGGATTCTGGATTTTGCTGGCCCTCGTGGTGGTGTTGCTGCCAACGCGATCGCCCGCGCCATTGATATTTGTGCCGGGCGAAGGCTGGTATTACGAGCCTTTTGGTTCGACCGGCAAGTGGCAGCGCCCCCATGCCCGCGAGCAGCTGGAGGTCGCCGAGCAGGCGTTCACCAACAAAACCTACTCCGTCACCCTCCACGCCGCGCACCGCATCCTCCGGATGTGGCCGCTGTCCGACTACGCGCCGCGCGCCGCGTATCTGGTGGGCCGCTGCCTCGAGGTTCAGCACAAGGACGAGGCGGCCTATAACGCCTACCAGCAGATCATCGAAAAATATCCCAAGAGCGGCCAATATAATGAGGTCCTCTGGCGGCAGTATGAAATCGCCAACCGCTTCCTCGGCGGCGAATGGTTCAAGGTTTGGAACCTCATCCCGCTCTACCCCTCGATGGATGAAACGGCCAAGCTTTACGACAAGATCGTGGCCAATGGCCCGTATAGCGAAGTCGCCCCGCACGCGCAGTTGCGGATCGGCACGGCGCGCGAGAAGCAAAAAAACTACGCGGAGGCGGTGAAGGCCTACGAGACCGCCGCTGACCGCTACCACGATCAGCCGGCCATTGCCGCCGACGCGATGTATCGGGCCGGGGTCGCGTGGGAAAAACAGGCTGACACCGCCGAATATGACCAGGGCGCCGCCGCGCAGGCCATCGCCGGCTACACCGATTTCATCACCTTTTATCCCGATGACAAGCGGGTGGCCGCCGCCCAGAAGGCCATGGTCAAGCTCAAGGCCGAACAGGTGCGCGGCAGTTTTGCCATCGCCCAATTTTACGAGCAGGGTCACAAATGGGCCGGGGCGGTGGTGTATTACAACGACGTGCTGCAGCTGGACGCCAACTCCCCGCTGGCCGCCCAGGCGCGGCAGCGCATCGAGGTTTTGAAACCGCGCTTGTCGGCGGCACCGGAAAAATGAAACGCCCATGCGCGCGCTGAAACTTTTTCTTTCCTGTCTCGTTGCCGGTGGGCTGGCCGGGTGCGCGAGCTACCACCTCGGTCCCGCCAGCGGCTCCGCCGCCGCCGGAAAAACCATTGAGGTGTTGCCGTTCAACAACCAGACGCATCAGCCCCGGCTTGGCGCCGCCCTCACGCAGTCCCTGCGGGAACGGATGCAGACGGACGCCACCTATCGGCTGGCCTCGCAGGGTGATGGCGATGTGGTGGTCACCGGGGTCATCCGCAATTATGACCGCCAGGGGCTTGGTTTTTTGAATCAGGACGTGTCGACACCCGAAAATTATCGCGTGGATGTCATTGTCCATGTCACGGCCCGCGAACGCGCTTCCGGCCGGTTGCTTCTGGACAAGGATGTGAAGGGCCACACGCTGGTTCACATCGGTGGTGATCTGGCCGGCGCCGAACGGCAGGCGCTGCCGCTGCTGGCGGCCGATCTGGCGCAAAACATCGCCGAACTCCTGACCGAGGGCGCGTGGTGAATTTTGAAACTTTTTAAACGACCCCGGCGTCTGTCTGATTTCAGGTCAAAACTTAACACTCAACATAAACACATGAAAAAACAAATCGCATTATTCTCGATCGTCGCCGCGGCTCTGATTGCTCTTCCCGCGCTCAGCCGCGCGGCCGACAAAACCCCGGCCGCGCCGGCGGCTGCCGACCAGGTCGCCCCCGCGAAGAAACACGGCCTGCCGTTCCATGGCAAGATCAGCGCCGTGGACACTGCGGCTGCCACCATCACCGTCGGGGAGCTGAAGCTTAGCATCACCTCCGAAACCAAGCTCACCAAGGACGGCAAGCCGGCCACGCTGGCGGATTTCGCCGCGGGTGACAGTGTTGCCGGCTCCTACAAGAAGGATGGCGACAAGCTGAAGGTCACCACGATGCACAACGCCAAGAAAAAGAAGGCGGAATAAAACTGGCGCAAGCTTCTCACCGGCGGACGGCAGCGTCCGCCGGTTTTGTTTTTACTGGCGGCGCCACCAGCTGGTCATGCGCTTGGGCTGCTGGGGCTGATCCGGGGTCTGGTACTGGCGCACCAGCAGTTCGCTGCGCGCGGTCTCGAGGGCCATCCGGAATTCATCGTAGCTTAAAAAACGGTCGGCCGGATTTTTGGCCAGCGCCCGCGCCAGCGCGTCGCTGGTGGCCTGCGAGATTTCCGGCACCACGAGGTTCGGCGGGGTCAGCGGCGTCTGGACCTGGGCGATGACGACTTCATCGGGCGTCGGCGCGTCGAACGGCACATGGCCCGTGATGGCGTGGTAAAGGGTCGCGCCCAGGCTGTACATGTCCGATAGGAAGGTTTCCGGCTCGCGCTTGATTTTTTCCGGGGCGACGTAATATGGCGTGCCCCAGACCATGTCCGGCGAGTCCTGCTCGGCATCGGTTTTGCGGGCCAGGCCGAAATCCACCAGTTTGGGCTCGTGGTCGGTGTTGAACAGGATGTTGCCCGGCTTGATGTCGCGGTGGAGCAGGTCGTATTTGAGCGCCATGTTCAGCGCGTCGGAAATCTTGATGCCGATGTCCAGCACCTGCAGTTCCTGCAGGGAGTGCAGCTTTTCAATCCGCGCGTCCAGGCTGCCCTGATCGGCCAGCTCCATCACTAGATAGCGCTCGCCTTCCCATTCGTCGAAGGTGTAGATGTGGACGATGTTGGTATGGTTGAGCCGGGCGCAGGCGCGCGCCTCGCGGTAAAAACTCTCGAGCGCCTTCGGGTCGTCGAGCAGCTCCTTCTTCATCAGCTTCACGGCGACCAGCCGTTCCAGCGTCACGTCCCACGCGCGATAGACCGTCCCCATGCCGCCGGAGGCGATTTTGCTGCGCAGCTCGAATTGCCGGAGTTGCATCGGCATCATGATGGAGTGGCCGCATTTTTTGCACGGTTCGGTGGCCAGCGGCGGCAGATCGCCGGGGATGAACGTCTTCGCGTCGCAACCGGGACACGTCACCATCTTCAGGGGTTTGCTGCCTTCGCTCATGTGAATGGCTTTAATCTAGCACCAATGCCAAATCAGACAAGGCGGGAAAAAAGTTTTGTCCCGCCGCCGCTGGCAGGACTGGTGTGGTTCCAAAGGTTGCGCTTGCTGCACCCAAGCCGGCAAATATACTCACGCTTTCCCGTTGCGATGACTATCCGATCCACCTCCGAAACCCCCGATGATGGGCTGGTGCGCCTTGCCAAAGCTGGCGATCTGGAGGCATTCGAGGCGCTGACCGGCCGCTACGAGCAGCGGATCTATGCGCTTGCCATGCGCATGCTGCGCCAGGAGCAGGACGCCGAAGATGTCACCCAGCAGACTTTTTTGAGCGTGCTGGAAAATCTGGACGGTTTTCGCGGGGAGGCGAGTTTTTCCACCTGGATATTACGCATCGCCAGCCATGCGGCGCTCAAAATCATCCGCAAACGAAAAGGCTTGAACACCGTTTCATTGGAAGAGGCCACGGAGCCTTCCGAAACCTTGAATTCCATTCCGCACCCGGAATTCATTGCCGACTGGCGGCATTCGCCGGCAGCGCTAGTGGAACGCAATGAGGTCCGCCGGCTGCTGGATGATGCGCTGACACGACTGGATGAGAAACATCGGTTGGTCTTTCTGCTGCGCGATGTGGAAGGGCTGTCCATCCAGGAAACCGCCGCCGCGCTTGATCTGGGCGAGGCCAACGTGAAGGTGCGGCTGCTTCGGGCCCGGCTGCAATTGCGCGAGGAATTGACCCGTGTGCTGGGCGATCCTGGACGTCAGTTGGTCAGGTCGCCCCACCCCCACGAATGAAAAATCAATTCCCCCGAAAAACTGTAACTTTTGACTGCCCGGCGGCTCGGTCATAGGGAGATAAACAACATGAAGTGCGAAGAGCTGCTGGCGATGTTGAACGAATACGTGGACGGCACGGTGGACCCGGCCGTCTGCGAGGAGTTCGAGAAACACATGGCGGGGTGCAACCCCTGCCAGGTGGTCGTGGACAACATCCGCCAGACCATCACGCTCTACCGGGATGGGCAGCCCTATGCGATGCCGGTGCAATTCCGTGAAAAGATGCACGATGCCTTGCGCAAAAAGTGGAAGGAAAAATTTCCGGTCCGGTGAGGCGACCCTCCCGGAGAACTTATGAACACAAATTGGAACTGGACGCCGGTGCTGATATTTGGCGGCGTGGCCGTGGTGGTTTTTCTCCTCCAGCGGTCGGGCCTGATTTCCCCCCGGGCGGCGCGGGCGTATCTGAATCAGGGTGCGCTGGTGGTTGACGTGCGCAGCCCCGGCGAGTTCGGCTCTGGCCATCTGTCCGCGGCCATCAACCTGCCGTTGGACGAGATTGCAACCGCCCTGCCGCGTCGTGTGCCGGATAAGAATCAAGTTCTACTGCTGCACTGTCAAAGCGGGATTCGCAGCAGCCTGGCCAAACAAAAACTGCGGCGGTTGGGCTACGCCCGCGCTTTCAACCTCGGTTCATTCGCCCGCGCCCGCCGCCTGGTGGAATCACGAAACTGAGCGACTGGTTGTAACTTTTTCAGGGTTGGCGGCTCGGTAGGGGTGTGAAATTGCAACTGATCATCCGCCGGTTCGCCGGCACGTTTATCCTCGCCAGCCTGCTGCTCGCGCATTACCACAGCCCTAACTGGCTCTGGTTCACGGCGTTTGTGGGCTTTAACCTGCTGCAATCGTCGTTCACCAATTTCTGCCCGCTGGAAATCGTGTTGAAAAAAGTTGGTGTCGGCGGGTCGTGCCGTGGCAACGAGAAAAAGTCGGCCAGCTCTTGCTGTTCCTGACCGGGTTGTATTTTCCATGAAACCCCTTCTGCTTTCAACCCTCGTCGCGGCAATTCCGTTTTTCTCCGGCTGCCACCAGGCTGCCGAACAAACTCAAACAGACCTGCCGTCCGCCGCCGTCTGCACTCAAACGGTCGAGCGCAAGTCGCGCGCGGCCACCGAGGATGTCGTCGGCACGGTGCGCCCGAAATTGAGCGCGGTCATCGAGGCGAAGGTCAGCGGTCGCATCGGGCAAATGCTGGTTGTCCCCGGCCGGTTGGTGAAGGCCGGTGAAAAGCTCGTGCTGGTGGACGCGCATGAAATCAAGTCGCGGCTGGATCAAGCCGCCGCCGCCCGGCAACAGGCTGAGAACGATTTGAAACGCGACACGGATTTGATGCGGCAGAAAATCCTTTCGTCGTCGGAGTTCGACAACGCGCAATCCAAGTTCCGCATCGCCGCCGCGGCCGAGGCGGAAGCGAAAGCCATGCTCGACTACACCCTGATTGTCGCCCCGTTTGACGGCGTCATCACACGCAAAATCGCCGACGTGGGCGATCTCGCCGCGCCGGGCAAGCCGCTGTTGCAAATGGAAAATCCTGACACGCTGCGCCTGGAAGCCGACGTGCCGGAAGCGCTGATCGGCAATGTGAAGCTGGGAGACAAACTGGGCGTGCGGATTGCCGCCGTCGCCACCGGAATTGAAGGCACGGTCGCTGAAATGTCGCCGACGGCGGATCCCAACAGCCGCACCTATCTGGTAAAACTGGATTTGCCGGGCGCAACGGGATTGCGGTCCGGTCAATTCGGGCGGGTGGCGGTTCCGGTTGGCGAGGTGAGTGCGATTCGCGTTCCTGCGGCCGCCGTGATTCAGCGCGGACAAATGGAATTGGTTTTTGTTGTCGTTGGCAATCACGCGCAACTGCGCCTCGTCAAGACCGGCAGTCGTGTTGGTGATGAAACCGAGGTGGTTTCCGGTTTGAATGCCGGCGAAGCCGTGGTGACCGAAGGCGGGCTGGCTTTGACGGACGGACAACCTGTGGCGATCAAACCGTGAAAGCGAGCCAGGACCATCCCTCGGGCGCGCATTCGGGCATCGCCGGGCGTATCGCGCAGTCATTCATAGATTCCAAGCTGACGCTGCTCATCGTCATCGCGTCGCTGCTGCTCGGCGTGTTCGCCGTGGTGATGCTGCCGCGCGAGGAGGAGCCGCAAATCAAAGTGCCGATGGTGGACGTGCTGGTGTCCCTGCCGGGATTTCACGCCAAGGAAGTCGAGGAACGCGCTACGCGCCCGATGGAAAAGCTGCTCTGGGAAATTCCCGGCGTGGAATACCTCTATTCGACTTCGAGCGAGAGCCAGTCAACGGTCATCGTGCGTTTCAAGGTCGGCGAGAACATGGAAAGCAGCCTGGTGAAGCTGAACCAGAAAATGCAGCAGAATTTCGACCGCATTCCGCACGGCGTTTCCACGCCGTTAATCAAAGCGCGGACGATTGACGACGTGCCGATTCTGGCGCTGACGATCCACAGTCCGCATTACGATCATCTGACATTGCGACGGCTGGCCGCGCAAATGGATGATGCGGTCAAGCAAGTACCGCTGGTGGCGGAAACTGCCATCATCGGCGGCGCGCAACGGCAGGTGCGCGTGCTGCTCGACCCGGTGCGGCTGGCGTCGCGCAATCTCTCGCCCGCCGGGCTGGTGCCAATGTTGCAGCAGGCGAACAAACAGTATTCCGCCGGCGGCCTGACCAGCGATAACCATGAAGTGATCGTGGAAACCGGCGCGTTTTTGCAGACCGCCCGGGACGTGGGCAACGTGGTGGTGGGCGCGTATTCCGGCAAGCCGGTTTATCTGCACGACGTGGCGGAAATCCAAGACGGGGCGGAAGAACCCAGCCAGTATGTCTTCTTCGGTTCCGGCGCGGCGAATAAAGTTTCCGCCGATGAACCGGCGGTGACCATCTCCATCGCCAAGCGGCCCGGTGCGAATGCGATTTCCGTGGCCCGGCAGGTCTTGAAGAAAGTGGATACGCTCAAGGGCTACATCATCCCGGCGGATGTCCAGGTCAGCGTGACGCGTAATTACGGCGTGACGGCGGAAGATAAATCCAACGAACTGCTTTGGCACATGCTGCTCGCGGTGGTCAGCGTGTCGTTCCTCATTTTAATCGTGCTGGGCTGGCGCGAATCCATCATCGTCCTGCTGGCGATTCCCGCGACGCTCGCCCTGACGCTGCTCGTATTTTATCTCCACGGGTTCACCCTGAACCGCATCACTCTGTTTGCACTGATCTTCTCCATCGGCATCCTCGTGGATGACGCCATCGTTGTCGTCGAAAACATCGTTCGTCATTTTCATCTGCCGGAAAGCAAGGGACGCAGCCGCGCCATGGTCGCCATAGAAGCCGTGGGCGAAGTCGGCAACCCGACCATCCTCGCCACCTTCGCGGTGATCGCCGCCGTGCTGCCGATGGCGTTCGTCGGCGGGCTGATGGGGCCGTATATGCGGCCGATTCCGATTGGCGCAAGCGCGGCGATGTTTTTCTCGCTGGCGATTTCGTTCATCGTCACGCCGTGGGCGGCCATCCGCATTTTGCAGTGGCGGAGGAAAATTCATGCGACTGACAGTCATGCGCCGGATCACGCATCAGCCGGTGATAACTTTTTTGGCCGGATGTATCGGGGACTGATGACGCCGCTGATTGCCAGCGCGAAACGGCGGTATCAATTTCTGGCGGCACTGGTCGTGCTGCTGCTCGTTTCGATGGCGACGGTCTATATCGGTTGGGTGAAGGTGAAAATGCTGCCGTTCGACAACAAGAGTGAATTTCAAATCATCCTGAACATGCCGGAAGGCAGTTCGCTGGAACGCACCGCGCAATGCGCCCGCGAAATCGCCGCCGCCGTCCGCACGGAACCGGAGGTGACGGATTATGAGATTTATGCGGGCGTCGCATCGCCGTTCAATTTCAACGGGCTCGTCCGCCACTATTTCATGCGGCGGGGCGCGAACGTGGCGGATTTGCAAATCAACCTTGTCCCCAAAAACGAGCGCCAGGCCCAGAGCCACGACATCGCCAAGCGCGTGCGTCCTCGTGTCGCGGAGATCGCCGCCAAGTTCGGCGCGCGGGTCGCCGTGGCCGAAGTGCCGCCCGGTCCGCCGGTGCTGCAGACCCTGGTCGCGGAAATCTACGGACCTACCGAAGCAAACCGTTTGAAGCTGGCGCAAAAGGTGATTGATGTTTTCCACACCACGGCCGGCGTGGTGGACACGGACTGGTATATCGAGGCCGACCAGCCGAAAGTGGAATTCGTCATTGATAAGGAAAAGGCGGCGCTGCACGGCATCAGCGCGGAGACGATTTCGCAGACGCTGAAAATCGCCGTGGGCGGCGGGTCGGTGGATTTGCTGCATGTACCGCGCGAAAAAGAAGATGTGAACATCGTGTTGCAACTGCCGCTGGCGAGTCGCAGCACCCCGGAAGAATTGCTCGCGCTCCGTGTCCGTTCCGGCGATGCCAATGCGCTGCCCGAACCCGGCTTGGTTGCCAATGGTGGCCAACCGCAAGGTTCGCCACTGGTGCCGTTGCGCGAGTTGGTGACGGTGAAACAGACCATCATCAATAAAAGTATTTATCACAAGAACCTCATGCCGGTCACCTACGTCATCGGCGATGTGGCGGGTGTGGTGGAAAGCCCGGTGTATGCCATTTTGAAAATGAATGACGCCTTGGAAAAACTCGACACTCGGGAATTCGGCGGTGACGGCGCGAAGTTGAAAATTCTGAACGCCACCCTGCCTTTCAGCGACCAGCAGCCTTCCCTGAAATGGGATGGCGAATGGCACATTACCATCGAGGTGTTTCGCGACCTCGGCCTGGCGTTCGCCGCCGTGCTGGTGTTGATCTACATATTGATGGTCGGCTGGTTCAAGTCGTTCCTCACGCCGCTGATCGTGATGGTGGTGATTCCATTTTCGCTCATCGGCGTGTTGCCGGCGCATGGGATGATGAACGCATTTTTCACGGCCACTTCCATGATCGGCTTCATGGCGGGCGCGGGCATTGTGGTGCGCAATTCCATCATCCTGGTGGACTTCATCGAAATGCGGCTGGCGGAAGGCCATCCGCTGGCCGAAGCGGTGGTGGAAGCAGGCATGATCCGGTTCCGTCCGATCATGCTGACGGCGCTGGCGGTGGTGGCGGGCGCAACGGTGATTCTGACCGACCCGATTTTTCAGGGGCTAGCGATTGCGCTGATGGCGGGCAGCCTGATTTCGATGTTCACCGCGCCGGTGCTGGTGCCGCTGCTCTATTTCATGGCCAACCACCGGAAGGCGCGCGCGGGTTGAGCGGTCTCCACCCGCCGTGACTGCCGGCCACGGGGCGGACTGCCGCGATCACCTTGATTTCCCATCCAGCGTGCCGCACACTCGCATTTTATGCACTTACCGACCGCTGACCTGCGCATCCGTGCGACCAGACCGCTGATTGCGCCCGCCGTGCTGGAGGAGGAAATCCCCCTGGACGATGCCGGCGCGGCGCTCATTGCCCGCGCCCGCCGCGAAATCGCCGCCATCGTGACCGGCGCGGATGACCGTCTCCTCGTCGTCGTGGGCCCGTGCTCCATCCACGATCCGGCCGCCGCCCTCGACTACGCCCGCCGCCTGGTGGCGGTCGCCGCCGGTTATGCCGCCGATCTCCGGTTGGTGATGCGCGTGTATTTTGAGAAGCCGCGCACCGTGGTGGGTTGGAAAGGCCTCATCAACGATCCTGATCGTGACGGCACCTTTCAGATCAACCAGGGTCTCCGCCTCGCCCGCCGCCTGCTGGCCGACATCACCGCCCTTGGCCTGCCGGTCGGCACCGAGTTTCTCGACAACACCCTTGGCCAGTACTATGCCGACCTGGTTTCGTGGGGCGCCATTGGCGCGCGCACCGTCGAGAGCCAGATCCATCGCGAGCTCGCCTCCGGCCTTTCGATGCCCGTCGGTTTCAAGAACCGCACCGATGGCAACCTCCAGGTCGCCATTGACGCCATCCGCTCCGCGCGCCAGCCCCATTGGTTTCCCTCGCTCACCCGCGAAGGCGCCCCCGCCGTGATGGGCACCACCGGCAACGACCATACCCACCTCGTCCTGCGCGGGGGCAGCAGCGGTCCCAATTACGCCGCCGCCGACGTTCGCGCCGCCGCCAGCCTGCTCAAGCAATACTCGCTCCCGCCGCATTTGATGGTCGATTGCAGCCATGCCAACAGCGGCAAGGACCCCGCGCGCCAGCCGGTGGTCGCCGCCGACCTCGCCGGGCAGATTGCCGCGGGTGAACGCGCCATTTCCTCCGTGATGATTGAGAGCCACCTCTTGGGCGGCGCGCAGGATGGCCAGGCCGGTCCGCTCGTCTATGGCCGCAGCATCACCGATGCCTGCCTCGGCTGGGAGGAAACCCTCCCTGTCCTCGCCCAGCTCGCCGTCTCCGTGCAGGCGCGGCGCAGACATGTTGCGGGCGGTTCAGGGCGCGCACCGAAGATGGCGGAATGAGACTTGGGGTGCGGGCAAACCTGAACACTCTACTTTCAATGCCCAGCGGCGAACCGGCGATGGGAATGACCGGAAGCGGAGAGTTTTCAGTGATCCGGCAGACGAACGCCGCCAAATTATTCCGCTCCTTACAGGGCGGGGCAACATTCCGGCAGAAATTCCTGCGCGCGCTGGCCGGTGGAATAATGGCGGTTGACCGCGCTTAATCCATCGAGCTGGATGTCGGGCGTAAGATCGCCGGGTTTGACCGGTTCCTCGCGGAAGAGATCCGTGCTTAGGTATTTCTTGTTGTCGTCCGCAAAGACGGTGACGACGACGGCCCCGGCCCCGAGCTGGTTTTGGATATTCAGCGCGCCCAAAAAATTGGCGCCCGAGGAGATGCCGACGCCCAAGCCCAGTTGCGCCGCCAACTTCTGCGCCATGAGGATGGAATCGCCGTCCGAGACTTCGACGACCGGATCCAGTTCATCCAGTTTGACGATGGCGGGAATAAACTCATCCGAGATGCCCTGGATGCGATGATTTCCCACCTTGTGGCCGGTGCTCAAGGTGGGCGACTCGGCGGGCTCGAGCGGATGAATCCGGACGTCCGGGTTCAGGCGGCGCAGGTATCGGCCCACGCCCATGACCGTGCCGCCGGTGCCGACGCCGGCGACGAAGGCGTCGGGCTGGAGACCGAGTTCACCGAGCTGGCTGACAATCTCCACGCCGGTGGTCCGGGCGTGCGCCTCGACATTGGCTTCGTTGGAGAACTGGCGCGGGAGAAAGACATTGGGCTCGGCGCCGGCCAGTTCTTCCGCGAGGCGGATGCTGCCGAGAAACCCGCCTTGTTCGCGCGAGACGGGGACGATTTTGGCCCCGAAGCTTTCGATGAGGAGCTTGCGCTCGCGGCTCATCCAGTCGGGCATGAAGATGGTGACAGGATGGCCGAGTGCCCGGCCGATGGCCGCAAAAGAGATGCCGGTGTTGCCGCTGGTGGCTTCGACAATCCGGTCGCCGGGCCGGATGGCGCCCTGGCGATAGGCGGCCTGCAGGATGTGCAGCGCCATGCGGTCCTTGATGCTGCCGGTGAGGTTATGGCTCTCGGCCTTGGCGTAAAGGTTGCGGTGCTCCCCGCGATAGGTGAACCCCATGACCAGCAGCGGCGTGTTGCCGATCAACGCCAGCACTGCCTCCCCGCGCTTGCCGGTAGTGGTCAGCAAATCCGCCTTCATGGATTATTAGAGTTCGAGGAGTTTGGCGACCTTGTCGGCCAGGTTGCCGCGGGCATTGGCATCGGCCAGGTTGCCGTCCTTGCCGATCAGCCACATCTCGGGAATGGCGCTGACGTTGAACTCATCGGCGTATTTGTTGTCGCCGCCGGTGTCGTTGAAATACTGCGGCCAGGGCATGTCCTTGGCTTTGGTGAACTTCATCAGTTTGTCCTTGCTGCCGGCGTAGTCGAAGCTGATGCCGATGACTTCAAACCCCTGGTCGTGGTATTTGGCGTAAGCCTCCTTGACGTGCGGAATTTCGCCCACGCACGGGCCGCACCAGGTGGCCCAGAAATCCACGAGCACCACCTTGCCCTTGAGCTTGGCCAGATCCACTTCGCGGCCATCCACGGCGGTGAACTTGAGCGTGACGGGCTTGCCGACATTTTTTGCGGCATTAAAGTTTTTGCCGTCCACCACCACTTGAGCTTTGGCCTTGGCCTTGGCGGGTGCGTCGGGACTGGCGACGACAATTTTTGCGATTTTCAATGCGTCCGGACTTTGCTCGTTCGCCGCAAAGCCCGCCATCATGTCATAGACCTTCGCATTCTTGGGAAAGTCTTTTTGCAGCGCGACCAATCCGTCGGACAGGACTTTTTCAGGAATTCCGCCACGGCCCCGGGCGGCCAGCGTGGTTTCGCGGTGGAGCTTCCAATCGCGCAAATCAAAGCGGTCGGATTCGGAGAGGGTCTGGTCCACCACCGCCGCGTTCATGAGCCGGGCATACTCAGCCTCGCGTTCCGGATTCGGTGCCGGCATGGTGGAGGCGGAGAGATTGTGAATCTGCTGGATCCGGGCGGCGACCACGTGTTCGCTCTTGGGAAACTTGACGATAAATTCGCCGGCTTTTGCGGCACCCCTGGCGAAATGTTCGGAAGACTCGCTTTCCCACTGCTTGAACTCCTCTTTGGTGGGAGGTGTGGTTTTGGTCCAAGTCTTGGGGCGGGGCATGGGTGTGCCAGCCGTCTGGACTTCGGCCCAGGCCTGGGCTTCGTCATCCGGCAGCGAAGCTGTGACGGCGGGTGCGTCGGCGGCATAGGCGGTGACTGGTAGGCCGGTGCCGGCCATCAGGCCAAGCGCCAGCCCGAGGGCGACGGAAGTGAGAGGAAAACGGAGATTGATTTGCATATGGCACCAACTATCCCTTAGCCATCCAGCCGCACAAGCCAAATCGAGCAAGACGGATTAGGCCGGTTCCGGCACGATTCCGGATGTTCCAAGGCATCAGAATATTCCCCGAAAGGCGATTGTCACCTTCCTCGTGGCGACGAGCGGTTTCACCATTATCCCGCTAAAAGCCAATATAATCCGATAGATTAGTCAGCCCCGGCGCCGCCGCAAAATCCAGCCAGCCGGCGGCTAGCCAACCGGTTGCCGGCCCCGATGAAGTTCGTTTGGTGGCGGGGGCTTAAACGAAATGTATTAATTATTAGATTCTATGCACCGGCATTTTTTGGCGGAAACCGATCTTCCTGCTTTCGTTGAAAAAAAGACGGGGCTGAAACTTTGCCTGAAACTTTGCCAAAAGCTGACCGGGATACTTTGTGGTCGGGTTCTTCCAAGCGGGTTTGGCACCCGTGGACCGGACCAAACCGGACCAAACCAGACCAAACCGGACCGGAAAATGAAAATTTTGAAATTTTGAAAGCTGAAAACAGAATTTAACCACCAAGGCACCAAGGAAACTTGAAACCTGGGGTTGGGACAAAAATCAGTTGGCAGTGGGCAGAGGGCGGAGGGCGGAAATCGGCAAAGACAAAAGCGGAAAGTGGAAAGTGCGTGCCGCACGGGCCAACAATTGCCGCGAATGGGAAAGGGTCGGGAACTTCGCCACCAGGCAAAAAACTTTATCGCTACCTTTTTCTTTACCACCCCGGGGCTCAACTTTTGTAAGTGCTTGATAGAGGATCAAAAACTTTACCGTTTCTTTACCACTTTCATTTTTTACCGCTGGTAAAGCCTGATTATTCCATTGGCCATATTCGCGGATGAAACCAGTCAAAGCAGCATCAAAAGCCACCAACCCGCCCCGGCATTCAGGTTTTCAATCCCCGTCGGGTGACGGAGGCATCCGGGACGGTCATTGCGGACAGGGTCGAGCAAAGACCGCCCCGGATTCATGCCGGGCAGGCGACAAAAATTCAACATGTCAAAGAACGGCCCCGGCGGAAGGTTCAGAACCCAGCCTCGCCAAAATCAAACACGGTGTATAAATATCATATAATACATCACAGGTCAACAAATAAAAAACCATATCAAGACGCGCCCGCTGGGGAATCCGGATTGTGGGATTTGTTGAACATGGCAATCAAATGCGGGACGCTGGAATATGCGAAGCGGCCGGCCCTGAAGACAGCGTGCCTCCGAACCCGGGGCCAGTTTCGGGCCGGCGATGACTACTTGCCCGCCAGCCATTGCGATCTGGCATCTAGGGCGAGCAATCCGGTATGAGTGATCAGGGGAAGAGACTTGCCATCCTCGTCTCCGGCAGCACGACCAGGAACGCAGAGAGTTGGTGACGCTCTGCCGGGGCTCCGCAGCCGAAATGGGTTTTGAATACCCGCCCCAAATATTCAAGACTGGCTGGTCGTCCGCGCCTGCCGGCGGTATTCCATCGGGGACATTTTCTGAAGGGCGCGGAAGCTGCGGGCGAAACTGCTGTTGTCGCAGAAGCCGCAGGATTCGGCGATGGTGGCGATGGAAAGCTGGGTGCCGGCGAGCAGGCGTCGCGCCTCCTCCAGCTGGCGTTGCTGGATGGCCTCGCCGGGGGTCTGGCCGGTGGCGGCCTGGAAATATTTGTGAAAGGTCGCCTTGGACACACGCTGGGTTTCCTTCATCACCTGTTCCACAGTGAGGCCGTGAGCGGCGTGCTGGTTGATATACTCCAGGGCGGCGCCGATGTCGCAGATCTCGGCCCGCTTCAAGCCGGTGGATTCCCGCACATGCAGGTCCATCGCATCCAGCCGCACGATCTCCGGCGGGGCTGGCTGGCCCTTCATCATCTGGTCGAGCAACTTCATCGCGGCGATGCCGGTTTGCTGGGCGGCGGGCAGGACGGTGGTGAGGGTGGGACTGCAGGCAATGGCCAGATCGGCGTCATCTGCGCCGACCACGGCGACATCTTCCGGCACCCGCAAGCCCAATTCATGGCAAACGCGGATGAGATAGCCGCCGCCGCCAAGGGTGGGACAAATCACGCCGACGGGCTTGGGCAACTGGCGCAGCCAGGCGGCGAGCCGGGCCGGCACAGGCGCGACCGGTGCGTAGGGGTCTTCCAGCAGGGCCAGGCTTACGGCTTCAATGAGGATGTCCCGGGCGGGACCGGCCGGCCGGGCGATTTTATGGAAGTGGTCATTCCGGGCTTTTTGGTTCGGCAGGTTTTCCAGCCCCAGGTAGGCGAGCGATCGCAGACCCTGTTGGCGCAAATGTTGGATGCCTATTTCAAACATGGCGGAAAGTCTGGCGACGATGACCGCCATGGCGGGCGTGGGCACGGCGGTGAACATGTTCACCATGGGCGGTGATTGGGGGAGCGCCTGGATCAACCCCGCCAGCGGTTCCGGTTCCAGGGTGCAGAGCAGCCCGTCGGGCTGCCAGTTCCGCAATTGATTCAAGGCTGATGCCGGATTGGCATCGCCGGTTTTGGGGAAATCCTCAGGCAGTCGGAAGTCGCGGGTGACAATGTTTGGATGCGCTTCCGTATAGGACAGCGCCCCCAGCATCAGCCGGTGAATATAAGCCGTCCAAACCCGGGACACGATGGCGACTTTGCAGGGTGCTGGCATGGCAGGGAGAGCTTAAACGAAATGTATTACGATTTCAACCAACTGCACTAGGTTTTTTCCATTGGCAGATGATAGTGTTGATTGCAGTTGGTAATTATGAAAAGCATTGCCCGCATCCGCCGCCGGCCAAAGATAAAACTTCCCGTAAATGGGAAGCCGGTGAAGCCGGCCCCGGTAAAGGCTGGTCCGGTGGTCGTCAGTCCGGCAAACAACCCGGCCCCGGTGCGGGCGGTTTCATTTCTCGACTATTGCGCGCTCCTGCTGGCCTTCGCCGGCGGCCTGGCCGTCAGCGGGCCAATCATCTGAACAACAATCATATCCTGGCAAATCCAGCCAACTTAATCCCCAACGACAGCCGGCATCAAATCTCTGCAAATCAATCGAAGGCAAACCACATGAAACCCTCCACCAACACATTCCTGAAAGCGAATAATATGAAAACCCCAAAAACTCCATCCCTCCCGTCGCCATTGAGTCGCGTCGCTGCTAAAGCCGGCGTGCTCTTGATATTGTTCGCCGTGCTGGCCGCCCCGGCGGTCAAGGCCGCGAATATCTACTGGACCAACGCCGTGGCCTTGAGTGCGACGGTGCCGAATTGGACCTCGGCCGCGGGCTGGCTTCCTAACGGTGCGCCCTCGGCCGGCAACAATTATTTCATCACCAATGCCATCCTGCTCGGCTGTAATACTCCCATCGGCAGCGCCACCTTTGGCGGAGACAGTCTGACCCTGACCAATGGCGGCGTCTTGTCGCTGATCAAAAACTCATCCGGCGGCGGATCGCAGACCGAGTCCATCAACAATTTCACGAACAATGGCGGCCAAATCTATCTTGCGCGATTTGCTACATCGCAAAACTTTGATTTCACTCTGGACAAGCCGGCGGTGTTTCTGGGGAATTGCCAGGTTCAGTATGTGGCGGGTGCCTCTGGTCGTGTTACGGTGGCTTTCGCGGGCGGCATCAAAGGGTCCGGAACCATTATATCGAGTTTCAATGGAACTTCCGCCGGGAGGCAGATCAACCTTTCCGGCGACAATAGCGGTTACTCGGGCAACCTGCTATTCACCAATATCAACGAAACAGCCAGTGTTCCGACCGGCTGTTTGGCTTTGAATCATTCTTCGGGCTGGGGCAGCGGCAACCTGACTTTCGCCCGCACTACCGGCACCACCCCCGAAGTCATTTTCAACACGATTGTGAACGCGTCGGCAAGTCGGATGACCCTGATTGGCGCTCAGGCCAATATATTGGCGAATACAACGCTGGGTTCGCTGGCGGGCACCAATAACGCCGCCGGCACCAGCGCTTCAGTAGTCATTTCAAGCGGACAAACTTTGAGCTTCGGTGCCGACAACACCAGCACCAACTTTTGGGGTGTGGTTTCCGGCGCCGGCAACCTGACCAAGGTCGGCTCCGGCACCAACACGCTTAACGGCGTTAACACTCTAACCGGCAACACCACCGTCAGCTCCGGCACGCTGGCACTGGGGGCCAGCGGCTCCATTGCCAACAGCGCGCAGATCATTCTGGGCGGCGGCACGCTGGATGTGACGGCTCCGGGGAGTTTCACCGTTGGCAGCAGCCAAGCCTTGATTTTGAACGGCGGATCGATGGTGGCCACCAGTCTGACCCTGGACACCACCACTTTGACGAACAGCACCACCACCCCGTCGCCGGCGGTCACCACCACCACCTTGAACTACGGTGGTGCCAGCACGGTGGCGGTGGCGGCCCTGCCCGGCTTCCTCAGCTATCCCCAGCATTATTCGCTGATCAAATATACTTCCATCGGCTCCGGCTCCTATAACCTCAGTCTGTCGAGCCTCCCGGCGGGCTATTATGGTTATCTTTCCAACAATGTCGCCAATACCTCGATCGATGTGGTGCTCACCAACGGGCCCATCCCCATCCGCACGCTGGTGTGGACGGGCGTGGTGCCGGATGGCAGCGCGGCCGATTGGGATGTGCAGACCACCACCAACTGGTTCAACGCGGGTGCCGGAACTTTCTACAACCTGGCCGACCTGGCGGTTTTCAACGACACGGCGACAGGTTTGTATGCCACCAATGTCAACCTGACGACCACGCTCTCGCCCGGGTCGCTCACCATCAGCAACAACAGTCGGGCTTACACTTTCAGCGGCACCGGCGGTTTAACGGGTGGAATCGCCCTGGTCAAGCAAGGCACCAGTTCGCTGACTATTGCCAACAGCGGAGCCAACACTTTCACCGGCGGCATTATGGGCCAGGGCGGCACGCTCCTGTTGCAAGCCGCCAGCGACGCCATTGTCGGCGACCTGACGGCGACCAACGGCGGCCTGGTCATCGTGGATGACAGTGCCTATGGCACCATCACGGGGAACACATTGGTTTACACCAACAGCACCGTGCAGATTGGCAACAACGATGCCAATGGATCTTTGCCGTCCGGCACGGTCGTTCTCGCCAACGGCGGTTCGCTCGTCTTCGATGTGCAAATCAATCCGGAAATCATCGGGAACACCATTTCCGGTGCGGGCAGCGTTGTTCAAAACAACGCCGCCAGCGTCCTGCATTTCTCTCATATCAACTCCGGCTTTGGCGGTGCGACCGTGGTCAATCAGGGCACATTTGAACTCGATGCCGTGGGGCAGGCTGGCTCGGGTCCGATCAACATCAACTCGAACGGCACCCTGCTCGTGAACTTTTCCACCGCCAATGGAAATGTCCTAGCCCGGACCGTAGCGAACCCAATCAACGGATCGGGAATTTTCAATATCAATCTCCAAAATAGTTACCCGACGACCTTGGGGAGTGTGATGTCAGGCTTTACCGGCACACTTAATTGTCCGGCCGCTTCCGGCAGCGGCTTGGTTGAAATCACCAGTGGAACGGTTAACTTGAACAGCGCCGCCACCATCGCCATCGCCAGTGGCGGGACCTTTTATACGACCGTCGTGATTCCGGCACAGATCCAAGTCGCGGGCCCCGGCAATGGTGCGAATGCTGGCGCGCTGCGGGTGGATGGCGGCGGCACTGTGTCAGGGTCCGTCACCCTGTTGGATAACTCCACGATGGGCGAAGGCACCGGCGGCACCGGCACTATCAGTGGTTCCATTGGCGATGGGGGGTCAGCCTTCGGCATCAGCAAAATAGGTGGCAGCGGGAGCGTTCTCACGCTTTCAGGCACGAACACCTATACTGGTCCAACGCTTATCAACGTCGGCACGCTCGCCCTTGGGGCAACCGGTTCGATTGCGACTTCCACCAATATCGCCATCGCCACCGGGGCAACTCTTGATGTCTCGGCGTTCAGCCTGTGGTCGCTCGCCAGCGGCCAGACCTTGAGCGGTAACGGCAGCATCAAGGGCGCGGTGAGCATCGCCGCGGGTTCCACTGCGGCGCCGGGCGACCCCAGCACGGTCGGCACCCTGACGGTCTCGAGCAACCTCACCTTGAGCGGTGTCACTTCCCTCAAACTCAATAATCCGGCCAATGACCGGCTGGTCGCTTCAAACTCAATCACCTATGGCGGGACGCTCAACGTCACCAGCATCGGCAGCGATCCGACCGTGGGAACCACCTTCACGCTTTTCCAGGCCCCGACCCTGGCGGGGTCGTTTGCCAGTGTCACCTTGCCGGCCCTGTCGGATCCGGGCCTGACCTGGCTGAACAACCTGGCTTACAACGGCACGATCACGGTGGTTTATACCACTTCGCGCGTGCTGACCTGGACGGGCGTGGTGCCAGATGGCAGCACAGGCGATTGGGACATTACCACCACCAGCAACTGGCTCTATTCGGCGACCGCCAGCAGCTTCACCAATGGCGACCTGGCGACCTTTGACGACACGGCCGCACGCACGGCAGTGAACCTGACGGACACCCTTTCGCCCGTGATGTTGACCATCACCAACAGTCTGAAAGCCTACACCTTCACGGGAGCCGGTGGTTTGACAGGCGGGGTCACGCTGGTCAAACAAGGCACCAATTCGCTGACCCTCGCCAACACCGGTACCAATGATTTCACCGGCGTTCTGGTCCAGGGCGGAACCCTGGTGCTGCAGGACACCAATGACGCCATCGGCGGGAGCCTGACGGTGCAGCTGAACGGCACCTTAAACTTCAATAAAACGCAAGACCAGATGGTTAACAACATTGTCTCCGGCGCAGGCAAAGTGGTCCAAAGCGGCCCGAACACTGTCACCTTTAGCGGCAACAACACCTTTGCCCTTACCGGCGGCGTCACGGTGAACGGCGGGGTGCTGGATCTCGACACTCCCAACTTCAACACGTTTCACGGCAGTGGCGTTTTCATCAACAACGGTTCCACCTTTCGCGTGTCCACTTCCGGCGGAAACAATCGCTATGACTTCGGCGGCGTGAACATCACCTTTGACGCGAACGGCGGCGGGATCATGGATGTGACCGATGGCGGGGTGAACTTCGTGTTTGCAAACACGAATACCTTTGTCACCAGCGGCGGTGCGCCGGATCTCATCGTGGGCGCGAGCGGCCTCAATCTGAACAGCAAGACGGCCTTCTTCAATGTGGCGCGGGGTTCGGGCGCAAGCGACCTGCAGGTGGCTTCCTATATTTGGAATACCGGCACCGTTTTCAAGACCGGGAACGGCATTTTAGAGTTGACTACCAATAACACCTACACCGGCCCGACGATTGTGAACGCGGGAACGCTGCTGGTGGATGGGGATGGCCAGATACCGAACGCCAGCCTGTTGACGGTGCTCACCAACGCGACCCTGGGCGGTTCGGGCACGGTTTCCGGAATTGCCGCCATTAATGCCGGCGGGACCGTGCTTGGCGGCGACGCGAATTATACCAACGTCCTGAATGTGGTCACCGAATTGGATCTGGGCACCGCCACCAACGCGGTGACTTACAGCAAATTCAGAATTGCCACGGGCGGGCACATCGCGGCCACGACGCTCAAGGTGACCGGCACCAACATCGTCACCATTCTTGATGCCAGTCTGACGGTTGGCACAAACACGCTGTTCAATTACCTGACGCTGGGCGGCACCAACGGCTTTGCCGGATTCAAGCTGGGAGCCCTGCCGGCGGGCGTGACGGCGAACCTGCTGGACACCGGCAGTGCCGTGCAACTGGCGGTCACGGCGGCGGCGCCGCCGATCGCCACCAACCCGACCAACATCGTGACCACCGTGAGCGGCGGCAATCTCAACCTGGCCTGGCCGGCTGACCACACCGGCTGGCGGTTGCTGGTGCAGACCAACAATCTGGCGGCGGGTGTCAGCAGCAACACGAATGACTGGATGACCGTCATCGGTTCCGCCGCCACCAACCAGATGTCCATCCCGATGGATGCGGCCAAACCGACGGAGTTTTTCCGCCTGGTTTATCCTTGAGCCGGTTTGGCATTGATGCTTGGAAAGCGCATCTTTCCCGGCTCTTTTGTCCGTCTGGGAATGGTGATCGTTGGGACAGCATTGAATATGATAGCCATTAATGAACAAGCGGCCGCGAGCGCTTATAAGCGGTCAAGTCACGAATTGACCCGATGGGAGCAGCAGGTTCTGGATCTGCTCGTGAAAGGCCTCGGCAACCGGCAGATCGCCGAGGGCCTGGAGCTGAAGACCGCCACGGTGACCTCGCACTTAAAAAGCATCTATAAGAAACTTGGCCTGCACAATCGAACTGCCGTGGTGGCCAAGGTTTTGACCGGGGGATTCAGTCCGCCACAAATACCGGCCCTCGCCCAATCCCGGAATCCGGTTCCCGCGGCGCGCGCCGAAAAAACTTGAAAAAACACGCCAAAACGCGCCAAAAACCGCCAAAAAGCGACATGGTTCAAGGATATGGCACATTATGAATGCCTTGACTGATTCGAACGGTAAGCAGCAGCTCCCAGGATTCACCCTGATTGAGCTGCTGGTGGTCATCGCCATCATTGCGATACTTGCCGCGATGCTCCTGCCCGCGCTGGCGTCGGCCAAGCGCAAGGCAAAGGACGCCCAATGTCTGAACAACCTCAAGCAGTTTGCCTTGGCAAACACCATGTATAACAATGACAATCAGGGGGTTCTGATGAGCTTGGTGGACCCTGCCACCGGCCATACGTTGTGGATGGAGCGGCTGGCGGTCAACTACAATGTCCAAGAGGGGTCACGCTGCTGCCCGTTGGCGCCGGCAGTCAGTCCGATCAGTTCGTGGGCTTCGCCAAATACGCAGATATCCGGTTATGGCGGCACGGCGGATTATCCCTGGAACAGTGCCGCCACGGGTGCCGGCTTGACGCTGCAGGGAAGCTATTCGCTGAACGGCTGGTGTGTCACCGGCGACTCGACCGGCGATGCGCCCCCGCAGCATTTCAACAAGGACTCCGGTATTCGCAATCCCACGCTGACGCCTTTCTTTTCGGATTCAATCATGTTTCGCTCCTATGTCCGGACGACGGATCCGCTGCCGCAGAATGTCTATCAGGGGGATGACCTGGGCAACACCGGCCTGGGGCGGATAGGCATTGCCCGGCATGGAACCGCCAGCATCCCCAAAGGCAATGTTCCACCCGGCAGCGGCATTTATAATTCGGGCCGGATCATCCTCTCGATGGCGGACGGACATGCTGAAAAATCCAAACTAAACAATTTGCTGACTTATTATTGGAGCCTCGCCTGGCCAATTTGACGCCCTGAATCTATACCAAGAACAACCCAATTAATCATCATGACAACCGCGACTGACTGGACCAGAAAGAAAACGCCCCGCGCATTCACCCTCATCGAATTGCTGGTGGTCATCGCCATCATCGCGATTCTGGCCGCGATGCTGTTGCCGGCTTTGGCCAAGGCCAAGGAGAAAGGCAAGCGCGCCGTCTGCTTGAGCAATCTCAAGCAGCTAACCCTGGGTATGACGGTGTATGCGGGCGACAATAATGACCTGGTGATTCCCGTTCGCACGGCCCTGGTGCAGATCGCCCTGGATCCGATCACGCCCTCGGTGGCCAAGACCGTGGGACTGGCGGTTGTCTCCAACACGCCCAGCGTCTGGACCTGTCCGGACCGCCCCAAACTGCCCGTTTACGAATCGTTCTATGACCAGTGGACCATCGGCTTCCAGTATTTTGGCGGCATCTCGACCTGGATGAATACGGCGGGCACCTTCAAATCGTGCAGTCCGGTGAAATTGGGCCAGTCCAAGCCCAGCTGGTGCATGGCGGCGGACACGGTGATGAAGATCAACGGCAGTTGGGGCGGGGTGGACACGACGGGAGGGACGGCGCGGGAGACCTACATGGACATGCCGCAGCACCGGAACGGCGGCATGATTCCAGCGGGCGGGAATGAGAGCTTTTGTGACGGATCGGCGCGCTGGGTCCGGTTCACGGATATGTATTATCTGCACACATGGAACACCGGCGGCGCCCGCATCGCCTATTTTTATCAGGAGGATACCAGCACAATCCCAACGGCCAGCCTTGCCGGACTGGCCGCCAAACCATGAACCAACCCGAAATATTCCAAATTTCAGTTAGCCAACCAATAAACCAACCAACGAACAACATGAATAAAACAGCAAATCCCCTGAACCGGCAGTCCGCCCTCGCGGCGGGGTTGCTCGCTTTCACCCTCCTGCTGGGCGGCGGGTCCGCCCCGGCGGCCACCATCACGTTCAGCGCGCCGGGCACTTGTTCGGCGGCCAGCGACGTAAGCCTCGGCGGCACCGGGTTGGCCGCTTACACGTTTGGCACAGCCGGCACGCTCAACGGCGTCGCCTTCACCGCCGCCAGCGCCACTGGCGGCGCGGTGGGCACCTATCTCAACTTCTCCGGCTTTGGCTCTGTCAATGCTTCGGCCTTTTACTCCAGCACAGCGCCTTTTTCCGCGCTCCCGGCGGTCTATACCAATCTTCTCAAGGGATCGATTTATGGGCCACCGAGCAGCGCCTCTGCTTCGACCACGGGGACGGTGACGCTGACCAATTTGATCATCGGCCGCCAGTATGCGGTCCAGGTCTGGTCCAGCGACCCGCGGGCGAGCGAGCCGCGCACCAACAATGTGAGCGACGGGGGGAGCGGCAACACTGTTTCGCTCGCGTTCAACTCGGTGAACGCGGCGGGCGGCGTGGGACATTATACCATCGGGACCTTTACCGCCGACGCGACCATCCAGCCATTCAACATGGTGGCTCCGGTCACGGCGGCTTCCGTCAAACACGTTCCCCAGGTGAATCTCATCCAACTGCGGGACGGGACGGGATATTGGAGCGGCACCACGGACGGAAACTGGGCGAACGGCGACACCACCTCGGCGAATTTTAGCGGGATGAATTATGGCACCGTGAAGGCGGCAGGCACCAATGTCTTCTTTGCCGACAAGTCCATTACCGGGACGGCGGTGTTGCGCAGCAATATCACGATCACAGCCTCGGGCGTGACCGGGTGCAATGTGACCTTCCAGAACCAGGCAATTCCCTACCTTCTGACGACGGCGGACACAAACGGCATCTACGGCGCCTATTCCCTCACGGTACAAGGCACCACGAATGTGACCTTGAACGGCACCAACAATTACAGCGGCAACACCACCATCAGCAGCGGCACGCTGATCCTGGGGGCCAACGGCGCGCTGCCCAACACACCGGTGGTCAGCGTGGCTTCCGGCGCGACGCTGGATGTCACCGGCGGCGGCGTTTCTTTGGGCGCAGGACAGACGCTGAGCGGCTCCGGCGCAGTCAAAGGGAATCTCTCAATCAATGCCCATGGTCGGGTGATTCCCGGCGGCGCGGGCGCGGCCGGAACGCTGACTTTCGCCAACTCGGCCACGTTTGCCAATTGCACGAATATCTTCGATTTGAGCTCGGCCACCAACAGCGGCAATGACCAGATCGTGATTGCCGGCGGATTGACGGTCACCGGCAACAACCTGGTTTCGCTGAATTATCTCAGCGGCAGCCTGAGCGCGGGCGCTTACACCCTGATCACCACCGGGTCGGGCATCACCGGCGGCGGGACGTTTGCGCTGGACCGCACGACTTATCCGTATCGCAATGTCACGCTGGTCAACAATGGTACGACCCTGACGCTGGTGGTCGGCGCCGGCGGCTCATCCTTTAACCTGACGTGGAAGGGCGACGGAACGGCCAACGCCTGGGACGTGGCGGCCACGGCCAACTGGCTTTACAGCAGCAACTCCACCATCTTCTACCCGTCGGATAGCGTGATCTTTGACAACACCGGGTCCAACGCACCTGCGATCAATCTGACCACGATCCTGACTCCGGCCAGCGTGACCGTGAACTCGACCAATAACTACACCTTCAGCGGCACCGGCAAAGTAAGTGGCAGCGCCAGCCTCACCAAAAGCGGCACTGGAACACTGTACCTGGCCACGGCCAATGATTACACCGGCGCCACGACCATCAGCGGCGGCACGCTGGCATTGAGCGGCGGCAACAACCGGCTGCCGGCGGGTACGGTCAACTTTTCCAGCGCGGGTATTCTTTCCCTGGCCGGCGTCAGCCAGACGCTCGGCAACTTGACGCTCGCAGATGGAATCACGGCCACCAACGCGGGGGCCGGCGGTACGCTCAATCTGGGCGCCCAAAACTTCCAACTGGGCTCGTCCGCCGCGAACAACGCGCAGACGCTCGACCTGTCCGGGTTGGAAACGATGGTGTATAGCGGGCCGGCTTTGACTTTTGCCGTCGGCGGTCGCTTGACGGGCGTGAGCGGCATTTCCACCGGTACCCTCACGCTGGCCAAAACCAACACCATCACCGCCGCCACCTTCGGCGTGGCTCTCGCGGGAAGAAATGTTTCCGCTGCCAGCAGCGAAAACGCCGGCAATCTATATATGGGCCAGGCCAACACTATTAACGCCAATACTCTCACAATTGGCAACAGTCAGGCCTATGGAAACGTCTATTTCCTAAGCGGATTAGCCAGTCCGACGCTGAAAATACGGGCGGCGGATGGCGTGTCGCGGGCCAGGCTGAATCTCGGCGCATTTGACAACAGCAATTACACACCGGCAATCGGCACGCTGAACCTGGTCAACGGCGTCAGCGGGGTCGCGGTGCTGGATGCCTACATCGGCACGGCCCTGCTCGGCGAGAGCGGTTTTGGCTCCGGCGGCAACATCGGTTCGGTCGGCACCCTGGTCATGGGCGGCGGTTTGCTGGATGCCACCAACATCATCCTCGGCCAGCGGCTGGGAAGCGACGCTTCCGGCGGCTCCGAGACGGGCGTTTTGAATATCAATGGCGGGACCGTGCTGGTGGGGGCGCTGACGATGGGCGATCAGCAGAATTTCACCGGAACGGTCAGCGCCATCGTGAACATGTTCAATGGCGCGACGCTGCAGGCCCAGACGATTCAGCCTGGAGCCGGCACGGCGACGCGCACCATTAATTGGAACGGCGGCACGATTCAAAATTATCCCGGCACCAACCTGACCGCGTCTGGAGCGACCTTTAACCTGGGCATCAGTGGAACACCCACGGCGCAACTTGACATCGGCACGACGAACACATTTGACTCATCAACTATCGTCGCCGGCAGCGGGAGCCTGACCATGACCGGTCTGGGCATGTTGGTGCTGGCTGGGGCCAACACTGCCACCGGCCCAGTCTATGTCAACAACGGCACCCTGTCATTAAGCGGTTCGCTGGCGAATCGTCTGGTCTCGGTGTCCACCAATGCGGTGTTTGATGTTTCCCCGCTGGGAGGCGGTTATACCTTGAGTTCCGGCCAGACGGTGGGTGGCGCGGGCGTAGTCAACGGCAGCGTTAACATGTCAACGGGCTCATTCATCACCCCCGGGAGCGCCGGGGCGGCGGGCACACTCACGCTCAACAACGACCTGACGCTCAACGGCGGGACGCTCACCTTGGGTCTGGGAGCAAACATCTCCAGCCCCAACAGTCAACTCTATGTGGCGGGAACACTGAATAACGCCGGCGCACCGACCTACATTTCGCTGACCTTCCTCTCAGGCTTCACGGCTCCCGGCACCTACACGCTGGTCAGCAGCCCCAACGCGTTTAACAACACCGGCAGTTTCGCGCTGGACAAGGATTATCGCAATGTGACGCTCAATGTCGGAACCACCAACATTACGATCACGGTCGGCACCGGTGGCGTTCCTGGAACGCTAACCTGGCAGGGCGACGGGAGCGGCAACGTCTGGGATCTGGCGACCACCATAAACTGGTCGAACTCCGGCAGCCCCGACACTTTTTACAGCGGCGACTATGTGCTGTTCAATGACAGTGGCTCGAACACCCCCGCCATCAACCTGACGGCCCCCCTGCTGCCCAACAGCATCATCGTGAATGCGTCGCAGAATTACACCTTCAGCGGCGGCGGCAGCATTGCCGGCTCGACGAGCCTGGTCAAGAGCGGCACGGGCGACCTGACGCTGGCCACGGCCAACACCTATTCCGGCGGCACGGTGGTCAGCAACGGTACGCTGATTGTTACGGCGGACCCGGCGTTCGTATCGGGCGCGACGGTGCAGGGCGGCGCGTTGCAGATTGGCGATGGCGTGTCCTCCAGCGGCAGTGTCACGGGCGACATCGTCAACAACAGCCAGTTAACCCTCAACCGTCCCGACGCCCCAACCGTTGCCAACAACATCAGCGGCACCGGCAGCGTCGTCCAGTCGGGAGCCGGTGCGGTCACGCTCTCCGGGGCGAACGCCTACACCGGGCCCACCACCATCAACAACGGGATCGTGCTGGCGGGCAGCACCACCGCCCTCGGCGCGGCTGGCGGCGCGGGCGCGACTGTCAACAGCGGTGGCACGCTGGATATCAACGGGGTCAACCTTACCGGCTCCGCCAAGGTCATCTTGAACGGCGGCTGGCTGGTCAACAACGGCGCGGCACAGGGGAGTGCATTGAGCAACCTGACGGTGAATGCGAACAGCTACATCGGCGGCGTCTATGAATTTGATGTGCGTGCCGTTTCTGCTCCGAGCGCGACGGTGTCCGTCGCCAGCACCGCAACGCTGACCAAAACCAACGGTAATTTTGTTTATCTGGAAGTGGATGGCACTTTGGCAAACAACGGCCTGATTGACGTCGGCCAGGGCACACTGGCCATGGCGCGCGGCGCGACGACCGGGAGCGGCTCGTTCACCGTGGAACCGGGTGCTGCGCTCTACCTGTATGGCGTCATGACCAACACCCTGCCCGTGACCCTGAACGGCGGCGTGATGGGCAGCTACAGTGCCGCCAGTTCAGTTCAGCAGGGAAATATCACCCTGACGGCTCCCAGCACGATTTCCAACGCCGTCTCGTGGACGGTCGCTGGTAACATCAATAATAATGGCAATATGCTAACCTTGGGCGGTGGTTCATCTGGTCCTTCCTACAAAGGCCAGATCAGCGGGACGGGCGGTCTCACGATTAACGGATCTTCCACCGTTTACTTGTTGAGCACGAACAACTCCTATTCCGGCGGAACGTATTTCAATAGCGGTACTTTGTGCGTTGGCGACGGCAATAGCTACAACGGCTCGCTGCCGGGCAATGTAAGCTCCGGTTCCGGCCTGCTGTTGCAGCTTAACCCGCCCACCAACATGACGTGCGTGATCACAGGCGCGATCAGCGGGGGTGCGACTCTTTACAAGCAATATGCCGGCACAACGGTGCTGACCGCTACCAACAGCACTTTCGCGGGGGGCCTGATTATCCAGAACAACGGCGGTGTCGTGCAGGTCACGAGTCCGGGCGCGATGGGAACCGGTTCGATCACGGTCAACAGCTCAGGCACGGGCAGCGGCACACTGCAACTGGCGATGACCGGGGTGAACACCATTACAAACACCTTCACTACCTTCAAATCTGAGAACACGTTTGGGGGCGGAGGGTTGCCCCAAATCGAGAATGTTTCCGGCACGAACACGATTCTCAGCGACTTGAAGGTACCGTCGACCGGCGGCAATGGGATCCTTCTCCAGTCGGATGCCGGTTTGCTGATTCTTTCGGGAATCATTAGCTCGACCAACACATCCCGGCAGGTGGATCTGGGCGGCATTGGCAACGGCTATATCAGCGGCTCGGTCACGAACGGCACCAACGCCGCAGCCTTTGGCCTGACCAAAGACGGCATCGGCACCTGGACCCTCGCCGGCATCAACGGCTACACCAGCGGCACCACGGTGAACGCCGGTACATTGCTGGTCAATGGCTCCACGGCGAATTCCCCTGTGACCGTGGGCCCCAATGCAACCTTTGGTGGATCAGGCATGGTGGGCGGAACCGTCACCCTTCAGGCTGGCGGCATCATCCAGGGCGGCGACGCGAATTATGCCAACACCCTGACCGTCCCCACCTTGAATTTGGGCAACACCTCCAATGTGGTGACTTACAGTAGCTTTAAGATTGCGGCCGGTGGCACGATTGCGGCTATGACGCTCAACGTGAACGGCACCAACATCGTCAACCTCCTTGACGGCAGCTTTGTGGTCGGCACGAATACGCTGATCACTTACACGGGTTCGATTGGCGGCACCAACGGCTTCGCCGGCCTTCAGCTGGGCACGCTGCCGTCGGGCGTGACGGCCAACCTGCTCAACACCGGCTCCGCTGTGAAACTCGCCGTCACCTCTGTGGGCGTGCCGCCCGTGGTGAATGTCACCCCGGCCGGCACGAATGTGTTTGCGATGAGCCCGGTGTTGTTCACGGCGAATGTCACGGCCGGCACCGCGCCGTTCACTTATCAGTGGTATGACAACCACACCAATGTCATCGCCGGCGGCACGAACGCCACGCTGACGCTGACCAACCTGGCCACAACCCAGTCCGGGAACTATACCGTGGCGGTCACCAACGGAGTTGGCGGCACGTCGGCGCTGGGGACCTTGACCGTGAACGCGCTGGTGGCGCCGACTGTGGGCGGCAGCCTCACCCTGGGCGGCGGCGGCTTCCAGTTGACCTTCAGTGGTCCGGCGGGCGAGACCTACAAGGTCATCGCCAGCACGAACCTGACCACGCCGCGGGCAAGCTGGTCGGTGTTGGCCACCGGCCTGTTTGGGGCCGGTCCGGTGACGTTCACAGATTCAACCGCAACGAATCAATCACAGCAGTTCTATCTCATCACCGCGCCGTAAAGCACGGTGGCAGCCGGGCCGGGAAGACGGCTCTTTCCCGGCCCGGATAAACCCGCGCGGGTCAGCCGGCTGGCCACGGTTCCGGCTGCCGCTTAGACTTTGCCGCTGCGCCGGCCGTGGTCGGGGCGCCGCTTATGGGAAAATGCAACCCGGCGTCAGTAATCATAAATGAAATTATCAATCTTATTCTTGGCAAAGGCCCGGCCGATGATGGCCGGTTTTGGATACCTCACGACGGGGCTGGCGGCGATGCTGGTTTGGCTGGGGGGCGGTGAATCCGCGGTCGGGGCCGCCGAAAAAGCGAAGCCGAATATCGTCATCATCTTGGGCGACGACTTCGGCTACGGCGATTTTGGCTGCTACGGTGCAACCAAAATCAAAACGCCGCACGTGGACCAGATTGCTTCCCAGGGCGTGCGGTTCACCTCCGGTTACGCCACCGGGGCCACGTGCACCCCCACGCGCTATGCCTTGGTGACCGGCCAATACGCGTGGCGCCGGGCGGGCACCCATATACTACCGGGCGACGCCCCGCTGTGCATTTCCACCAATATGCCCACCATCGCCTCGGTCCTTAAGCAGGCGGGATACCAGACGGCGGTGGTCGGCAAGTGGCATCTTGGCTTGGGCAGCGGGGGGCCGACGGATTATAATCACGAAATCGATGCCGGCCCGCGCACGCTCGGCTTCGATTATTCGTTCCTGGTTCCCGCCACCGGCGACCGCGTCCCGTGCGTCTATGTCGAGAACCACCGGGTGGTCAATCTGGATACCAACGACCCGATCCACCTGAGTTTCAAAGCCAACCTGGGCGACAGTCCGACGGCGAAAACGCATCTTGAGCTGGTGCGTCCCACGCACCGGGGCGAGGATGAGATCCGCGCCGGCACCATCATCAACGGCATCTGCCGCATCGGCTTCATGACCGGGGGGCGTGCGGCGCTCTGGCAGGACGATTCACTGGCGGACACCCTTACCAGCAAGGCCCTGGCGTTCATCCGGACGAACCGGAGCAAACCCTTCTTCCTCTACTTTGCCACCCACGATGTGCATGCCCCGCTGGCCCCCAATCCGCGCTTCAACGGCACCAGCCAGTGCGGCAAGCGCGGCGACACGGTGCAGCAGTTTGACTGGTGCGTCGGCCAGGTGCTGGACACGCTGCAAGAACTCGGGCTGGCCGATGATACGCTGGTCATTCTGGCCAGCGACAACGGTGCGGGGGGTGAATACGCCTGGCAGGAAAAGGAATTCGGGCATCGGGTGAACGGCCCCTTGCGCGGCTTCAAAGTCACACCCTACGAGGGCGGCACCCGGGTTCCGTTCATGGCCCGCTGGCCGGGGGTGATTCCGCCGGCGGCCGTTTCCGACCAGGTGGTGGCCCTGGTGGATTGCCTGGCCACGGCGGCTGCCATCGCCGGGGTGTCGTTGCCCACCAACGCCGCGCCGGACAGCGTGAATCTCCTGCCGGTATTTCGCGACCCCCGCCAGCCGGTGCGCGACCATGTGATCACCCAGAGCGGCGTGCCCAGCCATCCTGCCTGCGCCAAGCAGATCCGGGTGGGCCAATGGAAGTTGATCGCCCGGACGGATGGCCGGCACGAGCTGTATGATTTGGAAAACGACCTGGCGGAAAGCAAGGATTTGGCCGAAGCCCAGCCGGAGATCGTCAAGCGTCTCGCCGCCCGGCTCGAGGAGGCCATCCAAAGCGGCCACACCCGTAATTAGTGGACAGGCGCCGATGAGCATTATCAAATTCCAAGATGACCGAACCCACCACCATGTTGCCGACGCTGGAAATGATCCGGGCAGGAGATTTTCCGATGAATAATATCCGGCTAGAAAAGCATGCTCCGGCAACCCCGACCAACCTGGGATCCGGTTGGGTGATATTGGCGGCCGTGGTCTGCCTCTTCAGTCCGGAGTTCCTTTCTGCCGGGGAACTGTCCGTGGTGCCGCAACCGGTCCGGCAGCAGGTGACCTCCGGCTCCTTCCTGCTTACGCCGGGCTGTCGCATCGAGGCGGACAGCGCGTTTGCGCCGGAAGCGGGGCTGCTTAAAGAACAGCTGGCGCGGGCCACCGGACTGACTTTGGCCACCGGCAGCTCCGGCAAAGCCCCGGCGGGGATCATCCGCTTGGTGAAAGAGCAGGACACCAATGTTTCTCCGGAGGGATACACATTGGTGGTGACGCCGGAGCGAATCACCATTCGCGCCGGTGCAGCCGCCGGCGTGTTTTATGGCGGCCAGACCCTGCTGCAATTGCTGCCTCCCGAAAGCTTTTCTTCCAAGGTTTTTCCCGGTGTGAAATGGCAAATTCCCGGCGTGAACATCACCGACCAGCCGCGCTTCCAATGGCGCGGGCTGATGCTTGATTGCAGCCGCACTTTCCAGTCGGTGGCGTATCTCCACCAGACGATCGACCGGATGGCCGTTTACAAATTGAATGTCCTGCACCTGCATTTGACCGACGATCAGGGCTGGCGGCTGGAAATCAAGGCGTTTCCGGAACTGACCCGCAAAGGCGCGTTCTTTCCCGCCCGATACGGCGAACCGCCGTCGCATCAGGGTTTCTACACGCAGGCGCAGATGCGGGAGCTCGTCAACTACGCCGCCGCCCGCCATATCACCATCGTCCCGGAGATCGAGATGCCCGGCCACAGTCTGGACGCGCTGGCGGGTTATCCGGAGCTTTCCTGCACAGGCGGACCGTTTGAAATATTTCCCTTTTTCAAGGGCCCCAGCGTCAACGTCAATGTGTTCTGCGCCGGCAACGACGCCACCTTTGAATTCATCGACCAGGTCCTGGCCGAGGTCGCGGACATATTTCCCGGGTCGTATATCCATATCGGCGGGGATGAGGTGCCGAAGACGGCCTGGCACGCCTGCGCCAAATGTCAGGCCAGGATGAAAGCGGAGGGGCTGAAGGACGAGGAGGAATTGCAATCCTACTTCATCCGGCGCGTGGAAAAACTGGTGGAAAAACACGGCAAACGACTCATCGGCTGGGATGAGATACTGCAGGGGGGCCTGGCGCCGAACGCGACGGTCATGAGCTGGCGCGGGGTGAAGGGCGGAACCGCCGCCGCCCGGGCGGGGCACGAGGTCGTGATGAGCCCCACGGGTTATTGTTACTTCGACTATGCCCAGTCAACGACCGATTCCGCCCGCGTTTTTTCCTTTGATCCGGTGGCCGGCATTCCGCCCGGGGCGGCGCGGCATGTGCTGGGTTTGCAGGCGAATTTCTGGTCCCACATCGATCGCGAGCCGGAGCGGGTGGACCGGCAATTATACCCGCGCCTGCTGGCGATTGCCGAACGCGGCTGGTCGCCGGACAATCGCGGCGAGTGGCCTGATTATCTGCGCCGGGCGCGGGCCCAGCTCCCCCGGCTGGCCCGGCTCGGGATTCATTACCATCCATCCGACCTGGCGGACAAGGTCGGCGAATGGGATCCGGGCAGTTTCGCCGCCGGCGCGACCAATCTGGAATTCGATGTGCCGCCGCAACTGGCGGCCGCCGGCGAATTGCTGGCAATGCCGGTTTATGCCCGGGGCAGCCACGGGGTTTATTTGCACGCGGCCGAGCTGCTGCAAGACCGCCAGGTGGTGGCCGGCGACCGGCATGAGGGTTTTACCGGAACCCGTCCCACCAATGAGATCTATATCCTCCGGCTGCCGGACAAGCCGTCGGGCGGTGGCTATCGCCTGCGATTGAGTCTGGAGCCGGCCGGGGGAACCAACACCTGGGGGAAAGTCTTGCTCGCCCCTTCGACGGCCAGATTAAGCCGTGAGTCCTTACCGGTGGGCAAAAGCACCGGCCAATAATTCAACTGCTGTAATTCTATGAAATCCAATCAAACTTCAATGCCTGCCGCTAACTCTGTCCTCGCGGGTGCCGGCTTGATCGCTCTCACCCTGCTCCTCGGTTTGCCGCTCTGGGCCCAGGACACGATCCACCTCGCGTGGCAATCCTCCGGCGTTCACGAGCAGGATACCAGCGAACGGCCTGCCGCCGTGATGATTCATTCCGGGGCGCCGGAAGGACTGAAGCGCGCCCCGGAAGGTTTGCGCGCCCCCCTCTATGGCGCCATCAAGCTTGGCCCGCCGAATGCCCCGGCCACATTCCTCATCATTGCCGATGCGCCGGACGGTCAGCTCACCCGTCTATTCGTGGACAGCAACGCCAACGGCGATTTCACCGACGATCCGCCGTGCGTCTGCACGAACAAGACCTATATCACCCGCGATGGGGCTGAAAAGGTTGAGTTTAAAGCCGACGCCATGGTGAGCATCCCTTTTGCCGGTGGTCTGCGCCCCGGGAAATTGAAATTCTATATCGGCCAAACGGGCGGGCACAAACCCGCCCCCCCGGCACTCATGTTTTATACCGACTACGGATTGGCGGGCGATGTGAAAATCGACGGGCAGATCATCCCGGCGATTTTGGAGGATTCAGGCAATCTGGGCCATTTCCGGCTGGATCAGGATCCGATGGCGAACCCCAGTTTGTGGCTGGGTATCACGAATCCACGAACCCACCGGCTGGGCTACACCGCCCCGGCCCAGCGGCCGTTTGAAGTGAACGGCAAATGGTGGTGTGTCACCAATCTCACCCTGGGCGGCGACTTTCAGATCGTGGCGTCCAGCCAGCCGGTGCCAAAGGCCGCCGCGCCAGCGGTGGATTTGAGTCCGGGCCAAAAAGCGCCGGCGTTCACCGGCAAATTGCTTGGCGGAAAGACGGTGAAGTTTCCCGGTGACTATGCCGGCAAGGTGGTGCTATTGGATTTCTGGGCGACCTGGTGCGGTCCGTGCGTGGCCGAATTGCCCAACGTGGTCAGGAACTACGGGACCTTCCACGACCGCGGACTGGAAGTGCTGGGTGTGAGCCTCGACAAAGCGGAATGGGAAACGAAGCTGGGCGATTTCACCAAAAAAAAGAGCATGCCCTGGCCGCAGGTTTACGACGGCAAATTCTGGGACGCAGCAGTGGCCAAACTCTACGGTATCCAATCCATCCCGCACATGGTGCTGGTGGACGGCGACACGGGCTTGATCCTCGCTGACAAAATTCGCGGCGAAACCCTCGCGCCCGCCATCGAAAAGGCGCTGGCTGGAAAAAAGAAATAACCTGATACCAACAGCTCTATGCACTCAAAAACATCCAAACTCACCATGACGTTGCTGGCAATGGTCGCCGCCTTAACCTCGGCCAAGGCGGCTGACCAGGTCACCGATCCGACCGCCGCCGCAGAAACGAACCACCCGGCCCGCCCGCTCCTCAGCGTCGGCGATCCCGCCCCGAAGCTAGCGATGGGCAGGTGGATTCAGGGCGACCCGGTCACGGAGTTCGCGACCAACAAGGTTTACATCGTGGAGTTCTGGGCGACCTGGTGCGGTCCGTGCAAGGCGTCGATTCCGCATCTCAATGAATTGTATCAGCAATTCAAGGACAAGGATGTGATCGTCATAGGCCAGGATTGCTGGGAGCGGGATGATGCGCTGCCGGAACCGTTCGTGAAGAAAATGGGCGAAAAGATGACCTATCGTGTCGCGCTGGATGACAAGACCGGCGGCGGGCGGGGTGCGATGGCCGGGACCTGGATGGCGGCCTCCGGGCAGAACGGAATTCCTTCCGCCTTCATCGTGGATCGGCAAGGCAAAATCGCCTGGATGGGCCATCCCATGAAAATGGATCCGGGTCTGCTTGAAGATATTCTGGCGGGTAAGCACGACCTGCAAAAGGCGGCTAAAATTCAGGCGGTTGAGCGCGAGAAGCAGGTTGCAAATCAGGCTTTGGCCAGCCAAGTCCGGTCGCTCCAGGTTGCCTTCAACCGCCAGCTCTCCGCTTCCCAGTGGGACGAAGCCGAGGCCACGCTGATCAAATTGGACAGTCTGGCGCACAGCCAGTCACCGGGCACCAATGCGCGACCGAGCCTGATGCGCATGCGCCTCTTGCTGGCCAGGAAGGATTTGGACGGAGCCGTCAAAATCGGCACCGCCGCGCTGGAATCCAGCCCTCGTGATATCTCGGTCCAGCTAACCATCGCCGCCGAGTTTGCCAACCTTCCGGAGCTGAAAGGGCCGGCGCTGGATCTGGCCGAAAAAGCCGCACAAACCGGGTATGCGAGCGGTGGCCAGATTGGCAACATTTTCCTTTCGCTTCTGGCCCGAGTGAAGATGATCCAGGGAGACCAGGCGAAGGCGGTGGAATATCAAACCAAGATGCTGGCCGAGTTATCGGACAAAACGCCCGAAGCCACCCGTCGACAATACCAAGCCGTGCTTGAGGCTTACCAAGCGGGCAAGCTGCCGCCAGCGTCAGCGTCCAAGTGAATTGAAGGGGCTTCCATAACATGAAATCAAATCCACTACCGGCCGGGTTTTTCAGCACCTCGCGCGCGGGATCCGGCTTATGCGCACTCGTCTTGGTGCTCGGCTTGCCGCTTTGGGCGCAAGAGCCGGAAACCTACCACTTCAAATGGCAGGAATCAGGCATCCATCAAATTGTCAGCGGACAGCGGCCTCACGCCATCGGCCTTTCCGCCCAGGTGCCGGCCGGTTTCAAGCAGGCACCGGCTGGCCTGCACGCACCGCTTTACGGAGCATTTGAAATGGGTCCGTCCAATGCCGCCGTCACCATCGGCGTCATCCTTGATGTTGCCGACAACCAGACGCAGCGCCTGTTCGTGGATGGCAATGCCAACGGTGATTTCACCGACGATCCACCCTGCACTTGGACCAATGGAATTTATGTGGGCCAGGACGGCGGCGATAGTACTTCGTGGAGCGGCCGCGCCACCGTGGTGATTCCCTTCGCCTCCGGGCCGAGACGCGGGCAGGTCAATTTTTACGGGCCTGAAACCTGGGGCGGCAGCGCATTGCCGCCCAAGCTGTATCATTACAGCGATTTTGGCATGGCGGGGGAAGTCAAGCTTGGCGGCAAAGTCATCCCGGCCGTGCTGGAGGATGGGAGCGGTGCGGGCGATTTCCACCTCGGCGGAAGTCTCATGACCACGCCTTTGCTCTGGCTGGACGTAACGAACACCGGCCGGTCCCTCGGCAAAGGCACCAGCTTCAGCGTATTCCGGCCGTTCGAGGTGGACGACCAATGGTGGGCCATGACCAATCTGACTCCCGATGGCACCTTACAAATCGTGGCCGTTGCGAAGCCGGCGTCGGCCGGCCCCAACCTGAGCCCCGGCCGGAAGGCGCCCGAGTTCACCGCCCGGCGCACCGACGGCAAGACGGTGAAGTTTCCCGGCGATTACAAGGGCAAGGTCGTGCTGCTGGATTTCTGGGCCCAGTGGTGCGGCCCGTGCATTGCGGAAGTTCCCAATGTGGCGAAGGCTTACGAAAAATATCACGAGCAGGGCCTGGAAATCCTCGGCATCAGCCTGGACCGCGAAGCAGGTGTGCCGCTGCTCGCCGACTTCACCAAAAGGAAAAACATGACCTGGCCGCAGGTCTGCGACGGCAAGTTCTGGGAGGCGGAAGTGGCTAAACTCTATGGCATCCGGGCCATTCCGCACATGATCCTGGTGGACGGCAACACCGGTGCCATACTCGCGGACGACACGATTCGCGGCCAAGCGCTGGCACCCGCCATCGAAAAGGCGCTCACCACCGTCACCGGCAAGACGTTTGCCAGCAAAGACGCCGACCCGGCCGCCGGCGAAACGGTTTCACCACCAACCGCCGCTCCAGAACCGCAGTCCGCGGGCAGCTCCCGGCTCAAGGTTGGCGACCCGGCCCCGAAGCTGGCGTGCGGCAAATGGATTCAAGGCGAGCCGGTCACGGAGTTTGCCAGCAACCGGGTTTACATCGTGGAGTTCTGGGCGACCTGGTGCGGCCCGTGCCGGGCCTCGATCCCGCACCTCAACGAACTGTATCAGCAATTCAAGGATAAGAATCTGGTCATAATCGGGCAGGATTGCTGGGAGCAGGATGATGCGCTGCCGGGGCCATTTGTAAAGCGGATGGGCGACAAAATGTCCTACCGCGTGGCGCTGGATGACAAGACCGGTGGCGGCAAGGGGGCGATGGCCGACACCTGGATGACGGCCTCGGGGCAGAATGGAATTCCCTCCGCCTTCATCGTGAACCAGCAGGGCCGGATTGTCTGGATTGGGCATCCCATGAATTTGACACCGGCTCTGGTGGAAGATGTCCTGGCCGGCAAGTTTGACCTGCAAAAGGCGGCCCAAGCGGCGGCCCGTGAGGAAAAGCAGTCGGCCAACACCGTTGCCGGCCAGTTGCGTTCACTGCAGGTTGGTTTTTCGCGCCAGCTCGCCGCCGCGCAATGGGAAGCGGCCGAGGCCACGCTGGCCAAGATCGACAAGGCGACGGAAAACTTCGAACCGGCGACCATCCGGCTGATGTATCAGCTTTCGCGTTTGGACCTGTTCATCGCCCGGCAAGACTTCGACGGCGCCGTCAAGTTTTCCAATGACGTGATGGCGTCCAATCCGCATGAACTCATTGTGCAATTGACCATCGCGGATAAACTCGCCCACGTCCCGAACGTGAAAGGTCCCGCCCTCGCCCTCGCGGCCAAACTTGCGCAGGACGGGTATGCGCAGGGCGGGCCAACCGGCCATAGTTTCACCTTGACCCTGGCGCGCGTGAAAATGCTTCAAGGTGACAATGAAATGGCCGTTGAACTTCAGACCAAGGCAATCAGCGAATCGCCCGCCGACACTGACAAAACAATCCGGCAACGACTCCAGACCGATCTTGAAACATATAGAAAAGCCAAATCGCCGGCGTCAACTTTACCCCGGCCGGATTCTTCGGTTCGAGCCACTAATCGCACCTCAGCCGTGATGGTGCGGGGACTGAATCCGCCGGCCCCGCCCCGGCTGGGCGAGCCGATCAATGATGCGGCGTCCATGCAGTTTCTGGAAATCGAAGGCCGCAAACTTCTGAAGCAGCCCGGCATCCTTGCCAATTGGGGCGACCGATTGGATGCCAAGTCGTGCGGTTTGAAACTGCCCGCGCCGTCGTCCCGCAAGCTGGACACCGCCGGTGTCGTTGCCTGCCTTGAGCCTTCTGTTGGTCTCGTTGTTTGCTTCCGTCAAGCCAGCACGGGGGAAAAGGTGAGCATGAGCACTGCGAGCGGTTTTTTCATCACCAAATCGGGCGCGTTCGTCACCAGCTTTCATGTGCTCGGCAGCAGCCGCACCAATGGGCTTGGCCTGTCGGTGCTCACCCGGGACGGACACATTTGTGCCGTGCGAGACATTCTGGCCTGCGACCCGGTCGAGGACCTCGTGGTGTTACAGGTGGGTGGTGATGGCTACACGCCCGTCCCGCTCGCCCGGGCGGATGCGCCCGCCGGAACTCCCGTGGTGATCGTCAGCAATCCCAGCCAGCATCTCTTTGCGGCCTCCACCGGCATTGTCTCGCGTCAGACCCAGCAGAAAGGCCGCAAGGGGTTGGTTCGTTTCATGAGCATCACGGCGGATTTTGCCAAAGGTTCCAGCGGCGCGCCGGTGTGCGACGAGACCGGCGCCGTCATCGGCGTGGTGGACAACACGCAGTCGGTTTATTACGACGAGGAGCAGGGCGTGCAGGAAAATTTTCAGATGACCATCCGGAACTGCATTCCGGTCAGCGCGCTCCGGGGCATCGTTTCCGGCGCGGCCTTCGCGCGTAAGATTCAGTAAACTCGCATTATTCTATTGGGCGCCTCTAATTTAGATTAAATTGATTACATGCAATCAAACGTTTCGCGGTTGATGGCCGTCGGTGCGGGGTTGCTGGCCGTGACTGGTGCAGCCTGGGCGGCCAAACCCAACCTGCTCATCATCCACACCGACGAGCAAAACTTCCGCACCCTCGGCTGTTACCGGGCACTGCTGTCAAAGGAGGAGGCGTTCGTCTGGGGCGACGGCATTGCGGTTGAGACGCCGCACGTTGATTCGCTGGCTCGGCGCGGCGTAATCTGCGATCGGTTCTATGCCGCCTCGCCGGTATGCACGCCGTCGCGTGCCTCCTTTCTCACCGGTTGTTACCCACAGAACACCGGCGCCCCCGCCAACGACATGGCTCTGCGCGATGACGTGTTGACGTTTGCCGAGGTCCTCCGCCGCAACGGCTATGCGACCGGCTACGCCGGCAAGCTGCACGTGGATGGCCCCGCCCGGCCCGGCTGGACGCCTGCCCGCCATTTGGGTTTTACCGACAACCGTTACATGTTCAACCGTGGCCATTTGAAGCAGCTCGAAGACACCACCAATGGCCCGGCGGTCAAGGCCCGCAACCCGAAAGGTGCGCCGACCTATGCCGTCGCCGGGGCGGATGCGAAGTCCTACACCACTGATTTTCTGGCCGACAAAGCGGTGGCGTTCATCCAGGCCCATCAGCATGAACCCTTTTGTTTCATGCTCGCCATTCCCGACCCGCACGATCCCAACACCGTGCGGCCGCCTTATGACACGATGTTCACAAATTACAATTTCCACCTGCCCAGCTCGGCGAATGGCAAGGGGATCATGAAAAACATGCCCCGCTACTTCGGCATGGTGAAGTGCATTGACGACAACGTCGGCAAAATCCTCGACGCGCTGAAAACCGCCGGCGTGCTGGACAACACCATCGTCATTTTCACGTCCGACCACGGCGAGATGGCCGGCGAACACAGCCTCATCAATAAAGGCTATCCCTACGAGGCCTCCGCGCGCATTCCGTTCATCATCGATTATCCGGGGAAAATCAGCCCCGGAACCGTTCTCCACGACGCGCTCGACACCGTGGACTTCAAGCCAACTATTTTAAGTCTGCTCGGTCTGCCACGCGACGAACACGACGAGGGTCGTGACTGCGCCGCGCTATTTCTCAGCGGCCAAGCGCCGGCGGATTGGAAGAACGTGGTGTTTTCCCGCAACGCCTATGGCCACTGGCTCATGGCTGTGTCGACCCGATTCAAGTTCGTCGTCTATCCCGACCATGATCCGGACTTGTTCGATCTGGAACAGGACCCGTTCGAGATGAAAAACATTTTCTCCGAACCCCGGTCGCGCGAGCCAATGCGCGAACTGGCACGAGCCTTGACGGACTATGCAAAAAAATTCAAAGACCCCTATGCCGACCACCCCGCGATGAAGGCCGATCTCGCGTGGGCCGGCGAAGGCACTGGGCCTTACGTCACGCCCAAACGGGATGCCGCCGCCAAAGACAAGAATGCCAGCGATGAGTAACGAACGAGGGGGGCGGTGAATTCATTCTTCATGGAAAAGAGCCGTTTTCTTTTTGCAGTCGGGTGGGTGTGCCTGACCTTGACTGCCGCTGCTCAAGAGCCGCCGCGGATCTGGTTCAACCAGCCCGCCGCGAATTGGAACGAGGCGCTGCCGCTGGGCAACGGGCGCTTGGGCGCGATGGTTTTTGGCGGCGGTGCCAAAGAGCGTATGCAGCTCAATGAAGAAAGTCTTTGGGGCGGTTGTCCCGTTGACGCGTATCCCGAAAACTTTTCAAATCATCTCGCCGAAGTGCGCCGGCTGATTTTCGCCGGAAAAAATGCCGAGGCCCACGCCTACGGACTGGCCCATCTCACCGCCACGCCCACCTGCTTCCGCTCCTACCAGCCGCTGGGTGACCTCTGGCTGGATTTTGGCGGCGCGGAAACCAACTCGGCTTACCGGCGCGAACTGCAACTGGCCGACGGACTGGCCCGCGTCAGTTATCGCAGCGGCAGCGCCACGATCACGCGCGAGGTCTTGGTTTCCGCGCCGGATGATGTGCTGGTGGTCCGGGTCACAACGGATCAGCCGGGCACGCTCGACTTCAAGGCGAGCCTCACGCGCGAACTTGACGCCGTGGTGAAGGCTGCGGCTGGCGGGCGGCTGCAACTCGATGGGCAGGTCATGGATGTGGAGGGCCAGGACGGCGGTCACGCTGGAAAACCCGGCGGTCACGGCCCCGGCGGCGCGCACATGAAATTTGCCGGCCGCTTGCTCGCGCAAGTGGATCGAGGGGCCGTGCTGGCCGAGGAAAACCAGATGCATATCAAAGGCGCGACCGAGGCGGTCCTCCTCTTCACCGCCGCGACAGATTACAACCTGGCCAAAATGAACTTTGACCGCGCGATTGTGCCGGCGAAAATCTGCGACGCGATTCTTGCCAAGGCGGCAAAAAAATCATGGGCGCAATTGCTCGAAGCGCATCTGGTCGAACACCGCGCCATGTTCAATCGCGTCTCCGTGCAACTTGGCACGGCCGACCCGGCGCTGGAAAAGCTGCCCACCGATGCGCGGCTCGCCGCCATCCGGAAGGGTGCCAACGATCCCGGCTTGGTGGCCTTGCATTTTCAATTCGGCCGGTATCTGCTGATGAGTAGCTCCCGCCGCCCGGCGCGATTGCCGGCAAATTTGCAGGGCATCTGGAACGACCGGCTGCCGGCGCCGTGGCAGTCGGACTACCATCTCAACATCAACCTGGAAATGAATTATTGGCCCGCCGGCGTGGCGAATTTGCCGGAGACTGTCGCCCCGCTGATGGACTGGTTCGAGCTGCTGGCGCAGCGCGGTCAGGCGTCGGCGCAAAAACTTTACCAGTCCGATGGCTGGGTCGCCTTCCTGGCCACCAACCCGTTCGGTCGCACCACCCCGAGCGCCTCCACCCGCGAGTCTCAGTTCATTAACGCTTCCATCGAACCGCTCTGCGGCGCGTGGATGGCGGCGCAGTTATTCGACTTCTACCAGTTCACCGGCGACCGGAAATTCCTGCAACGCCTGTATCCAATTTTGCGCGGCTCCGTCGAATTTGTGTTGGATACGCTGGTGGCCGCGCCGGATGGGACCCTTGTCATCGCGCCCTCCACCTCGCCGGAGAATAGCTACATTGATCCGGTAACGAAGCAACGCATTCGCATCACGGCTGGCTCCACGTATCACATGAGTTTGGTGCGGGCGATCTTTGACGCGACCGATCGCGCGGCCGCCATCCTCGGCACGGACGAAAATATGCGGCGGCGCATCGCCGCCGCCCGCGCGAAGCTCCCCCCCATCCAACTCGGTGCCGATGGGCGCATCCTCGAATGGGCCGGGCCGTATCCGGAAGCTGAGCCGGGCCATCGCCATATCTCGCACCTGGTCGGCCTGCACCCCTTTGACTTGATCACGCCCGCCACGCCGGAGCTGTTCGCCGGGGCGCGCAAGGTGCTGGATTATCGGCTGGCCCATGGCGGCGGCGGCACCGGGTGGAGTCGCGCCTGGATCATCAATCTCTTCGCCCGGCTGCAGGATGGGGAAGCCGCGCGCGACCATTATCTGGCGCTGCTCCGCCGCAGCACATTGCCCAACCTGTTCGACAACTGTCCGCCGTTTGAGATCGACGGCAATCTGGGTGGGTGCGCCGGCCTGGTGGAGATGCTGCTGCAAAGCCACGAGCGCGCGGCCGGATCGGGGCCGGCGGATCAACGGTTTGTTTTGCATCTGCTGCCCGCACTGCCGCAAGCGTGGCCCGACGGTTCCGTCAAAGGGCTTCGCGCCCGTGGAAATTTCACCGTGGACATCACTTGGAACAACGGACAAGTCACGGATTATCGCATCACCACCGCTGAACCGCGCGAAGTGAAAGTACGCGTGAATGGAGAATTAAAAACCGTCATGGCCGCAGCAGATTAATCCAAAAACCTCCGGCCCGATTGAGTGAGGGAAGCATGAAGAAACTGCTCTTTTTAACACTGATAGGCATGGCCGTGGTGAGGGCGGCCGCGGCCGCCGCCCCCGCCGGCCGGCCCAATATCATCTTCATTCTGGCCGATGATCTCGGTTACGGCGACGTGCATGGACTGAATCCCGGGCACGGCAAAATTGCGACGCCATGCCTGGACCATTTCGCGGCGCAGGGCATGACCTTCACCGAGGCGCATTCCAGTTCGGCGGTCTGCACGCCGAGCCGTTACAGCCTCCTCACGGGCCGTTATAATTGGCGTTCCCGGCTGCAATCCGGCGTGTTGGGGAAATACGGTTCCACCTTGATCCCAACCGACCGGCTGACGGTCGCGGGAATGCTCAAACAACAGGGCTACGACACCGCCTGTATTGGCAAGTGGCATCTCGGCTGGCAATGGCCCCAACAAGGTGACGGGTATGATTTCAGCCAGCCCATCCAGGGCGGGCCGACGACGGTGGGTTTTGACTATTATTTCGGAACCGACGTGCCCAATTATCCGCCGTATTGTTTCATCGAAAACGACCACACCGTGGGGATTCCGGCAACGTCGCTGCCAAAAGGTTTGCTGGGCCATAATATGGCCAGTGTGGCGGGTCCGGCTTTGCCGGGTTGGAGTCTGGAAGCCATCCTGCCGACCATCACCGACAAAGCCTGCGGATTCATCGCGACCCGGGCCAAAGCCGGCCGGCCCTTTTTTCTCTACCTGCCGCTGACCTCGCCGCACACGCCCTTGGCTGTAAGCGATGAGTGGCTCGGCCGGAGCAAACTGGGGCGCTACGCCGATTATGTCATGGAAACCGACGCGATGATCGGGCGCGTGTTGCAGACGGTTGAAGCCAGCGGGGTTGCCGGCAACACGCTGGTCATGCTGGCGAGCGACAACGGCTGCGCGCCCTATATCGGTGTCGCGGAACTGGAGCAGCAGGGGCATTTCCCCAGCGCGGATCGGCGCGGCTACAAGTCCGACATTTGGGACGGCGGCCATCGCATCCCGTTGCTCGTCCGCTGGCCGGGCAGGGTCAAGGCCGGATCAACCAGCAGCCAATTGGTCAGCCTGGCCGATTTTATGGCCACCTGCGCCGGAATTCTGGATATAAAAATTCCGGCCGGCGCCGGGGAAGACAGCGTCAGTCTGTTGCCGGTCTTGTTGGGCACCGCCGATGTGCCGGTGCATGAAGCGCTCGTGTTCCATTCCATCGAGGGGCGTTTCGCCATCCGGCAAGGCAACTGGAAACTCGAGCTTTGTCCCGGCTCCGGCGGCTGGGGCAAGCCGGTTGATATGGCGGCGACGAAACAAGGCCTGCCGTTGGTGCAGCTTTATGACGTGGTTGTGGACGTCGGTGAATCCAATAACGTGCAAGCCGCCCATCCGGAGGTGGTCGCGCGGCTCACCAAGCTGCTGGAAAAATATGTCGCTGACGGCCGCAGCACCCCGGGCGCTCCCCAGAAGAACGACCGGCCGGTGAATATTTGGAAAAAGCCGCTTAACGAGCCCAGGCAAGCCGGGGCCGGAAAGGCCAATGTGCCGGCGGCTGATTAAATGTGAAGTTCACCGTGGCAGATATGAAAAAAATCTTTGCTCCAGCCCGGCTGGCCGGGCTTCTGGCCGGCCTCTCCATGGCGGTGACCGCTTTCGCGGCGGACACCCTCGATTTCTCCGGGCGTCTCGGTGCCATCGCACCGGAGAACATGTTCCGGGACGCCGGCTATTATGTATGGTGCGGTTCCACGATCCGCGGCGAGGATGGGAAATACTATCTGTTTTATTCCCGCTGGAAAACGGGCAGCGATGGCCGCGCCCCCGGCGACGAGCAGTTGTTCAAGGATATGAGCGGCTGGCTGAAATACTCGGAGATCGCCGCGGCGATCGCGGATTTGCCCACCGGGCCGTTCAAACCTGTGGCCGCGGTTCTGCGGGGCAGCGGCGACCCCAGCCGCTGGGATTGCTTCACCGCCCACAACGCGCATGTCCAGCGCTTCGGCGGGAAAATCTATCTTTATTACGTCGGAACCCGGCCCGTGCCGAACCAGAACCGCTGGATGCAATACGCCGACGGGCAGCGCATCGGGGTCGCGGTCGCGGACTCGGTGGGCGATCTGGTGGCCGGCCGGTTCCGGCGTTCCGCCCAACCGCTCATGGCGCCCGACGGCACGAACACGTATTGTCGCGCGGTGAATCCCGGCGTCACGCAGGGACGCGACGGGCGATACCTGATGATGTTCAAATCCCGCAGCGCGCCGATGGGTGGTTTCATGGCGCAATGGATCGCCGCCGCCGACCGGCCGGATGGACCGTTTCAACTCGCCGGCGCCGCGCTGAATGACGAGCGTTACAGTGCCGAGGAGCCGTATTTCTGGTTCGATCGCGACCGCGACCGTTACTACGCCATCGTGAAGGATTTTTCGTACAAAAAGCGCGCGCTCTCGCCGCAATTTGGCGCGCTTGCCCTGATAACCTCCCGGCAGGGTTGGGGTGACTGGCAACCGGCCAAACATAATCTCGTATCGCTGCGTGAATTCACCGATGGCGAAGGCCGCAAGCACCGGCTCGCGAATCTCGAACGCCCGCAGCTGCTCTTTGACGAAAAGGGGAAGCCGATATGTCTCTTTGCGGCCGCCGGCGAACAGGATCCGTTCAAGGGCACACCCAGCTTCAATCTCGCCATTCCCATCCGCGCACAAGCACCCGGCGCAACCCCGCGACCGCCAGATCCTCCGCCGCGCTAAAGTCCGGCGCGCAACCGGCACCGGATATCGTCGTCGGATAAAAATCAACAGACCGCAATGAGTAAAAATTTCATGGTTCAAGCGTTGGCCGGAAAAGCCATTGCCGCTGGGGCAGATCGAACTGTGCGGTTGAGGTGGAAGGCGGGAATATTTGCCGCCGGAATCATTTTCGCCACCGGTTTTCAATGGTCGTCCGGCAGCGAGCCAGCCCATTTTGCCGGCGGTGCGACTGACCGGCAGCCTGACATCCTGTTGTTGATGCCTGATCAGATGCGCGGGGATTGCCTGTCGCTGCTGGGACATCCGGCGGTACACACGCCGCATCTGGACGAATTAGCCCGTCAGGGCGCACTTTTTCGGCGGGCCTACTCAACCTGTCCGTCGTGCATTCCGGCCCGATATTCGTTGCTGACGGGTATGTTTCCAGCCACCAGCGGGGTGGTGGGGTTCAAAGGCCGGCCCATCACCGCTTCAACCCTGCCGAAGCTGCTCGCCGATGCGGGTTACACCACCCTCCTCGTGGGACGATATATGCATCAGGTGCCCGAGGCTGAGTCCTATGGGTATCAAAAAGAAATCCGCGGATCCACGTATGTGGCCGACGATGATTACGACACATTCTTGAAAAAAACCGCGCCGGACACGGGTGGTATTCAAGCGCTGGTCAAAAAACTCGGTCTGTCATTTAACGGGTGGGAAGCCAGACCCTGGCCCCTGGCGGAGGATTTACATCCGACCGATTGGACGGTTGCCCAAGCCCGCCAGGCCTTGAGGGAAGCTTCGTCCGCCAAGCCGTTGTTCCTGACGGCTTCGTTTTACGCGCCACATCCGCCACTGTGTCCCCCGAAGCGATATTTTGACGCGTATCTGGCGCAGAAGCTGCCCGCGCCCGCGCGTGGCGATTGGGTGGAATGGCGGGCGCTTACCCCCGGGGGCAATAAAGCCGGCGACCGGGTTCTTTTGGAAGGTGAACCGCTGCGCGTCACGCAGGCCGGATATTTTGGATTGATTCAACAGCTTGATGACCAGATCGCGCCACTCATCACTGAATTCAAGGAGCGGAGCGCGAAGGTCGGGCGGACGTGGGTCATTGTCTTCACCTCGGATCACGGCGAGATGCTCGGCGACCATGGCTACTTTAGGAAGTGCGAGCCGTATGAGGGATCGGCCAATATCCCGTTGATTGTGGCCGGTTCACCGGAACTGAGCTTTAAGGCCGGATTGCGCAGCGGTCAGCCGGTTTGTCTGGAAGATTTGATGCCCACCATGATGGAACTGGCCGGGACCCGTTCTGCGGAACCGATGGATGGCGTCAGTGTCATGCCCCTTCTGCGCGGGGAGAACCGGGTAATCCGCGATTGGCTCCACTCGGAGCATGCGCCCTGCTACAGCCAGGAGCAGGCGTTTCACGCGTTGACGGACGGTCATATCAAATATATCTGGCGTCCCCTCAACGGCCTGGAGCAATTGTTCAACCTGGACCAGGATCCTCGCGAAGAACACGACCTGTCGAAAGTGGCGTCCCAGCTCCTCTTATTAAAGCAATGCCGCGGTCGGATGATTCAACTGCTGGCCAGCCGGCCGGAAGGATTTTCCAATGGCACCAACCTGATTTCGGGCCGGCCCTATCCTCCCGTGCAAGCCAAATCCGGGCCCGAGTTCCACATTAAAGGTGGAAGCGAATCGGAATAAGCGGATGAATCTGACGCATTGTCCATTGGTAATTAACGCAGCCAAAATCCCCCGGCACTTATCCTTTTGAAAGACGGGCTGGCTTTGGGGCCGCCCCACCTCACAAGCTGGGACCAGTTAAATGGCGCGCCTAGGTTTGTTCCTCGACGCGCCGGATGCGCGCGCCGAGTTTGCGCAGTTTGGCGTCCATGTTTTCGTAGCCGCGGTCCAGATGATAAATGCGATTGACCTGCGTGGTTCCTTTTGCCGCCAGGCCCGCAATCACCAGCGCGGCCGATGCGCGCAAATCGCTGGCCATGACCGGTGCGCCGCTCAATGGTCGGCCGCCCTTCACAATTGCGCTGGGCCCTTCAATTTCAATGTCCGCGCCGAGTCGTGCCAGTTCGCTGACATGCATGAACCGCGACTCAAAAATACGTTCCGTGATGATGCTGATGCCGGGTGCCAGCGCGAGCAGCGACATCATCTGCGCCTGCACATCCGTTGGAAAACCCGAATAAGGCAGCGTGGTCACATCCACCGGTTTCAGCACGCCCTGGCGCCGGACGACCAAGTTCCCGCCGCTCCGCTTCACGGAGACGTTCGCCTCGTTCAGCTTGTCGATCACCGCGCGCAAATGGTCCGCCCGCGCATGCTTGATGGTGATTTCGCCGTCCGTCGCGGCGGCGGCGATGGCGAAGGTCGCCGCCTCAATGCGGTCGGGAATGACCTCGTGTTCCGCGCCGTGCAGTTTTTTCACGCCGGTGATGGTAATCGTGGGGCTGCCTGCGCCGGAAACGTTGGCGCCCATCACGTTCAAGAAATCGGCCAGGTCCACGATTTCCGGCTCGCACGCCGCACTTTCAATGACGGTCACCCCGTCGGCCAGCACCGCCGCCATCATCACATTGGCGGTGCCGAGAACCGTTGAGCCAGCGCGGCCACCGAGGAACATGGTTGCGCCCACCAGTTTTTTTGCCGCCGCGTCCACATACCCGCCCTCGATTTTGATTTTTGCGCCCAGCGCCGCAAAGCCTTTCAAATGCAGATGGATGGGCCGCGCGCCGATGATGCAGCCGCCGGGCAGGGAAATCCGCACCTGCCGCAGCCGCGCCAGCAGCGGGCCCGCGATGCAGATGGACCCGCGCATTTTGCGCACCAAGTCGTAATCGGCAAAGCCCCGGATTTTTTTGGCGCGGATGGCGAGGGTGCCGTTTTTGAACCGCACCTGCGCACCCAGCGAGGCGAGGATCTGGGCCATGAACCGCGTGTCGCTCAATTCAGGCAGCCCGCGAATGACGCAGGGCTCGTCCGTGAGCAGGGTCGCCGCCATGACGGGAAACGCGGCATTTTTGCTGCCGCTGATGGTGACTTCGCCGTGCAGCGGCACGCCGCCTTTGATTGAAAAACATTCCATGATTATTTCATATTCATCCGCGTCCCCGGGCTCGCTCCCGGCTCGGATTCAGGACGCTGGGGATGGTTTGGTAATTAATATCCGGGCGCGCTGACTGTAGTCCGCCTGCACCTTTTCGACAACCCACTTTTCACTTTCGAAGATTTCCTTGATGGGGCCAGCCTGGCCGTCCCCGAATTCCACCATGACTTTTCCATCCGGCTTCAGGAACAGTCTGGCTTCCGCCGCCAGCCGGCGGTAGAAATCCAATCCATCCGCGCCGCCGTCGAGGGCCGCGCGCGGATCAAAATCACGGACTTCCGGCTGCAGCGTTTCAATTTCGGCGGAGGGAATGTAAGGCGGATTACTGACAATCAAATCGAACCGGGCTGCGGTTGCCAGCGGGGCAAAACCGTCGCCCAGTAAAAAATCAATCCGCCCGGCCAATTGGCTATGCAAGGCGTTTTGTTGGGCAAGCGCCAGGGCGTCGGTCGACAAATCGATGGCGGTGATCCTGGCGTCCGGACACTTGATTGCCAGCGCGATGGCGAGGCAGCCGGTACCGGTGCCGAAGTCGAGGGCGGCGGCGGGTTGATGACCGCAGGTTGCAAGAAATTGCCAGGCGGCTTCGGCGAGCAATTCCGTTTCCGGGCGCGGCACGAGCGCCTGACGGCTCACGGAAATCTCGTGGCCGCAAAATGAAACCGAACCGGTGATGTGCTGGAGCGGTTCACGCCGGCCGCGCCGCTTGACAAGTTCGCGGAGCGCGTCGGTTTCCGGTACGGTCAGGACGCGGTCAAAATTCAAATACAGCTTCATGCGCGGCATCTTGAGCAGGTGCGCGAGGAGCGATTCCGCATTGAGGCGCGGCGGCTCGACTCCCTTTTGGGCGAGGAAACCCGCGCTTTTCTGAATCGCCTCGAGGACAGTCATGGGGAATTCCCCCCATCCGTTTCAACCAGAAACGGCAAACCCGCCACGCCTTTGAGGTAGGCAAAAACCAGATCCGGCAAATCTTTGCTGTAGCCGCCTTCGAGCAGGCTGAAGAACGGCACGTTTAACGAGCGCAGCGTCTGACCGAGCCAGTGGAAATCCTCCGCGAGCAGCGAGCCGTCGGCCAGCGGGTCGCGCAAATAGGCGTCGAAGCCGGCGGACACGGCGACGAGGTCGGGCTGGAAACTGCGAAGGTCGTCCAGCGCATGCGCGAGTTTGGCATGGTAGGTCATGCGCGGCGTGCCGGGACTGATGGGGTAGTTGAAACAATTGCGCCCGCGATTTTCGGCGCCGGTGTCGGGATACGCCGGATGCTGGTGAACGGAAAAAAACTCGATGCCCGGCTGGTTCAGCAAAATGTCTTCCGTGCCGTTCCCATGGTGAACATCAAAATCAAAAACCGCCACGCGCCGCGAGCCCGTCGCCGCGGCTTCGAGCGCGGCGATGGCAACATTGTTGAGATAGCAGAAGCCCATGGATTTTTCGCGCGTGGCGTGGTGGCCGGGCGGACGCATGAGGCTGAAGACCAGCTCGCCATGGCGGGCGGCATGCAGCGCCGCGAGGGCCGCGGCGACGGACGCGCGGGCAAACGCGCCGATATTCTCGTGGAACGGCGTGTCCTCGTCAAAATCCTCCGGCACACCGAGTCGCGCGAGGACCGCCGGCGTGTGGGCACGGAGAATGATCTCGTCCGGGACCGGCTCACCGGCCGCGACCCAGGTGACCGGCAGTTCCATCTGGTTTTTCAGCCGCGCGATAGTCCGGGCGACGCGGTCAGGCCGTTCGGGATGGCCGGGACGCGCGTAGCCGGTGCAGCGCTCATCGGTGATGATTTTCACGGTGGAAATTAAACCACGGATGGACCCGATTGAACACGGATTTTGTGGGCAGGAAAACTGTTTTGCAACAGTCGCCCGTTCCATTACGCTTCCAAGAACAAATCATGAACAAAAAACTTTTCTCCGCCACCCTCCTGCTCGGCGCGGTCGTTTTCCGGACGGCGGCGTGGGATTACGAAGGCCATCACGCGGTAAACGAACTCGCGCTGGCATCGCTGCCGACAAATTTTCCAACGTTCGCGCTGACGCCGGAGACGCGCACGCGCATCGCTTTTCTCGCCGGCGAGGCCGACCGCTGGCGCAATGAGACCAGCCTGAAAAACGGCACAGGTCTCGCGCTCGGCCACGCCAGCGGTCCGGACCATTATCTGGATCTGGAGGATTTGAAGCTTTATGACCTGACACCGGAGAAACTGCCGCCGCTCCGTTATGATTTTGTGGCGGACATCGTAAAAGCGCGCGCGGCCCATCCGGAAAAGTTTCCCGCGATCACCCCGGCCAAAAATGCGGATCACACGCGCGAGCTGAGCGGCTTCCTGCCATGGGCCATCACCGAGAACTACGAAAAACTGCAGTCCGGCTTTGCCACGCTCGCGGCGCTGGAAAAATTCGGCGGCACGCCGGAGGAGATCGCAAACGCCAAGCAGGACATTGTTTATGTGATGGGCGTGATGGGGCATTTCGTCGGAGACGCCAGCCAGCCGCTGCACACGACGATGTATCATCACGGGTGGACAACGAACAACAACCCGAACCATTACACCACGGCGTTTGGTTTCCACGCGTGGATTGACGGCGGATTTTTCCACAAAACCGGCGGCCTTGACGTTAAAAAACTGTCCGCAACAATTCATCCGGCGGGAAAGATTCCGGCGGCGGATAATCCGGACGGAATCTTTCAGACGGCGGTGACTTTCATCACGCAAGCCAACCAGCTGGTGGAACCGCTTTACATCCTGGACCGCGACGGCAAGCTGTCCAACAAGGAAAATCGCGGGGTGGAAGGCCGCGTGTTTCTCGAAGGCCAACTGGTGAAGAGCGGCCAACTGCTGGGCGACCTTTGGTTCACCGCGTGGGCGACGGCGCCGGAAGACACCTTTTTAGAACGCGAATTAACGCAGCGGGCGGCCGCGGCCGAGTTGAAATGAATCCCGCCCTGGCCGCACGCATCGCGGCGGCGGCAGGAATGCTCGCCGTGGTGCTGGGCGCGTTTGGCGCGCACGGATTGAAGGATTTGCTGGCGCAGAACGGCACCGCCGGAATCTGGGAAAAAGCGGTGTTCTATCATTTCATCCACGCGGCAATGTTGTTCGTTCTGGCAGAGCGGAAGACGCTGCCGGTCATGGCGTGGTGGGGTTTTCTCGCCGGCATCACGTTTTTTTCCGGCTCCCTGTATTTGCTGGCGGTCACGAATGCGCGCTGGCTCGGGGTAGTCACGCCGTTTGGCGGCTTGTGCTTCATGGCCAGCTGGGCGGCGTTGCTGTTCAAACCTGCGCGTTCGTGAACCGGCCGTAGCGCAGCGCCAGGGTTGGCAGCACAAGCAGATTCAACAGCGTCGAAGTCACCAGCCCGCCTAAAATCACCACGGCCATCGGACCCTCGATTTCACGCCCCGCTTCGCCGCTGCCGATGGCCAGCGGCAGTAAGCCGAGTGCGGTGACGAGCGCGGTCATCAAGATCGGGATCAGCCGTTCCGTTGCGCCGCGCAAGGCGGTTTCCGCGCCCCACGGCAGCTTTTCCTCGTTCACCAGATGTTCGAAGTGCGAAATCATCATTATCGAATTACGCATCGTGATGCCGAACAGCGTGACAAAGCCAACGAGCGTGCCGAGCGAGAGCGAGCCGCGCCCGGATTCGCCAAAATAGCCCACGAGGAAAATCGCCAGCACGCCGCCGACCAGGGAAAACGGCACGTTCGCCAGCACGAGCAGGAGATGGCTGGCCTTGCGGAAAACCATCGCCAGCAGCAGAATGATTCCCGCCGTGGCCACGAGTGAATGTAGCAGCAGTTCGCGTTGCGCCTGCACCTGCTGTTCCGCCGCGCCGCTGAATTCCACATACACGCCCGCCGGAAATTTCACCTGTGCTGAAATCCGGTCTTTGGCCGCCGCGACAAATGACGCCACGTCGCGCCCGGCCGGATTGCAGGTGATCGTCTGCCGCCGCCGGGCACCGTCGTGCAAAATCGCATAACGGCCGGTTGCCAGCGAAACGTCCGCCAGTTCGCGTAGCGGCATCTGGATCCCCTGCGAATTGCCAACGAGCAGTTCGCCGACCGCTTCCGGCTGCTGCCGCGCCGCCGGCTCAAGAATCACCGTCACGGCGAACATTTTTTCGCCCTCGTAAATCTGCGCGGCGACCTCGCCTTCATAGGCGGTCTGGACGGCTTCGAGCACTTCCACCGGCCGGAAACCGAGTTGGGTCAGCCGTTCGGGTCGCAGTTTCACCGCGATGCGCGGTGCGCCGGGCGGCGCCGAAATCTGCACATCTGCGGCCCCCGGAACTTTTGCCAGCGCCGCCGAAACTTCCTGCGCCTTCGCATCGAGCACGTCGAGATCGTCGCCAAAAATGTTCAGCACCACCTGCGCGGTTTCGCCGGCAATGGTTTCGCCGATGCGGTCGCCTAGGAACGTCAGCACTTCGCTCTGCATGCCGGGATACTTCGCCAGCACATCGCGGATGGCGTCCTGCACTTTTTCCTGGTTCTCGCCCGCCGTCGGTTTCAGTTCGACGTGCATTTCGCCGCGATGCGGCCCCCAGGTATCCTCGCCGCCTTGCGCCCGGCCAATCTGTTCCTCAACGCTTTGAATTTCGGGAATCTCTCGCAGGTCGGCTGAGATCCGCTGGCCGATCCGCCGCATTTCCGTCAAAGACGTGCCGGGAGCCATCGTTAGCTGGACGACAAAGTGACCTTCGCGAAAATCCGGCAGGAATTCGCCGCCAAAAAACGGCAGCGTGGCCAGCGCACCGATGAACAGAACGAGCGCCAGCACCATTGTGGTCTTGGGCGCGCGGCTGATTTTTTCAAGCAGCCGGCGGTGAACCTGTTTCAGCCGGCGTAGATAGTCCGGTTCCGCGTGCGGTTTCGTCCGCGAGAGGAAGGTGAAGCACAGCGCGGGCGTAACGGTCAGCGCCACGACGAGGGACGCAAGGTTGGCAAGGATGAAGGTGACGCCCAACGGCGCAAAAAAGCGGCCCTGCAAACCCGACATGGTCAACACCGGCACAAACACCATAGCGACCACAAACGTGGCATAGACGACGGCGCTTCGCACTTCCAGCGAGGCGTCAAGCACGACGTTGAACAGCGGACGCGGTTGCGCCAGCGTCAAATTCTCGCGCAACCGCCGCAAAATATTTTCCACGCAGATGATCGCATCGTCCACGACCACGCCGATGACGGCGGCCAGTCCGCCGAGCGTCATGGTATTGAGCGTCACGCCGAAACGGTCGAGCACGATGACAGCGGTGAGCAACGAGAGCGGGATGGCAGTGAATGAAATCAGCGCCGTACGCCAATCCAGCAGGAAAATGAACAAAACCACCGCGACGAGCGCCGCGCCGAGCAGCAGTGAATTCTTCAGGTTGTGGATGGCGATTTCGATGAAGGTCGCCGGCCGGTGCAGGCCGGGAACATAATCAATACCCAATGCCGCAAACGCCGGTTTCATCTCCGCCAGCGCGGTCTCGACGGCGAGGGTCGCGTCCATGGTGTTTGCGCCGTACTGGCTGGAAGTGGTCATCAGGATGCCCGGCTTGCCATTGATGAGCGCGTCGCCAAATTTTGGTTCGCCCGCAACCGCGACCACGGCCACGTCGTTCAATCGCACACTGCGACCGTTGCGCTGCGTCACCACGACTTCGCCGAGCTGCGCCGCGGTGAGCGACTGGCCTTCGGTCTGGAGGACGAGCCGCTGCGCGGTTGTTTCAATGAAGCCGGCACCGCGTACCCCGCTCGCCGAGCGCGCGGCAGCCAAGACGTCCGACACGGAGATTTGCAGGGCCTGCAACCGCTCCGGTTTCACCTGGATCTGCATCTGCCGCACTTCGCCACCGAAAACCTTCACTGCCGCCACGCCAGAAACCGCCAGCAGTTTTGGCCGCACCGTCCAGTCGGCGAAGGTTCGCAGCTCCATCGGCGGCAGTTTTTCCGAGGTCAGGCCGAATTTGAGCAGATCCATCGTGGACGAGGTGAGCGGCTCCATGGTTGGCGGCGTCACCCCGGATGGCAGCGCGCCGCCGACTTGCACGAGGCGTTCGGCAATCATCTGCCGCGCCCGGTAAATTTCCGTACCCTCCTTGAACACGGCCGTGACAACAGACAACCCCTGGATGCTTTCCGAGCGCACTGAATCGAGATCCCCCGCGCCACTCAGCGCGTTTTCCACCGGCCGGGTCACGAGCGACTCGACCTGTTCCGGCGCAAGGCCCGGCGCCTCGGTCTGCACCGTGACCTGCGGCTGCACAAAATCGGGAAAAACGTCCAGTTTTGCGCTTTTGGTTACGAACACGCCGTAGATGATGAGGCCAACTGCCAGCGTGATGACCACGCCGCGCGAGCCGAGGGAAAGTTCAACGAGTCGTCGGAGCATGATTTAATCGCGTTGACCCGCGTTAAAACCGCCGCCACTCAATTCGGCGGAGAGCAGCGTCTGTGCGCCGACGGTGACGATGCGGCTGGCTGGCGGCAATTTAACGGTGAAAAAACCGTCGGCCACCGGGCGGTCGAGCGGAATTTCGCGGCGCGAAAAATCTGTTTCACCAGTTTGCACGAAAAACGATCCCTTGCCGTCGTGTCGCAAAATGGCAGCGGCAGGTATCACCACACCCTTGACCGGTGGGGCGGAGGTACTGACGAACGCGGTCACGGCTTCGCCTGGAATGAGCCGGTCAGCCGTGTCCGGCTGGTCGTTCAAAAACAAAAGGCCCTGTTGTTGCGTCTGCGCATCCACCACCGGCAACGCATCAAAAAAACCGGCCGTGATGGATGGCACCCGATTTGCCAGCGGCACGATGCGCGCCGATTTCGGCCCGGACAGGCGCTCGCCCGTCGGCAAATCAATGCGAATCAAACAACCGCCAGCCGCCAGCCTGTCGAAATCCAAGGCGCGTTTCCGGGCGGTGCCCGGCGGCACGACAGCAGGTCCGGTCATGGCTGCAATCCGTTTTCCCCAGCCGGTCTCAATTTTAAAACGCGCCGACATCAAGGCTGCGAGGTTTTGCCGGTAGGCGGTTTCGGTGTCTTGAAATGCGCGCTCGGAAATGTTGTTGTCTTTTTTCAACTGCTTCGCCCGCTCCAACTCCTGATGCGAATTGTCAAAAGCGATTTGCGCCCGACCCAAATCCGCGAGCAAATCCACCAGCGGCGCGGGGTCGAGCGCGCGGCCAAACGCCTTGATTTCCGGCTGCCACTCGGTCGCAGCGGGACTGGCCACTTCGAGGCCGATCCGTTTTTGGGTTTCCGCAGCGAGCGTCAAAATTGCCTCGCCGTTCGCGCCCCGGGTAATTTTTATCGCCTCGGTTTTGGCTTCAGGTTTCGTCTCCGCTTTCGCGTCGGGTTCAGCCGAGCGGGCTGCGACCGCACTGGCGAGCAGCGCCATGAACAGAACAAATTTTGGAATCATTTTCATGGCTGGGATTTTGCGGGCAAAATTTTGCGGGCATTGAAATCATCCGCCGGACGCTGCAATGCGTCTTCGAGCGCGCCGATGGCGGATTGCAACTGCGTTTCGCCATCAAGCTGTGCGAGTCGGACGGCGTTCAATTCCATTTCCGCATTCAGCAAATCCAGTTGTTCCGCGGCACCGGCCTTCACTTGGGCCGCCACGGATTTTTGCTGCCGCACCGCCATATCGAGCAACGCGCTACCGGTTTTCAATTGTGAGCGCGCAGCGCCAAATCCGGTCACCGCGCGGTCAACCGCGCCGATGACCTGCGACTGAAGCTGGAGGAATTTCGCTGCCGCTAGCTCGCGTCGGGCTTTGGACCCGGCAATCGGCCCTTGATTTTGATTCAGCACCGGCAGTTCAACCGTGAAGCCGAGCGTCCATTTGTTGTCGCCTTGGTCAAATTGGTAACCGGGATTCAGATGCAAATCGGGATATTGTTTCGCGATTTCCAGTTTCAGATTTTCTTCCGCCGCCGCGTAATCCGCCAGCGCCGCGCGAATATCCGCACGTCCGAGCAACGCGGCGCGGCGCGCATCGGCGGAATTCAACTCTTTCAGATTGGACAAGGAAAAATCCGTTTCAAATTGAATTCCGTCCAGCGCTGCAAGCGGAAGTCCGAGCGCTTGTGCCAGCCGCGAACGCGCGTCGGCCAGCTTGGATTGCCCGCCGGAAAGTTCGAGCTGCGTTTTGTTCAACGCCATCTGCGCCGTCACGAGTTCAGAGCGGGCGATGGCACCGGCATCAAAGCGCTGTTCCAACCGTCGCGAAATTTCATGTTGCGTCGCGATTTGTTTTTGCAGCAGCTTGGCGCGTTTTTGCGCGGTGGAAAAATCCAGCAGCTCGGCGCGCACGCCGCTGCGAATCTGCCACGCGGTTGAAACGTAATTCCACCGCGCCGACTCGGAAATTTCCTCCGCCTCGGCGATGCGTTTGGCGCGTTTGCCGGCGGTCTCGATGGGCCAATCCAGCGAGCCAAACGGCATCCACGGCGTGACGCCGGCCGTGGTGGAATTAAAGCCCGGCCCGGCAGTAACTGTAGGATTGGGCCGGCCACCGGCTGTTTTCACACTGGCTTCGGCCACGCGACATTGCGCGCAGGCCACGGCGAGGTCGGGATGAAAATAAAACGCCGCGAGCGTAAGCGAATTCAAATCCCATTTCGACGGCGGCCAGTTTTTCCGTTCGCCGCCGGAATTTTGGTCAGCAAATTTTTTCAGCCCTGCGTCGTCAAGCCGGCGCGCGTCGAGCTGCGCGGCGGATTTTTCCGGCGCGAGCGGCTTGGATTCAAAGTGCGCGCAGCCGGTCAGCAGACAGGCGATTAAAATGGTCGGCCAGGGTTTCACAAATTCGCTTTTTCAGACGCGAGCGGCAGCCGAACGGTGACAGTCGTCCGGTTTTCCGCCGACGCGATGCGGATGTCGCCATGATGCGCGGTGACAATCCATTGGGCAATGCTCAAGCCGAGGCCGCAGCCGTCCACGGCGGAATTGTGCGCCGGATCGCCGCGGAAAAACCGCTCGAACACGCGCGCCAGAATTTCGGGCGGAATGTTTTTGCCGGTGTTGGAAATCTTTAGTTCCGCGCCCGCGCCGTCGCGCCGCAAAGAAAATTCCACCGTGCCGCCGGGCTGGTTGTATTTCACGGCGTTGTCGGTCAGGTTCAGCAAAAGCTGGCGGAGGCGATGTCTGTCGCCATGCACAGAAATGTTTTCGCACGCGGCAAGATTCACCGAAATGTTCGCGGGCTTGGCGAGAATCTGCGCGTCTTCAAAAACGTCGCGGACGATTTCATTCAAGGCCAGCGGCGCGAATTTCAGTTCGATCTGCCCGGCGTCGGCCTTGGTGAACAGCGTGAGGCCGTCCACGATTTTGGTGAGCCGCTGAATTTCATCAAGCTGGCCGAGAATTTTTTCGCGCTGCGTGGACGGCAATGCTTCGTTATTCAAATCCGTTTCCAGTTCTCCGTGGAGAACGGTCAGCGGCGTCTTGAGTTCGTGCGAGGCGTGCAAGGAAAATTCGCGGATGCGCTGGAACGAGCCAGCGAGGCGCGTGGTCATCGCGTTGAACACATCCGTAAGCCGGTCCAGTTCGTCGCCGCTGCCGGAACGAGGAATTTTTTGAGTCAAATTGCCTTCGTGAATTCTTTCCGCCGCGGTCGTGAGCGCGGCCACGGGCGCAAAGGCCCGGCGCGTCAGCCACCAACCGCCAAGCAGGCCGACGACAATTGCCGAGCCGCCGTAAATAAAGATGATTTGCGTGATGTCCACCCCGGCATCGTCGTCAATCGTGGCCCGGTGGTGGTGCGCGATTTTTGCCCGCGTTTCCAGCACCAGTTCGGAATACATCGCGAAGCCGATGACCAGCAGCGACACGGAAAATATCACGGCATACCAAAGCGTGAGGCGCATGCGGATGGTCATGCCGCCCCCTTCAACACGTAGCCGATGCCACGCACGGTGTGCAATAATTTCGGCTCGAAACCGTCGTCAATTTTTTCGCGCAGGCGTCGGACATAAACATCCACGAGGTTCGTGCCGGGATCGAAATCGTAGTCCCAGACTTTTTCAATGATGCTCATGCGGCCGCAAATCCGGCCGGCGTTGCGCAGCAAATATTCCAGCAGCCGATACTCGCGCACCGTGAGTTCAATTTTCTTTTCACCGCGTCCGGCCTCGTGCGTGATGGTGTTGAGCGCGAGGTCAGCGAGGCGCAGCACGGTGGATGTATTTTCGCCACTGCGACGGACGTGCGCACGGACACGGGCGACGAGTTCGGCGATGATAAAAGGCTTGGGCAGATAGTCATCCGCGCCGGCATTCAGTCCTTGAACGCGTTCGTTGACTTCGCCGCGCGCGGACAGCAGCAGCACCGGCGTGGCGTTTTTGCGTTCGCGCAACTGCGACAAGACGCTCAAGCCGTCCCGGCCTGGCAGCATGATGTCCAGCACCAGCGCGTCAAATGGCGTGGTTGTGGCGGCGGCGAGCGCGTCATCGCCATTGCCGCACACGTCCACCGCGAAGCCTTCGGCCTGGAGCGCCTTGCGGATGAACGAGGCGGTTTTCTTTTCGTCTTCAACGACCAGAACGCGCATGACGTAATTCAACCAGATTCAACTCACTGCGTCGTGTGAGAAATCAGCAGTTCGTCGCCAGTGGCGGGCGTTTCCCGCACCACGCCGACGCCCGGTGCGTAGAATTTGTATTCGAGACCTTCGCCGGGAATCTGCTCGGCAATCTTCACGCAATGTTCAAACTTTCCCGCCGGCACGGTCGTGGTCTCATCGACCGCCACAACCTCGTCAACTTCGTCCACCTTGTCAGACACATCCTCGGATTTGAACTTGTCACCGACTTTCGGATGCGCCGGCATGATGACGCCGGGCACAGGCGTGTCCTTGCCGGTCAGCCACGCATCGTCCGGCGGATTGTGTTGGGCGAGCTTGCCGTTTTCGTCGAATTCATCCACGTCCTCGCCGAGATAATAAACCGTGCCGGCATCGTCCTGCGCAAAATAATCCAGCGCGACCTCCTCGAGCACGCCGCCCACGAAAATCCTGTCCTCCATGCAAAGCGAATCCACCTTCTGGCCGGCAACCTTGAAAATCTTGTGCAACTCCGGCTTCAATGTCCGTTCCACGCGGGTTTTCTTGCCGTCTTCCAAACCCTCGATGATGTCCTGCTTCAATTTCGCGAGCGGCAGGTAGGTATTGTCAATGTCGCGCGGATGGCTGAACTTCACGCCCGCCAGAATTCTTTTGGCGCGAGCCGCCCGCTGCTCGCCGGCAGCGTCGGCGGCAGCGTCGTGCTTGGTTTCGACCAACTTGCCATCTTCGGTGATAACGAGGTCGGAGGTTTCGCCTTTCTGGTCTTTCACGCTCGCTTCATAAACCGCCAGGCCATTCTTCTTGCCGTTCTCGCGGTCAACGGTTTGCCCCGTCGAGCCGCCGTTGGCCAGCACGGTTGCGCGCACCGCTTCCGGCGCGTCTGTCCATTTCAATTCCGTTCCCGCCCGGCAGGTGAAGGGCAGGACAACGCCAAGTATCGCGGTGATTAATATCGCGTAGCTTTTCATAAAGTTTTTGATGGTCTCGTTCAAACCAGTGAAATCAATCCTTGTCTTCGCCCTTCTGCTTGGCTTTGGCGGCGTCCTCGGCGACTTCCTTGATGTCCTTGGAATCCGGCACCGTGATGTCGAATGACCAGATCAACTTGCCTTTTTCTTTTTCCAGCTCGCCGTCCTTGACCGTGCCGTTGGGCACTTTGGCGAGCGCAGTTTGCTGCGCCTGTTCCTTGCTGATTTTGGCCTGCGCTTGCAGTTTGGCCTGCTCCTGTTTTTCTGTGGCACAACCGCTGACGCCGAGCGCGACCAGCACCGCCGCCAACATTCCGCTAAGGATGATTTTATTTCTCATGTTTTTTTGGTTTCTCGGAATCATTTTCGCGCCCGCATTAAAACAAAAGCGGATGAAGCGGCGATGAACCGCAGATGAAACTTTCGTCATCTTTATTCCGGGCCGAAGACCAGAATCTTGAAGCTGCCCGCCACCAGCTTGCCGCGCCGCTGGCCTTCCGCTGGCGCTTCAAATTTCGCCGAGGCGAGATAAATTTTGTGCGTCGCCGGATCAATCGTCATCGTCCGCGCGCCTTTTTCGGTTTTCAAGGTTTGCACCACCGTCAGTTTGTCGCCCTCTTCCCGGGCAATCGTCACCGTGCCGTCGCCGCAGGAGGCGAAGGCGAGTTGTGTGCCGGGATCAAACGAGTTCGCGTCCACACCGTCGCCAATCGGAACGCTCGCCAGAACTTTTCCACTGGTGCTGTCCACCATCACCATCAGCTTGTTGCCGCAGCCAAGGAACAGGCGATGATTCTGCTCATCGAAGGCCAGGCCGCTCGCTTCCTCGCCGGGCGCAATCGGCCAGTGGTTTACGACGGTGTGTCTCTTGGTGTCAATCGCGACGAGTTCGCTTTTGTCTTCGAGGTTATTGAAGACCAAACCGGCTTTGGCGTCGGCGTCGGCGAATTCCGGCTTGCCGCCGAGGGGAATCGTGGCAACCACTTGGCCAGACTTCGCGGCAATCACGGTTGCGGAACTGCCGCGTCCGTTGAACGTGTAGAATTCCTGCCGACCCGGTTCGTAAAGCATTCCGTCGGGATTGGCGCCTGTCTCCACTTTGGAAAGGATCTGCAGGGTTTTGAGGTCAACGATCGCGCCCTTGTCTTCACGCCCGCAGGTCACCAGACCGCGATTCAGTTCCGGTGCCACGGCGATGCCGTGAACCCCGGGCGTATTGGTGATTTCGCCGGCGACCGCATCCTTCGCCAGATCAATCACGACTACTTTCGTGGCGTGCGAAACGTAAAGCCGCTGCGCCGCCGAATCTACGGACAGGTAATCCCAGCCGCCGTCGCCGCCGACGGGGATGGTTTTGAGAAGATGATAATTCACGTCGGCGGCATAAACGGAACCGGCGACGATGAGCCCGCCGGCTAGGGTGAGGACAGAAATGGATTTCATAAGGAGATAAATTTAACGTCCGGGACCGCTGGCACCGCAATAAAAATTCCATGACAGTTTTGTCATCTGCACCATCGGCGTTTGACTATTCATTGCCGATTCACTACCGTCTCCTTTCGTAAAACCGACAAAAACCCTAATTTTATGCCGCCCAAAGCCGTTGAAAAAGCCGTTGCCAGCGCCGCTGACGCCAAAGCCGCCGCGACCCGCGAACGCGAACTCGAATCCGCAATTTCGTCCATCACCAAAGCTTACGGTGATGGGGCCATCATGCGCCTCGGCGATGCGCGGGCGCAGGTGAAAATTGAAGTCATTCCGACCGGCGGGCTGGCGATTGACCTCGCGCTCGGTGTTGGCGGCATTCCCCGCGGGCGGGTTGTGGAGATTTATGGACCCGAATCTTCGGGCAAAACCACGCTCATGCTGCACGTCATCGCTAATGCGCAAAAGGCCGGCGGCCTCGCGGCGTTCATTGATGCGGAACACGCGCTGGATCCCGGCTACGCGAAAAAACTCGGCGTGAACCTTGATGACCTGCTGGTGTCACAGCCGGATTCCGGCGAAGAGGCGCTGACCATCTGCGAAACGCTTGCGCGTTCGAACGCACTCGATGTCATCGTCATCGACTCGGTTGCCGCCCTGGTGCCGAAGGCTGAACTTGAAGGCGAGATGGGCATGGCCACGATGGGCATGCAGGCGCGGCTCATGTCGCAAGCCCTGCGCAAACTCACCGCGATTCTCGCCAAGTCCAAGACCACTTGTATTTTCACGAACCAGTTGCGCGAGAAAGTCGGCGTGATGTTCGGCAGCCCCGAAACCACGCCGGGCGGCAAGGCGTTGAAATTTTACGCGAGCGTCCGCATGGACATCCGCCGCAAAGACCAGCTCAAAGACGCCGCCGGCAATGTCTACGGCAACCACACGCGCGTCAAAATCGTGAAGAACAAGGTCGCGCCGCCGTTTGCCGAGGCCGAGTTTGACATCATCTACAACCACGGCATCGACAAGGAAGGCAGCATTCTTGACGTGGGCATCGAATGTGGCGCGGTGGATAAAAGAGGCGCCTATCTGCAATTTGACGGCGCGATGATCGGCCAGGGCCGGGATGCCGCCAAGAAGGCGCTGGAGGAAAAACCCGAACTCGCCAAGAAAATCATTGAGGCCATCCACGCCAAACGCGCCGCTGCGCCCGCCGCTGAAGTAAAGTAATTTTTAATCATTCCGATCCCCGTTTTTATTCATGAGCAACGTCCCTGATCTCGACCTCAACTTGGAGAACCTCTTCCAGCCCGCGTGGGCGCAGGGGAAAACCGAGTCCAACAAATTTGCAAAGTTCACCGGCAACGAAGGTGTCAAGCCCGAGCGCAGTTTTAGCGGCAAGCCCGGCGAACGCCGCGGCCCGCGCCGCGATGGTCCCGGCGGCTTTGGCGGCGGCGGTGAACGCCGTGGCAGTCCGCCGCGCGGTGGTTCCAAGTTTGGCGACCGCAAAGGCGGCGGTTTCCGTGGTGGCGACCGGCGCGATGAACAGCGCGGCGAGCGCCCCGCGCCGCCCGCGCCGTTGCCGGAGCTGAACGTCGCGTTCATCCCGGAAGAACGCGGCGTCGAGCAGCTCTCGCGGCAGATCAAGATGACCGGTCGAGCTTATCCGCTGTTCCAGATCGCGCTGCTGATTTTGCAGAAGGCGGAACGCTATTCCGTCCAGCTCACCAAGAAAAAATCCGACGGCGCGGCGCAATCGCTGTTCATCTGCGCGCTCGATGATTCCCCGTGGACGAGCGAGGACGAAGCCGTCGCGCATGTTCTTAAAAATCATTTCGCCACGTTTTATAACGCCGAACGCACGGCGACGGAGCCGCCGAAGGGCGTTTATACGTTCGTCGCGCAATGCGGCATGAGCGGCGAAATCCTTGGCCCGCCGAATTATCACGATTACCAGAACCAATTGCGCAAGCTGCACGCGGAAAAGTTTTCGCGGATGCCGTTCGACCTGTTCAAGGCGCGCGTCAAAATCGTGAAGGACGAGGCGGTCGTCAAAAAATGGATCGAAGACCAGAGCTTCAAGACCGAATTCAACTGCCTCAACGTGCCGGAGCCGATTAAGCTCGCGACGATGGAAGAAGTGGAGAAGCATTTCCGCGCCACGCACAAGGATTCCATCATCAAACCGGTCGAGACGCTTACAGTGGCCGGTTTGCCGAGCCGCAGTTTGCGCAGCAACGGCCTGCAGCGGCTGATCCGGCAGGAGTGGGAGCAGCAGAAATTTTTCCCGCTGCCCATCGCCACGAAACTGAGCCAGCAGTTCGCGCAATACGGCCTGCAATTCTTCAAGGTTAACAAGACGGTCACGCATGTCAGCGTGGCGCGGCCGACCTTCCTCGACCTTGAAACCACGCCGGTGTCGGAAAACATCAAGCGCATCATTGAATTCATCAACGGCAACGCGAAATGCACGCGGCGAAAATTGATCGAGGCGCTCGCGCCGACGCCCAAGGTGGCGAAAGCGCCGGTCGCGGAAGTTCCCGTCACGCCCGCGCCGGTGGCCGAAGGCGAGGCCGCCACCCCGGCGGCGAAGCCCGCTGAGCCCGTCGCGCCTGAAGCCACGCCCGAGCAGACGGCGATCATCGTGGACTTGCACTGGCTCATCCATCAGGGGGCTGTGCTGGAATTCGCCGATGGCCGCATGGAGACGGCCAAGAAGCCCGCGCCCAAGCCGGTGAAGCAGGAAAAGAAGCCTGCGAAACCGGCCGAAGCCGAAGCCGCCACGGTTACGGAAGCTGTGTCGCCGGCGGAAGTTGCTGCGGAGCTGGCGTCGGAAGTGCCGGTGCCGGTCAATCCGGTGGTGGAAACCCCGGCTCCGGTTGAAGCGGTGGCAACGCCAATGGTTGAGCCCGCGCCCCCGGCTGCACCGCCGATGGAAACGCCGCCGTCTGCGGCATAAAAATATCGCCCCGTGCCGCCGGCGAAGTTTGTCGCCGCGGACCGGGGATCCGATTCAACCCGGCACATCGTGCCGGGTTTTTCTTTGCTTGATGATGCCGGGCCGCCGGGGCTGGCCGTCGTGCCGTCCGTAATTCATTGCTTTCCTTAATCCGCCGGATTGCTAACCTACCTCATGCCTTTCAGTAAATTAGGCCTTTCGCCAGTCATGTTGGACGGCGTCAAGGCGATGGGATATGTGGATCCGACGCCCATCCAACTCCGCGCCATTCCCCTGGTGCTGGCTGGCCGCGATGTCATCGGCAGCGCGCAGACCGGCACCGGCAAGACGGCGGCGTTCGCCCTGCCCATCCTTTCCAAACTTGGCAAACATAGTCCGGTCGGGCCGCGCGCCCTCATTCTGGAGCCCACCCGCGAACTCGCGTCGCAGGTGGAAACCGCGATTCGCGATTACGCGCGGTTCACCGATTTGAAAGTCACCGTGGTTTACGGCGGCGTCGGCTATGGCAAGCAGAACGACGAACTGCGCGCCGGTGCGGATGTCGTGGCGGCCACGCCCGGACGTCTGCTGGACCATCTCGAACAGGGCACGGTGCGCCTCGACAAGGTGGAATTCCTCGTCCTGGACGAAGCCGACCGCATGTTGGACATGGGCTTTTTGCCCGACGTGCGCCGGCTGGTTGAAAAATGTCCGCGCGTGCGCCACACCGCGCTGTTTTCCGCCACCATCCCGCCGCAGATTGAGACGCTCATCCAATGGGCGATGCAAGATCCGGAGACCATCGAGATCGGCGCGCGGCGCACCCCCGCCGAGACGGTCAAGCACGTCATCTATCCCGTGTCCGACACGCAAAAGACCGACCTGGTGCTTGAGCTCTTGAAGCGGGTGAACTACAACTCAGTCCTGGTTTTCTGCCGCACCAAGCATGGGGCCGACCGCGTGGCGTCCCTGCTCAAGCGCGCGAATCATGCCGTGGCCGTGCTGCATTCCAACCGCACCCAGAAGGAGCGCGAGCAGGCCTTGGAAGGTTTTCGCGATGGCAAATACGAAGTCCTCGTCGCCACGGACATCGCGGCGCGCGGGCTGGACATTGCGGATGTCAGCCACGTCATCAACTACGACGTGCCGCAGCATCCGGAGGATTACATCCACCGCATCGGGCGCACCGGGCGGGCGGAACACACCGGCGACGCCTTCACCATCATGGTGGCCGAGGATGCACCGCATGTTTTCGCGATTGAACGGTTCATCAGCCAGAAAATCCCGCGCGTGAAGCTGGAAAACTTCGACTATCGCTACACGGCGTTGTTTGAAGAAGCCAAGCCCGGCGCGGCCGCGGCCGGCTTCCCCGGCAAAGTGCGTGGCGGACGTGTTCACGGCGGCTATCATTTCGCTCCCGGCGGCCGGCGACGGTAAATCCGCGCAACGGAATCTGGCGGGCGGTGTTGATAAGGGCCATGAGCGAGTCGCAACACAGTCCGTCAGGTCTGGAAAACCGGCTGATCGAAATCGCCGTTATCGTGGTGCTGGTGGTGGTTGGGTTTCTGGCTTTCCGCACCTATCTTCTCCGGACCATGTTTCCGCGCGCCACCAGCTCCGTAAATGCCTGCATCAACAACCTTCGCCAGATTGATGCCGCCGCCAACCAGTTCGCCTTGGAAAATCGCAAGACCAACGGCGAAGCCATCCGCTTTCCGTACGACCTGACCCCCTACATCAAGCTCAACGCCGCCGGCAAGATTCCCGGCTGTCCCATGGGCGGCCTCTATACCATCAATAATACCAATTACGTTAATAATGTAGTATAACGGCTGGAGAGAAACTGTTTGCTTGATCGAGAAGCCAGTCGAAAATAAGAGAGCGGACCCGGCGGGCGTCCCGCCAGAAGCGTTGGAGTTCGTCGCGCAGCACGACTT